>JAYULM010000042.1:0-20090 GCA_043763605.1 Armatimonadota bacterium | reverse complement strand
GAAAGTTCATTTGCATATTATGTTTGGCGTGCTCGCTCTCTTTGCGGAGCAGGTAGGTAAGACGAAGGAATGAATCTACATTTTTGAAAGAGGCTCTATAGTTCGGAGTTTGTTTCATGGTTTGTTCCTTCACAGAATTAACTTGCTGTGTGAGGAACAAACCACGGTCGCCGTATAGTTCCGTAAGCGGGGATGTTCCATCCTCCGGTGGAAGCGTTCCGCTTGCGTTCCCTGCGGGAACAGGAAGGGTAAACGGGATCGCCTGACGCGTTCGGCAAGCCCCGTTCCCGCAGGGAACGCAAGCGGAACGCTTCCACCGGAGGATGGAACATCCCCGTCGTCGCTACCCTTGCTCGAACGGCGTCCCCAGCGCGGCGGGCGGCTTGCCTTTCGCGCCGCGCACCGCCAGCGCGACCAGCGTCAGCACATACGGCACGGCTAAAAACAGCGGGTACGGCACCTTCGGGAAGGTGCCTTTCGCCTGGAGCGTCAGTTGCACGGTGTCGGCGGCGGCGAACAGGAGCGACGCTCCAAGTGCACCGAGCGGGTTCCAGCGTCCGAAAACCACTACCGCCAGCGCGATAAAGCCGCGCCCCCCGGTGATGCCTTCCGTGAACGAGTTCCCGATGCCGATGGAGAGTGCCGCGCCGCCCAGACCGCACAACGCGCCGACGGCGAGCGTGACTATGAAGCGGACCCGGTTCACGCGCGCCCCTGCCGCCGCCGCCGCCGCCGGGACTTCGCCGGTCGCGCGCACCATCAGCCCGAGGCGGGTACGGAACAGAAGATAGTAGGTCGCGGGGGCGAGCGCGAGTGCGAACAGCGTCAGCGCGTTTATCCCGCCCCCGCCCTGCCCGATCACCGGGGGCAGTCCGGGCGCGACTTTGCCCATGCCGGGACCGTCGAGCCACGCGCGGTACCAGACCCCGGTCAAGCCGAGTGCGAGGAAGTTGAGCGTGGTGCCGACGATCACCTGGTCGCGCCGGAGCGTGATCGCGAACATCCCGAACAGCGCGGCACCGGCGACTCCGGCGAGGAGCGCGGCGAGCACTCCCAGGAACGGCGACCCGGTGACGATGGCGACAACCACGGCGGTCAGCGCACCGAAGATCATCAAGCCTTCCAAGCCGATGTTTATTACGCCGGAACGCTCGCCCCAGACCCCGCCGAGCGCGGCGAGGAGTACCGGCGCGGCGGCGGTCAGCGTTTGCGCGACGAAGCCGATGTCAAGCATCCGCGCCCCCCGCTTTCACGACGTTGCTGCCGCTCGTTCGCCCGCGCAGGTATCCGAACGCGAGCAACCCGAGCAACACCACGGCTTGCATGACCTGGATCACGACCGGCGAAACGCCCGCCGTCTGCACCGACGACGACCCGGCAGTCAGCGCACCGAAGAAGAGCGCGGAAACCACGATCCAGCCCGGCGATTGGTGCGCTAACAATGCCACCGCGATTGCCGTGTAGCCGTAGCCGCCGGAAAAGCGGTCCCCGAGGAAGTAGGTGACGCCGCAGACCTGGATCGCCCCGGCGAGTCCGGCGAGCGCGCCCGACAGCAGGAACGTTTTGATCAGCGTCTTGCGGACCGAGATCCCGGCAAGTTCGGCGGCACCGGCACCCGCCCCGACCGCGCGGAGCGCGAACCCGCCCGCCGTAAAGCGCAGGTAGACCCAGACGAACAACGTAACGACCAGCGCGATAATCACTCCGGCATGAAGTCGCGTCGCAGGCATATCGCCCGACGCCGGGAGCAACAAAAGTAAGCGAGCCGGGATTGCTATCCGGTCCGACTGCACCAGGTACTTTTCCGTTTCTTGAAGCGGTCCGCGCACGGCGTAGGCGAGGAGTTGCACGGCGACGAAATTCAGCAGAAGCGTCGAAAGCACTTCCTGCACCCCGCGATACACTTTGAGTGCGGCGGCGATCCCCGCCCAGAGCGCGCCCGCGCCCGCGCCCGCGACGAGGCACAGCAACAGTTGCACGGACGGCGGGAACGAGCCGGTGCCGACGGCGACCGCCGCCATCGCGCCGACCACTAACTGCCCCTCGGCACCGATGTTGAACAGGCGACACTGGAACGATAGCGCGACCGAAAGCCCGGCGAGCAGGAGCGGCGTCGCCTGAATCACGGTTTCCGCTAGGTTGTAGCGGGACCCGAACGCCCCCTTGTACAACGCCGCCGCGACCGCGACCGGCGACGCGCCCGCCGCCCGCACGATCCCGGCGAGAATCAGGGTGCCGCAGGCGAAGCAGAGCAGGAATAGCAAACCATCGCGCACGGTTTTATTCATGCGACTTGCCCCCCATCAGGAGACCGATCTGTTCGCGCGGGGCGTCCGGCGCGACGGTGCCGGTGAACCGCCCTTCGTATAAAACGGCGACCGTGCGCGTGGCGAGTGTCAGCACCTCGGAAAGTTCGGTCGAGATCAGCACCACCGCCGCGCCCGCCGCCTGCGCCCGCCGCAGACTATTATGCACGTACGCAATCGCGCCGACATCCAAGCCGCGCGTCGGGTTGACCGCGATAACCACCTTCGGATCGCTCGACAACGCACGGGCGATCACCACTTTCTGCTGGTTCCCGCCGGACAGGTCGCGCACCGGGGAACCCGCGCCCGTCGCGCGGATGTCGAACCCGCGAATCAATGCGTCGGCGCGTTCGCGCAACGCGCCCCACAGGAGCACGGGACCGCGCCGGTACTTCGGATCGTCGTACGCCCCGAGCGCGATATTCTCGGTGATGCTCAGCGGCATCGCCAAGCCGCGCGCCTGACGGTCGGCGGGGATCACAACGACCCCGGCGCGCCGGAACGAATCCGCGTACGGTGCGGGTTCGACCTTCCCGACGCGCACCGTGCCCCCGGTCGGGCGAACCAACCCGGACAGTATAGCCGCCAATTCTTCCTGCCCGTTGCCATCGACACCCGCGACCCCGTAGATTTCGCCGGGCGCGACGGCGAACGAGACGTCGTCGAGCAAGGGGCGGGAGGAGTTGGCGTGGCGCAGGGAGACGTTGGTGAGTTGGAGGGCGTAGGAGTCGTCCCCCCTATCCCCCAGCCCCTTTCCCCCCTCGGAAGGGGAGAAAGGGGAGCCAGAGGGCGTTACCGGAAGCGAATCGTCCCGGGTGACTGACTCCCCTTTCTCCCCTTCCGAGGGGGGAAAGGGGCTGGGGGATAGGGGGGACTCCCGGGGGGACAACGAGGTCGTCGCCCGCAACAGCCCCGCCGCCTCGGAGTCCTTGCCGACCATAGCCTCTGCCAGAATCGCCTCGTTTACCTTTGCCGTCGCCCCCTCGAAGACCACCTTTCCGCGCCGGAGCACCGTGACCCGCTCGGAAAGCGACAGGACTTCGTCCAACTTGTGGGAGATGAAGACGATGCCGCGCCCTTCGGTGGCGAGACGGCGGATCGTGGCGAACAGTTCGGGCGTTTCGGTCGGGGTGAGAACGGCGGTCGGCTCGTCGAAGATCAGGACGCGGGTCTGACCGCGCAGGGCTTTCAGTATCTCGACGCGTTGCTGGGTGCCGACCGGCAGGTCGCCCGCCAACTGATTCCAGGGGATCGTCCAACCGAGGCGACCGGCGAGAATTTTTGCCTCTTTGACCACGGCATCGACCGGGTACGAGAACGCTCCGCCCGCCCGCCGACTCGCGCTGAGCAGGAGGTTTTCCGCGACGGAAACGGTCGGGACGAGCAGGAAATGCTGGTGTACCATGCCGATCCCGCGCGCCGTCGCGTCCGTCGGGGAGGCGAACCGCACCGGTTTGCCGTCCATCCGGATCGCACCGTCCGTGGGCGCGACCAAGCCGGACAGCAGGTTCATCAGCGTGGACTTGCCCGCGCCGTTCTCGCCGAGGAGGGCGACGATCTCGCCCTCCCCGACAGAGAAATCGACTTCATCGAGCGCGGTGAACGAACCGAAACGCCGGGTGATCTTCCGCGCTTCGAGGACCGGAGCGTCGCTCATTTTTTGAGGGCGACTTTTCCGTCGATGATGTCCTTCTCGGCGGCGGCTACTTTATCTTTCAGTTCCTGCGGAATCGTGCCGCCGAACCGGTCGTTGAACTTGAAGTAGACCGCGTGCTCGGCGAGACCGGCTTTCACCGCCTTGCCGTCGCCCTTGCCCTCGGCGACCCGTTTCCCGACCGCTAAATACGCCGATGGCACATCCAGCACGAACGAACCCAGGTTTTGCTTCGTCGCCAGATCGCTCTGGTCGGCGTTCGCGCCCATGAAACAGGTGCCCGGCTTGCCCTCGACCGCCTGTGCGACGCCACGCCCGGCGTCGTTCGCGTTGTGCTGGACTACGTCCACGCCCTCGGCTAAGAGAGCCTGCGTTTGCTGCTTGGCTTTCGCGATGTCTTTTTCATCGCCGATGAAAACCACTCGCACATCGACCTTCGGGTTCACCGATTTCGCGCCCAGCGCGAAGTTATCGAACGACTCCTTGACGATGGGTATTTCGGCACCGCCGATGCACGCGATCTTGTTCGTCTTCGTCATGCTCCCGGCGACCATGCCCGCCAGATACACCGCCCCGCCCGCCGAAAAGTTGATCGGGGTCAGGTTCGGCTTCTCGGTGCGCCCGCCGACCACCACGAACGTTGTCTTCGGGAAGTCCGGCGCGATGGACGCCGCCGCGTCGTCATACTCGGAGCCGTGCAGGAAGATGAGCTGGTTGCCGTCCTGCGCGAGGTTGCGCAGTGCCCCGGCGACAGACGCGGCGTCCGGACTCTCCACGGGCGGGGTGACGGTCGCGCCGGTTTCTTTGGCGACGTTCTGTACGCCCTGCCACGCCAGACCGCTCCACGCCTTGTCGGTTTTCGTGGATCCGGGCGTGATCAACCCGACCTTGAAGGTGCCTTCCGGCTTCGGCGGGAACTCGCTACCCATCGCACCGGGGGAAGCGGTCGCGGACGGCGGTGTTTCCTGCTGGCATCCCAGCGTACCGAACAAAACCACGGCGGACAGAGACGCCGCAGCACCGCCACACCAACAGCGCATCAGTTCGCGTCGGGAAAGTCGGGGGAAAATCATGGGGGAAAATTCGCTCCTTAAACATCAAGCAATAGGAACAGGGTACCGGTTTGGCACTATTTTTGTCAAACGGTGTAGCCGCGCGAAAGTTCCGGATTTGCGACGACAGCGGGACACGCAGGAAATCACCCGATCCGGCGCGAAACTACGGTGTAGTAAGCGTACTTCCCGCCACTCCCGCAACCACGTTCGCGGATGGGGGTCTCAGGGATAGCGGGCATTTCGCCCGAATGACGAAGAGCGACAAGCGTAGTAAAGGAACGGGTGCGCGATGAACGGTTCGACAACGACCAAAATTATCATTTTCCTGGTGGTGGTGGGTCTGGCAATCGGCGGCTACAAGCTGATGCAGGCGTCGGAAGGCGGACGCCGGATGATCGGGCAGGTCCTCCCGGCGGCGAAGGTGAAAGAGGCGGTGGTGCCGGCGAAAGCGGACCTGCCGGCACTGAATCAGGATAGCGGCGGCGATCTATCCGAAACACCCGTTGTGGGCGGCGGTAGCGGGTCCAGCGGCGGCGGTCCGAGCGACCGGTGCATAGGCGGTAAAGATGTCCGTATGCTGGTCTGGGCGTGGAACGCGCAGATGGGCATCATGTACGCTAACAGTGCCCCGCAGTCCACCCGGACCTCCTTGATGTGTAACCAGCGCGTCAACCTGCAACTTTCGCGTCAGGACGACGCGAGCAAGATGCAGGAAGCCCTGGTCACGTTCGCCGACTCGCTCTCGCGCGGCGACAAGAACCCGACCGGCGGGGCGCACTTCGTCGCGATCATGGGTGACGGCGGCGCGGCGTTCCTGTCGAGCCTGAATAAGTCGCTCTCGAAGTACGGACCGGAGTACAAGGCGAAAGTGATCGCCACCTGCGGCTATTCGCGTGGCGAGGACAAGTTCATGGGACCGCCCGCGTGGAAAATCACCCCGCGCTCGTCCCGGGGTGGCGTCGTCGCGGGCTATCTGCGCGACGGCGACTGGAACATCGCGCAAAAGTGGCTCGCCGACAACGGACTCAAAAACAATCCCGACGAAAAAACCTATGACCCGGACGCGCTGAACTGGGTCGCGGCGAACGACTACATCGACGCCGCCGAAAAATATGTGACCGGCTACACGGAAAAACGTCCCGTGGTCAAGAACGGCAAACTGACCGGCGAGACGAAAAATATCACCGTGAAGGGAGCCGTGACCTGGACCCCGGGCGACGTGACCATCGTGCAGAAAAAAGGCGGACTGGTTTCGATTGTTTCCACGAAAGAGTATAACTCGCAGATGCCGTGCATCGTGATCGGGATCGACAAGTGGATGAAAGACAACCGCAAGGAAGTCCAGGGGATGCTGACGGCGTTCTATCAGGGAGCGGATCAGGTCAAGAAAAACCCCGCCGCCCTGAACAAAGCCGCAGCCGTTTCCGCCGCCGTGTACAAGGAGCAGGACGCGGCGTACTGGGCGAAATACTACAAAGGCGTGATCGAGACCGACGCCGACGGCAACGAGGTTCCGCTCGGCGGGTCCACGGTGAACAACCTGCGCGACGCCCTGCTGACGTTCGGGATGGTCCCGGGTTCGAGCGACCTGTTCGCCGCCACCTACACGGTATTCGGGAATGTCGTCAAGCAACAGTATCCCGAATTGATGCCGAACTTCCCGTCCGCCGAAGAGATCACCGACAAGTCCTATCTGCGCGCAATCGCTACGAAAACGAAGGGCACGACCACGCAGGTCGCGAAAGCCGAGTTGCCGAAATACACCGCCCCGAGCGCGTCCAACCGGCAGGAGATCAGCCGCCGCGCCTGGAAAATCCAATTCAAGACCGGGCAGGCATCGTTCACGCCGGACACCGTTTCGCAGTTGACCCAACTCCAGCGCGACCTGTTGATCGCCGGAAACACGGTAGTCGAGGTTCACGGGCACACGGATAATGTCGGCGACCCGGCGAAGAACATGGCACTTTCCGAAGCGCGGGCGTTCGCGGTAGAGCAGTGGCTCCGGAAAAAATCGCCGGTCAACTTCCCGCAAGGTCGTGTGCGAGTCTTCTCGCACGGCTCGGAAAACCCGGTCGTGCCGAACAGTTCCGAGGCGAACAAGGCGCAGAACCGGCGCGTGGAGATCGTGCTACTGGGTAACACCGGCGGATAAACTTCATGGCAGTTACGGAAAAGACGAAAACGTCCGCCGCTGATACGGCGGACGGCAAGCCCGCGAAACCGAAAGGGGGCGCGGGCATCCTCGGGGTGTTCTCGCCCAACGCTGTGGTCAGCGGCGGCGTGATGCGGCTCCTGATCGCGCTTCAGATCGGCGTGTTTTTCGCGGTCTGGCTAACCTCGCCGTACAAGGCACTCCCCCGACCGGGCGAGGTTTGGACCGCGCTCGGCAACCTGTGGATGAATCAGGGGCTGGCGCAGGAGTTGATCACGTCGTTCCTCTTCAACCTGCAAGCCCTCGCGTGGTCGGCGGCGATCTCGCTCAGCCTGGCATACCTGACCGTGCTACCGTTCTTCCGCCCCATCGTGAACGCGATTTCGCGGGGGCGGTTCCTGTCGCTGGTCGGGTTCTCGCTCCTGTTCACGCTTCTTTTCAAAGACGGCGGCACGGTGAAACTCGCCCTGCTTGTCTTCGGGATGACCGTGTATTTCGTGACCTCGATGGCATCCGTCATTGCCGCGATCCCGAAGTCCGATTTTGACTACGCCCGCACCCTGCGCATGAGCGAATGGCGCGTCGTCGGCGAAGTGGTGATCCTCGGCACGGCGGACAGGGCGTTCGAGGTGCTCCGGCAGAACGCCGCGATTGGCTGGACATTGCTCACGATGGTCGAAGGGATTGTGCGTAGCACGGGCGGCGTCGGCGTGATGCTCCTGAACCAGAACAAGCAGTTCAACATCCCCGAAGTGTTCGCGATCCAGTTGGTGATCCTCGGACTGGGACTTTCACAGGACGCAGTCATCGGCTTTTTGCGCCGGACCATCTGCCCCTACGCGGACCTGACACTGGAACGGAAGGAAGCGTAACCCGATGCCCAACGGCTACGAAGTCAAGGAAACGATCCTTTCGGCGCGGAATGTCTCCGTAACGTATGGTGACAAGCCGATTTTGAAAGATCTGAATTTGCAGGTCAAAAACATCACCCGCCCCGGTGTTGAGCAGGGACAGGTGATCGGTCTCCTCGGTCCCTCGGGCGTCGGTAAGACCACCTTATTTCGCTGTCTCGCCGGGCTGATGAAACCGGATACCGGCGAGGTTTTCGTCACAGAGAAGATGGTCCCCGTCGAACGCGGCATGGTCGGTGTCGTCGCGCAACACTATCCCCTGTTTTCGCACCGCACGGTGCTGGGAAATTTAGCGGTTGCCGGGCGGCAAGCCGGGCTGTCCGGCGACGAGGCGACGCGCAAGGCGACCGATCTTTTGAAGCGGTTCGGCATCGAGGAGCAGAGTAGTCACTACCCGGTGCAACTGTCGGGCGGGCAGCGGCAGCGGGTCGCCATCGCGCAACAGTTCATGTGCTCGGATCACTTCCTGCTCATGGACGAGCCGTTTTCCGGTCTGGACCTGATCGCCATCCAGCGCGTGTCCGACTTCATTTGCGAGATCGCGCAGACCGACGAACTGAAAACGATCATTATCGTGACGCACGACATCGACGCCGCGCTTGCGGTGTGCGACACGGTCTGGCTTCTGGGGCGCGACCACGACGCAGCGGGCAAGCCGATCCCCGGGGCGCGGATTCAGCAGATCTGCGACCTCGCCGAGCGCGGGCTGGCGTGGCGCAAGAACCATCAAAATACGCCGGAGTTTCTGGCGACACTGGGCGAAGTGCGCGAGGCTTTTACAAAGTTATGAGTTTCATCCTGTTCATGGACGAGAGCGGGCATGACCATAAACAGATGCCTTACGAAGTCCGGGGCGGCATAGCTCTACACGCTTCGCGGGTTTGGGCTTTCGCGCTTCAGATGCGCGAATTGGAGATGGCGTCATTCGGATTGCACCTACACGACTATGGTAGTGAAATCAAAGGCGAGAAACTGCTGGATTCGGATAAGTTCCGCTGGGCTGCACAGACTAATCCTAAAACGGGAGAGCCATATGAGTTTACCCCTGAAGTACGTTGCAAACTCGTCAAAGAATTCTTTGATCGGAACGAAAAGAATAAGGAACGGAGAAAGAGTGGTGAAGTAGAGGAGTCGCCCGGCAGACTGCATTTTACTGCCTATGGACAAGCATGCCTCTACTTCGCAGAAAATGCTATTCGACTTCTCCGTGAGCAAGGGGCGTACCTACTCGCGACAGCGATCCCGCGCGGGGTTGGGAAACAACCGGCGGGCTATAACCCGTCGTATTTACGAAAAGACCTGGTCTTCCTGTTAGAAAGGTACTTCTATCTTTTAGAGGAGGAAGATGAAACGGGTCTACTCGTTATGGACCAGATCGAAAAAACAAACGACCGCCGCTTCGGTCAGCGCATCGGCGATTATTTCCTCCGCTCCCACACCGGGCGCATTCGCTCTACCCGAATTGTCCCGGTTCCCCTGTTCGTGACCCAGGATATTAGTTACGCCTTGCAAGCAGCGGATCTGTGCATATACATCATCAACTGGGGTTTCCGGCTGCCATTGCGCGGCATGAACGCCCCCTCACGTCAGGATGTCGCTTCGGCATTTGGATGGATGCTGGGAGAACTTCAGTGGCGCGGCAAAGTCAAACGTGAAGAAGGCGATGTCGAATCTTATGGAATTGTCTACGTGCCGGACCCATTCACGACGCGCCCCGACTCGCAAAAAAGAGAAGGAGGCAACGCTCACGACCGTAGTCATTGAGCCGAGCCTCCGATTTCATTATACAGGCATTGTCGGGATTCCGACAACAATTTAAACAAAGGAGAAGCCGTTGAAAAATACGATTCGCTTGATAATCGTCCTGATGGTAGCCGGGTTGGCGTTCGGCGGATGGCAACTTTATAAAAACAGCGGCGGCAATCCCACGATCATCGCCCTACCCGGTGGTAAAGGCTCCCCAACAGTGGCGGAAAATGACGGGAAGAGCAGTGGCGGTTCGGGACCGAAAGGCGCCGGAACGTCGCTTACGCTAATCACGTCCGCGACTAAAAAAGGCTGGCTGGAGTCGCAGGTGGAGCGGTTCAACACGGAAAAAGGCGGCAACGTTCGTATCGAATACCTCGAAACCCGCGACGCGCTACAGGCGGTCCTCAACGGCAAGCAGAAGCCGACGCTGTGGAGTCCGAGCGCGCCGCTCTGGGCGACGCGACTGAGCGAAAAGTGGGCGGAGGACCACGGCGGGACCGCGCTGGTCAACGACAGCGACCCGAACGCTTACCGCGTGTACCTGCGCACCCCGATTGTATTCGTGACGACGAAGCAGAAAGCCGGATTCCTGCGCCCTTTGCTTTCCGGTCCCCGCGCGTGGGCGAACTTGGGCAACCTGAGCGAGGGCAAGAAGAAACTGCCCGGCGCGACCCGACCGTTCGTCTGGGCGCACGCCGATCCGATCAAGTCGAACAGCGGCTTCCTGACCCTCGGCTTGCTTTTGGACGCGTACGTACAGAGCACGAACGGCGCGGTGACGGCGGAACAGGCGGCGAGTAGCGGCGGGTTCGCGGCGTACCTGCGGAAAATAGAGGCGACGATGCCGCTCGACGCGGCGGTACGCCAAGGATCGTCCGCGCTGATGAAGGCATTCGTTGCCGACCCGAACCGCTACGATGTGATTACCGCCTATGAGTCCGCCGCACTGGAAGCGGCGGTAAAGAACCCGGACCTTGCTGTACTCTACCCGAGTCCGACCGTGATTTCCGAGCAGGCGGTCATCCTAATCAATGGGGACTGGGTAACGCCGGACCAGAAGGATCAGGCGGCGGAACTGCTGACATTCCTGGGCGGCGAGGATTCCCTGCGCGACGGCGTCAACACGCACTTCCGCCCGACACGGCAATCCGGGAGCGTATCGCTTGCCCCGGAGATCGCGCGGCGACGGGCGCAGGGTTTCCAGCAGACGTTCACGTCGGTCGAGGTGCCGTCCTACGAAGCGTTGAACACTTCGGCGGCACTCTGGAACAAGGTGATTGGGAAGCGGTAGCGGGTCACGTTTCGGACGGGTTCGGGGAATTTCATTCCTCCGCTGGAAGCGCAACGCTTGGTAATCCTGCGGATTAACGAAACAGAACGGTTCACGGTAGCCCGTCCGAAACGTGACCCGCTACCGCTGCCCGCGCACCACCACCACCCGACTCCGCGACTCCATCGTCACGCGCAACCGGTACCTTTTCAGCGCGGGCACGGTCTCCAACGCACGGGACAGAAGCGGCGTCGCGTCGGCGAGGATGTCGGCTTCGTAGACCGCGCGACCGTTCGCGTAGGAGCGGCGCGTTATTTTTTGTATTCCCGGCGCGGCTACGTTGATTGCTTCCGCAAGGGCGGCGACTTCGGTCGCACCGGTCAACCCCGACACGACGATCTCTATCGGTTCGGAAACCTGCGCGGGTAACGTCAGCACTGCGTTCGTCAGCAGCGGCAGGATATTCGTCAGCGCGGCGGTCGCCGACTCGGTCTGAGCGGACGATAGCGCGATGTGCGCCGCCGTGTCGTTCGCCGCGAACGTTGCAATAGTCTCACCGGTTTCGGCGCGGGTGGCGGTCAGTTTTACGTCGGCGCGGACCGAATGGAGCGTCATATCCCCGGCGGCGGTTTTCAATGGCATTCGCGCTGTGGTCGTGAAGCGCGGGGACACCCGGACGATGATGTCGGCGTCGGCTTTGCTTTCGACCACCGGGAACCCGGCGTCGGTAAACGCGGTAGCGACTTCCACGCCGGGCAGGGAGTCCGGCACCTGCACGAACACGCGGAACGCCCGCGTCAGTCGCAGTGCTTTGAGCCGTTCGGCAAGGGGGCGCGTGGAAACTTCGGCGCGGATCACGACGCGAACGATGTTCCCCTCCCGCTCGGTACGCACGATCTCTTTGAGCACGACGAAGCCGTCCGCGCGGGTCAGGATTTCGTCTTTGAGCAGTTGATAGTTTTTCGTCAGCGAGTTCGCCGCCACGTATACCCCGACGACTTTTTCCACGGCGTTGCGCATCGCGACGGCGACGGCGGCTTGTTTCGCAGCGAGTGCGCCCCCGGTTTCGGGCGGTCCGACGGCGGCGCGGCCTTCGGCGAGGACGATTTGGGAGTCGGTGCGTGATGGCGTGTGAGCGATGGGGAGACGAACAGTTGAATTGCGAACAACTGAAGTTGATCGCTCGGTGGCTTCGCCGGACGTGCTTCGCACGGGGAACGCGGCAAGACAAACGCAAATGGCGAGGGCGAGTGGCGGTTTCATGGGCGGATGCCGCTTCCTGCGAGTAGCCGTTGAGAATGGGTCTGTGGATCGGTAGGCGTTGCAGTATTCATCGGCGTGGAAGTCGTCGATGACGCGCTTGACGGCAAATAGTATTGCTTTATCATCGGGATAATTTCCCTCAACCATGGCAACAGAAACCAGCCGTACAAGTTGATCCCTATAACGCCCGTTACGACAAGTACCGGGTTAACGGTTCCATTCACTATCCCACGCCCGACGACATACATTGCGCACAACATTGCAAAACAAAACCCACCTACTGTCATTGCTAAATGCTGTTGTTGATCTTTGCTCCCATAGGCACCGTATGCCAAGATCGGTGAGGTAACCACCTTGCCGTTCTTCCAGTCGATGATCGTCGCAACGTCAACCATCGCAAGCATGGAAAGAAAAAATATGGTGATATGGAAATCTCCGCGAATAATTGCCGTTACAGACGCTACCATGACATAGGACAGTACGCCCGCAAGCCGAGCACGATGAAACGACGCTGTATGCCACGGTTGCGGTAGTTTTTTATTCGTCTTGCTTGCCATTGGTTTATCTTTATGGAGTCCCACCGTTGCCTTTGCCCGATAGAACTGGCAACGGGGCATTGGCATAAATCGCATCACGGTTTACGGTTGCGGTGTTGTAATGGCTCATTATCGCGAACGCTTCACGCAACCATGACAACAGATGCCATCCCGCATAATTTGCGAGGGGAAAACTGACCAGTTGAACAATCGCGTTATTATAGTTTCGTAGGGGAACAAGTCCCGTTGCTACGAGCAATACTGCAGAGAAGAATAACAAAAAAGCGACGATAGCCCACCACAGTGCTCTCTTCTGCGCTTCGCTCTGCACCGAGCCATCTGTTAAAGGTGCTGGAAGCGCGATCTCGTTTCGTCGCCATGCGATTATCGATACTGCGTCGAAAAATGCCAACACGCTGAACACACTGAACAAAAAGGAAAATCTCCCCACGGATGTATTGGCGAAAACGCCAACACACAGCATCGCGAAACGCGCGTTATAAAACGACGCGGTATGCCAGGGTCGGGGTTGAACCTTTGTTGTCGTGCCTGCCATTGTGTCTCATTTTACGGCTTGACGACCGGTTTTACCACGTCGCCGATCTGTACACGGATGCGGTGCGCCGGGTTTGTGCTGGCGACGAATGTCGCATCGCAGGTGCGCGGGCGGACTCGTTTGATCGAGACCCGCAGTTTTGTCCCGGTTTCGGTCGCGATTTCCAGCACGTCGCCGATCTTTACCCGGTCCGACGCGCCCAGCCCGACTAACACCGTCGCGCCGTCGATGTCGATTACTTTGCCCGCCGTCGCCGCCGGTTCCTTTTCAGCGAGGGGGTCGGGTTCGAGCGCGTCCGACGCCGCGACGGCTACCGGCAAAAGCGCGGTGGCGGGCAGGGATTTAAGCGAGTCGGCGACAGCGGCTTCGGCGGTGCGGGCGAGCAGGTCGCCGGGAATCTCGCCGTTCCCGCCGGGCAGGTCGGCGGCGTCGGGCGCGCCGGACGATTCGCCCGTGCTGTACGCGGTACGCGTTTGTTGCGTCCGCTCCTCTTTGTCGCTCGACGCGAGCGGGACTTCCCACAACACCATGCCGTCGGCGAGGTCCACGAGGCGCATGGAACCGGCGATGCGTACCGTGCTACGCGCCGTGATCGTCTGCCGCCACTCGATCTGGCGACCATCGGCGCGGGCATGGTAGTCCGACACGGAACGCTCCCACGATGGCAACGTGGAGCGGCGGTATTCGCGGAGGGCGGCGGTGTATTCTTCCTCGGTTTTGGTGCCGACGACGCCTTTGAGCAGGGTTTCGGCGACGGCGCGCACGATTTCGCCGTCCCTGCCGCCGACGTTCAAGTCGGTGCGCAGGCGCGACGGCTCGGACGGGCGGCGCGGCGGTCCCGACAGGGGCGGCGTGGTGCGTTTCGCCGACGACGAGTAATCGGTCCCGCCCTCGGAGCGCGACAGATCCACGATCAGCAGGGCGTCCGCCGCCGCCAACTGCCGCACTTTCGCCCGGTTCGCGCCGCGCGTCAGCCCCGCCTGATCCAGTGCGATCTCGGCTAATACAGCGGTCAGCGCGGTCCGTTCCAGCACCTCGAACGCGTTCAGCCCGCGCAGTTCGCTCGCCGCCAGTCCCGCGATGCGGTTCGCGGTCGTGTCGTCGATCCGCTCCCCGCCGACCGTCGCCACCGCGACCCGGCGCACCGGGCGCAGATCGCGGGCGGTCGCCAGCACGGTCGGCTTCTCGAACGCGGCTAAGGCGAGCAGGTTGTCGCCGCTTTTGCGGAGCACCGCGCGCAGCATCCCGGCGGTCGGCGCGGAAACGTAGGCGCGGATGTAGCCGCCCGGCTTGGTTTCGCGCCACGCGATCACGTCGCCCCCCGGTGCCAGCAGTTTATCGGCGACCGGCGCGAACGCGGACGGGATCGCGGTAGCCGCTGCGGAGGAGCGGTCGAGCAGCACGACTTCGTCGGTCGCGGTCAAACGCCCCTGCCGCGGCTCGTAATCACGCGCGGGCAGGTGATGTGGCGGGCGGGTGCCGCGCGGCGTCTCGCTCACGAACGGTTGTGCGGCTTGTTCCGCGCCGTCGCCGATGGGCACGACGGCGAGCGAGCGCACCGTCTCGGTAAGCGGCTTGCGCGGCGACTCGCGCAGATTGCGAAACGCTTTGATCGCGCGGCGCAGGTTCGACACGTCCGGGGCGGAAACGGTGATGTCGTAGGCGATTCCCCAGTCGCGCCCGGTGCGGATCACCTCGGTCCAGTTTTCGGTGACTTCGGCGCGGCAGTTGAGCGGCACCTGCGCCCAGGTTGCGAGACGTTCGCGGTCAATCAGGTAGACGCAGGTGACGTACCAGCGTGTCTCCTTCGGCAGGGCGTTCCACTCGCTGAGCGAAAGGACGCGGCGTTCCTTGACCGGGCAATCCGCAAGAAGCAGGTCGGCGAGCGCGGGCGCGTCGCCGTCCACGTTGCTGATGACATAGACGCGCTGGTTATTAAAGATTTTCAGCACGTCGCCCTCGCGCCCGCGCCCCCCGTATGCGGGGGCGGACACGAGAAATAGCAGAGCCGCGTACACGGCGCAGAGCAAAAGGGCGCGGGATCGGAGGGGCATAGTCGTCACCTTTCGCTTTCTATTTCAGGGGGTCCACCAGGAAAACGACCGACGTTTTTTCCAGAAAATGATCGCGTACGTTCGCGGCGAGGATACGTTCGGCGTCGCTTCGGGAGATCGTCGGGTTGAAGCGGTGCTTGTCCCCCGCCCCGGTCGCGCGGACGATCAGCGGGTGCGCCCCGGCGCGTCGGGAGCGGATCGCCTCCGACATCGAGCGCGGGTACCCGACGATACCGACCGCAATCGCATAATCGGCGGAAACGCGCACCGTGCCATAGACCTCGTTTCCGGCGTCGTCCATCAGTTTCGGAGCCATCGCCGCCTGGATGTCCATCCCCCGGCAGTCCACGATCACCGACGTAAACGGTCCGTTGTCCGACGCGGGCGTCAAGCCCGGCTCACGCCCCAGCGGCGGGAGGGGTCGCGGCATCTTCGCGGGCGGCAACGCGATAGCCGGTTCGCGCGGTCCCTCCCAGTCGGGCGACGCGGGCTGCTGTTCCGGCAAAATCTCCGGGAACACCGCTTCGGCGACCGAGTTATCGCCGTACAGCGACATTTCCACCGTCACCGTGGCGACACCGTCCTTGAAGTCTTCACGGATCACGCGGGCGTTCCGCAGAACCGCTTCCAATCGAGTCTCTACCGTGTCCGACTCGGTCTGAAAATTCTTGACCCGCGTTTCGCTCGTCACCTGGACGCTGGAAACCATCATCGCCAGATTCCGCAGGGCGTCGGCTTTAGCGGCTCCGAGTGCCATCAACCGGGCTTGCGCGTCGTTGGTTGCGACGCCCGGCGCGGGCAGTGCCCCGGAGCCGGTCGCCTTGATCACGCCCGCGTTGAAGTTGACCCGCGCCTTGCCGTTCACGCCGGTATCGACGAGCGGGTCGGCGTCGCGACGCACCGTGGTCGTGGTGGTTGTCACCGTGGTCCCTTGCGGCGCAAGTGTCAGTAAAAGGGTGAGCGAAAGTAGCGAAACGATCATCGTGTGAAGCCTCCCGTGGGTCTTGCTCGGGGAACGTTTTCTCATTTTGTTTCGTGACAAAAAACACGAAACTTTTTCGCGGGGGATCGCGGAGGATATAAAATCTCAAACCGTGTGCAACGTCGCCCGGAGCCGGTCCAGCGCGGCTTGTGCGTCGCGCTCGCCGTCCGCGATCCGCTCCAGAAGGTCGGCGACCGTGACCGGGGTTGCGGCGGCTTTCGCGCGGGGGTTGACCGCCTTCAGATCGTAAACGTTCGCTTCGATGGTGTCGGCATCGCCGCGCAGGGCGCGGGCTTGCGCTTCTAGTGACGCGGCTTCGCTTTCGCGCTCCGCCGATTCGGACGGTCGCGTTTTTTTAACTGCCTTCGCCTCCGCCCGAAGCCGTTCCGCCCTTTCCTCCAGCGGCTTCGCCTCCGCCCGGAGTGGTTCGGCTTGTGCACGCGCCGATGCTTTACGCGCCGAGAAATCGACCGTCCAGGAATAATCGCCGTCGCCGCGCGTCGGCAGGAGGCGGAAAAACTCGGCGAAGTTCGCGAGCGTCATCGGAGTTGTTTTGCCGACTTTGACGTGCGAGAGGTCGTAGTACCAGATTTTCTCGGTCGGCTTGCCCTTCGAGAAAAACAGGAGCGACGTTTTCACACCCGCTCCTGCCGCCGTGAACACGCCGCCCGGAAGGCTGAGGACGCACCACAGGTCGCATGTGTCGAGCAGTTTGCGCTTGGTTTTGACATATGCGTCCTCATTCGTGCGGAACAACGCTCCCTCGCTCAACACCATGCCGCACCGCCCGTCCGCTGCCATCGCGTCGAGGATATGCTGGAGGAACAGGATTTCGGTCGCTCCGGTCTTGTAGGCGAACTTGGCTTGCGCCTCCTTTCCGACCTTCGCGCCAAACGGAGGGTTGGTCAAAATTACGCTGAACGTTCCCGGTGCGCCCGCGTACAGAGCGTCATGTTTCGTACTCTCGGTCAGCGTGTCGCCGTGCCAGATGTGCGGCTCTTGGATGCCGTGCAGGACGAGGTTCGCCAGCGTGATCGGGAAGACTGAGTCTTCTTTCTCGCGCCCATAGAACGTCCGCCGTTCTAGCGTTTCCCTGCCTGCCGCCGTTTTCTCATCCCGGTTCATGTACTCGAACGCTTGCGCGAGAAAGCCACCCGTGCCGCAACACGGATCGTACACCGTTTCGCCCGTGCGCGGGTCAATGGCTTGCACCATCGCGCGAACCACGTCGCGCGGCGTGAAAAACTGCCCGCCGTCGTTGCCCTTTTCGCCCATTTTAAGCAGGAGCGATTCGTAGACCTGTGAGAGCGGGAACGTGTGCGTGTCGTCCACATCGCGCACGGCGTCCAGAATGTCCAGTACGCCGCGAAAGTTGGTGTCAGTGTCTATACGCACGAAATCCACGCCGGACAAAACTTCGGCGATAATCACCTGTTGCGTCGTCGCGCTACCCGATTTGTCGAACCCTTTGAGGTGCGGGAGCAAGTTCTGGTTGACCCAGTTCTTTAGCGCGTCAGTCGCACCCTGTTGCAACACCTTGCGCTGTTCACCGCCGGGGGATGCCCAGTCGCGCCAGCGGTATGGTTCCGCGAGGGCGGGCGTGAACGCGATGCCGAGCGCGTCCGCCTCCGCCGCTTCCTGCTCCTCCCGTTCGTCGAACAGCCGAAGGAAAAGGAGCCATGACACCATCGGGACGTAGTTCATCGCACCCGCGTAGTTGGCGACGCGCAGGCGGTCGCACGCGGATTTGATCTTGTGATTCAGGTCGGACAGTCGGAGTTTAGGTTCGGTCATGGTGTCGGAGGGACTTCGTTTCCGGCAGGGCGGATCGTTTTCGGCGGGTTTCCGGTCGGCACGATCCGATTTTTTCGCATCCATGCCAAGTATGCGGGAAGGTACTTTCGGTCAAAAGATGATTTCGCCTTGTCCCATTCGTAGAAATCTTCGATTATGGCATCATCTGTGATTGACTCATTGCTGATTAGCCGGTCATTCCACACAGCGAAAAGTGTGGCGACGGCTTCAATGCGACGCGTCTTTTTTCCCGAAAACAACTGTAGTAATCGATCCCATTCCGCCATGTTTATGCCGAGCATGATTTCCGCGTTCCGAATAAACAAATCGCTGTTCGGTCCGAGGTTGTACGTGTACCGCTTTCTGCCACTGGACGTTGTACGCTCCCGCCTATAAAACGCTCCTTTGCTTATTGCATATTTTTCCATATCGTCAGTTCGGGTGTCGTAAGGACCGAACGGCATCTTGGAAAATAGGGTGCCGAAGTTTAATCCAAACAGCACCGAACCGAGATAAAGCGTTTTTGCTAAAATTGTGCGACCGAACTGTTTCGTATGTCCCAGTTTTTGCACACTATACGTGGCGAAAGATGTGTAGTGATCTTTCGGCGTCGGTGTGAGCGCGATCTCGGACGGGTCGAAAATAGCCGCGCCGGTCCGGGGCGAGAACGCTTCGGCGAGAAGCATGGACGGCAACTGCTTCACGGCGTCGAGCTGCCGCCGGAGCGATGCCAGCAAATCCTGCACGTGAGCCATCTGCTCCGAAAGCCGAGCGGCGATTATCTGTTGCACGTCAAGCGGCGGCAATTCGATAGGAACGGCGGCAACTTCTTCCGTGCGTATGCGGGGCAGTTGTCCGGGTGTATTGTCAATCGGCGCACGGCTAAGATAAACAGAACTACGCATGAACCACGCGACGAACGGCGTCACGGCTTGCGATTCGTCAACACTGAAAACGTACTGGTCAACGGAGCAGAGTCCGTCAAATTCCGCGATCCAAACTTTGTTCAGGTATGGGCGCAGGTAGCCATAAACGATGTCGTTCGCGTAGAAGCGCGGCTTCCGTCCCGTGAGCGCAGTCATGTCCAGCGTCAGAGAACCAATCCGTTTCCCGCTACCGGGTTCGATATGCTCCATGCCAACGAACGTTTCGGTGCCGGTCGGCGCGTCGCGGGGGTGGATAACTTTCTTACGTAGCCGTAGCACGTCGCCGAGGCGTTTCGGTTGCCAGCCTTTCGTCGCACCGTCGGAGAAAACGTCGGCGAGTAGGGTTGCGGGCAAGGCATTGGCGGCTTGGATTCGCGCTTCGAGGGCGGCTTGTGTTTCGCGGGTGTGCGTGAGTTGTTCGGAAATGTGGTCAGCGATGCATTCCTGCTCTGCGAAGGGTGGGAGCAAGATTTCAATACAGTAGACCGCATCACGATTGATGCCAGGGACTGCGGACGCCTCGCTCAGCCTTCGTAAGTTGAGCCACCGAAGACAATATGCTAGCCACCGTAAATCAGCCGACGTATGCTTCTTCTCAATGTAGTATGTTGTATCTATCGGGAAGCAAGGCTCAAGCGAGAAGTGTACTTCCCCTACCGAACCCTTTCGTCCAATAATGATCGTTTCACCTTGGGTAAGAGCAACGTCGTGCTTCCCGACAACTCCGTTTGATCCGTACACAGATACGCTACCGCTCTCGCGTGTGTGAAAAGGCAAACTACTTGAGCCTCTTGCAAAAATAAAATGACAGGGCGCGAATCGTTGTCGTCCAGCAAATTTTCGCAACGAACGTCGTATGAAATCAATGCATCAGTGCCGCTT
>JAYULM010000041.1:0-1487 GCA_043763605.1 Armatimonadota bacterium | reverse complement strand
CGGGGGGGTGAGGTTCCCGGCGCAACCGTGTTACTACTGCTTGTAGAAATCGCACAGGTCGCGCACGACACACCGGGCGCACGCCGGAGCGCGGTAGAAGCACACCCGCTGCCCGTGGAGCATCAACGCCTCGTGGTGGTCGTACACGGTCTGCGCGTCCCAGTCGGCAGGGAGCAGGGATTCGAGGCGCGCGTGCGCCGGTCCCACGTCCACGCCGGGATCGAGAATCCCCAGCCGCGCCGCGACCCGGTGATGGTGGCTGTCCACCGGCAACGCGCGCCCGCGAATCCGCGAGAAGGCGAGCGTCGCGGCGGACGTTTTCGGTCCGACTCCCGGTAGGGTTTCGAGAAACGCCCGCGCGTCGGCGGTCGGCATGTCGGCGAGGAAGTCCAGCGAAAGCGGTTCGCCGTGGGACGCAGTGATCCGGTGGAGGACGGCTTGCAGGCGCGGTGCCTTCTGCTCGGGCCACGTACAGGCGGCTATAACGCCCTGAACATCGGCGAGCGGGGCATCCCGGACCGCCTCCCACGTCGGGAATCGCGCCCGGAGCGCGCGAAACGCCCGCGCGGAGTCCGCGTTTTTCGTGCGGTGCGACAGCAGGGACGAAACGAGTTCGGAAAGCGGGTCGAGATCGGCGAAATACGCAATCGGGCAACCGTACTCCGCGCAGAGCCGGTCATGCACGGCAAGTAGTTTTTCACCCGGGTTCATACACCGTGTGTTGTACCCACGCGCCGGTTACGTCAAGCCCGCCCCGAGAATCCGCCCCAGCACGTCGTGGATGACTTTGATCGGCGCGCCCACGGCGTCCACCCGTTCGATAGTTTCGGGCGGGTAGAAGCGCAACACCGGCTCGGTTTCTTCCTCATATACGCGCCAGCGGCGGCGGATCACTTCCTCGGACGCGTCGTCGAGGCGGTTTTCTTTCATCGCGCGGCGTTGCAACCGTTCGATCATCAGTGCCTCGTCAGAGCAGACCAGGTAGAAGACCCGCTCCACAGTAATATAGTGCGCCATGATGCGGGCTTGCTCGACGTTCCGGGGGATGCCATCCAGTACGAGCGTATCCCGATCCGGACGGAAGGAGTGTGTCCCGACCAAGCCGTCGATATTCACCTTCCACAGGGCGATGGTGGAATCGTCCGGGACGAGCAGTCCTTTGGACGAGTATTCAAGGAAACGCTTGCCCAGCGGGGTGGACAGGTCCATGTTGCGGAAAACATCGCCGCACGCCATATGCATGAAGCCCGGAATGGCACCCAGGGATTTCCCGACGGTGCCTTTCCCGGAACCGGGCGCGCCGAACAGCAGGACGGTTCGGTACTTCGGCGCACCGGAGCCAGATTCTTGCTTCGTGGGCAGGGGATCGTTTGTTAAAGACATACCACTTGAGCCTCTTTCAAAAATAGGGATTGGAAAATTGAAGGCAATTGGCGTTCAGTATCGAAAAGGAGAATGTGAAAAGCCAAAACGAATCGAACGCCAAC
>JAYULM010000040.1:0-1489 GCA_043763605.1 Armatimonadota bacterium | reverse complement strand
GGGGCAAAATTCAGATAAATGCCCCAAGTCTATGGCATCTTATTTCGCATCAGGTCTTTATAGAGTGCCACGCCACCACCCGAGCCGCAACGGGGGCGGGCGTCGAGAGATTCGCCTGCGGGATTCGGGAGAGGGGGATCGGGCGCGGCAGCAGGCGGCTTCATGGCAATTATTATACGTTGCAAGGAATCTATCCGCACTTTTGACGTACGGATAGGTGAAATACAATCAGGGCAATAAAAGCGGGCGTTATTTCGGGCGGGCGTGGGCAAGAAAAAAATGATTCTATTCAGCGACTTAAGTTGCTATTCCCTGAATACTTGAGATAGAACCGTGTAACATTGTTCGATATGTTTGCTCCCTATCGAAAGACGACCAGGAAGCCGCTATTTACAAAATAAGAGCGCTGCGTTCGGGTCGCAGAGGTCGTGGGTTCGAATCCCGCCGCCCCGATATTAACTGGTGAAATGAAGTATCTTGCGTCGGTCTCTTCTTTCATCACCCTTTTCCCCACCTGTGGCGCGTTTGAGCCGCGGAAGTGCGAGGGTTTAATCAGTACCGATCAGAGCGGTTCCAGCGAAACGTCGCCGCCGTCGGTTAGTTCGATTTGCAGAAGGTGATTCCGCAGGATTTCCGTGCCAATCAGCGGGTTGCCCTTCCCCGATACCAGAACCTCGCAAAGTCGCTCGATTTCTTCCGTTTCCGGGTCTTCCCATTCGAGGACCATGCTGTAGTAGGGAACGTCGCGCTCCCGTCCATCGGCGAGACGGACGCGACGCGATGAAGGCGCGGACAGTGCCAACAGCCCTGCGACATCCTGCGGCAATTTGAAGTCGCCGTTGAAGCCGGTATCCACCAGAAGTTCAACGGCGACGGTGCCGCCGTTCCGTGCCGGTAGTGCCAGCCGGACGGGAGGGAATTCGTCGCGAAAATGTCCTCGCAGTATCATTTGTCCGCAGATTCTCCGACGTCGAACAGTCGCGCGGCGAGGGCGGCTTCCGTCTCATCGCCGATTCTTCGCAGAAATAGTTGCCCCGCCGGGAAACGGCGGTGCAGTGTTCTCATGGCTTCCCCGGTGCTACGGGCAACCGCGTATTCCCCCGAAAGAACTTCGATAGCCACAAAATCGTGGGCGGAAAAGTCACGGGTCAGAACCGGCTCCAGTTGATGAAACCACTGTGAGCCACGTTCGCCGACTTCCGGGAAGGGCAGAATATCCGACATCGTTGTTTCTCCTCGTGCCTATTTTACCGCGACCGGCGCGGTTCGGATTGCCAGGGCGATTGCATTATAGATTGGTTGCTTGCACGTTCGCTACGGGAACGCGGGTTGAAACCCACGTCTGCGGTCAACTTCGTTGCCGAACGTCCTCCGGACGTGATTGAAACGCGCCTCCCCGCTGACAAAATCGTCATCCCGCACCGTCCGGAGGACGTTCGGCAACGAAGTTGACCGCAGACGTGGGTTTCAACCCGCGATTATATACGCG
>JAYULM010000039.1:0-5186 GCA_043763605.1 Armatimonadota bacterium | reverse complement strand
ACTGGGTGCCGGTCGGCGACACGCGGGCGACGATCCGCCCGGTCGATCCGGGCGACAACGACCCCAACCGCAACAACGTGTTCGTGATCCCGGCGGCTCAGGACAGTTTCGACTACGGGTTGGCGTGGGCACCGGTCTATCTGGGCGGCTACGACGACCTGGAGTACGACCCGGACCTGTGGGAACTCAAAACGCTCGACGGCACGGTGATGCACGTCAGCGAGGCGCGGGGTCTGGTGTGGGTGCGCGAGCCGAACGGGAACGAGTTGAGCATCGACCGGGGCGGCATCCGCTCGTCGACGGGCGTTGGGGTGGACTTCACGCGCGACGGACAGGGTCGGATCACGGCGATCCGCGACCCGAAGGGCAACCACCTGCGTTATGGCATCGACGGGCGAGGCGATCTGAGGACGTTCACCGACCGTGTGGGCAAGTCGATGACCTTCACCTACGATGGGGCGCACGCTTTGTTGACCTTGACTGATCCGACTGGTCGCGTCGTGACTTCCAACGATTATGACCCGGACACCAGTCGGGTCGTGGCTGTCACAGGGGCGGATGGCTACCCGGTGACATTCACGCACGGGTTGGACGACACGGATGTTCCGGACGACACCGAGATTATTACGGACGAGATCGGTAGAAGAACCGTACTCGGGTTCGATAAACGCGGGAACGTAATTCAGAAAACGCGTTATCTCAGGCAAAGCGACGGTTCGGAACGCGCGGTCACGACGTCTTCGGCATATGGTGATCCGCAAAACCCCGACGCCCTTACATCGATAACGGACGCCCTGGGAAGAACATCACGGTTCGTATATGGCCCCAATGGCGAACAGTTAAAGTCATTCGATGCGTTTGGTAGGTTGGTATCTTCGGTCACTTATAACCATTTAGGCAAGCCACTTACCATCGCCGATGCCGACAGCGTATTGGTGACCAATCAGTACGACGAAAAAGGAAACCTCCGAAAGACGATCAACGCGCTGGGTGCCAGTAGAATGTTTGAGTACAACCCGGACGGATCGGTCGTTAAACTCTTCGATGAAGATAATAACGTCTCCTCCTTGACTTATGACGCCTCCGGGCGTGGTTTTGTGATCGGGGCGACGGACGCGTTAGGGAATACGTCTGAAATCAAGCGCGATCCGAACGGCAATGTGACGTCGAAAATTACGACACGGACGGTTCTAACTCCGACTACGGGAAGCGGAACTTCACAAAGTAATTTTGATTTCGGCACTGGCAGTCTCCTCGCCGGGTTGCTATTCCCAAACACTGGTCTCCAATCCCCCACCATTGTTGACCCCTGCTTGGCAGGGGGAGCGACGCCCCGTGTCGTGCGTAGCGTAACAGATTATGCCTACGACAATTCGGACCGCGTCGTTCGGCGGACGTTTCCTGACGGCAAAGAGTCGCTAATCACTTTCGATGATCGTGGAAATGTCACCGAGATCCGCGACGTCTTAGGACATATTGTCCGGTACGGGTACGACCTTAAAGGCAGGCAAACTCATACTTTCTTCCCGGACGGGACCGTTGCTTCCGCTGAGTATGACCTTATAGGAAGGAAAAAGGTTGCTAAGGACCGGGGCGGGCGTATCGTCGAATACGATTGGGACACACTTGACCGACTTGTGAAAGTGACGCTACGTGACGCGCAAGGCAAACTCGAAACCATGGAGTCGTATCGATACGACGATAAGGATCGCCTGACCAAAGTTACGGACGCATTGAATCGCACGTCCCGGATTGAGTACGACGCGCTGGACCGGGTGAGGAAGGTGACCGACCCGGTAGGTCAGTTCATAGAACACATCTATCACCCAACTAAAAATCTACTCGTCGGGGTGCGCGACAGTTCCGGTAGGGAGACGATCTATCAGCACGATGAGATGTATCGACTCCAATCGGTCGAGACGCCGGACGGCGAATCAACACTCTATGAATACAATAACAAAGGGCTGTTGAGGTCGTCACGTGCGCCGGATGGGGCGAAATACACGTATGATTATGACCCGCTTGACCGCATGGCGCGGGTAACGGACCCGTTGAACCGGGCGTGGACATTCGGCTACGACGGACATGGCAACCGCACCTGCCGCCACGACCCCAACGGGAATGTGACGCGGTTTACCTACGACGAGTTTAATTTCGGTCTCCTGATGTCGCGCACATCGCCGATGGGACAAAAGGAAACTTACACCTACACGGACGATTTCGAGCTAAAGTCCGTGACGGATGCGAACGGGTTCACGACGCGCTATGCGTACGAGAATCTTTCGGGCTTCCCGAGAAGCATCACGCCGGACGTGAATCGCGGCGAACAGCCGATAATTTTCGAGAATACCGCTGACGGTCTGGTCCGAAGTGTATCTCAGGGTGGTTCCGTCAACGATTTCACGTACGGCGGATTGGGTGAACTGAAAAGCGACGGCACCAATGCATATGCCTATGACATCGTTGGTAACTTAAAGCATCATCAGACGCCTACGGGGCGCACGACGTATGAATATGACGACGCGAACCGGTTGACCAAAACCACAGGGGCGGACGGTCAAGAAACCCTTTACCATTACGACGATCAGAGCCGTTTGGCATCGGTCACACGACCGAACGGGGTAGCGACGACCTACACGTATGACGTGATGGATCGCGTTCAGACGATGACTCACGCCGGGACGGGGTTTGTCTCACCCTACGTCCATACTTACGATGTGAACGGTCGTCTCAAGACTTTTTCCGACGAAACGGGCGTCACCGCCTACTCTTATGATCTCGTCGGGCAACTCACGCGCGAGGAAAGCCCGCGCGGTGTCACGACGTACACCTATGACAGCGTCGGAAATCGTGAAACGAAAACGGTCGCAACGGCGGTCGGATCAGGCTCGTTCGTGTATCAGTACGATCACAACGACCGTCTCCTGTCCGTATCGGGACCGGCAGGAACGACGACGTACGAGTACGACGCGAACGGCAACTGCATCCGCGCCGGTGCGGTCACGCTCGGCTACAATTTCATGGACCGCCTGACCAGCACACAATTGGCGACCGGGTCGGTAATGTTCGTGTATGACGCGACGGGCAATCGCGTCGCGCAAACCACGCCGTCAGGTACGACGCGGTACCTCGTCAGCGGGGGGCAGGTAGTAGAGGAAACCGCCCCCGACGGCGCGGTGACGCGCTACGAGTATGACGGGTCGATGCTCCGGTCGGTGCGTAACGGGCAGTCCGCATGGTTCCTGGAAGATGCCATCGGTAGTACGGGCGGATTGGCGAGCGATACCGGCATTCTGGCGGACCGCTGGGTCTATGACGCGTTCGGGTCTCCGACGCGCGTGGCAGGTACCTCGGGCAACACGTTCCTCGGCATCGGGGGCGAGCAGTACGACCCGGCGACCGGACTGTACTATCTGCGCGCCCGCTTCTACGACCCGCAATCCGGACGGTTCTTATCGAGCGATCCGCTGGAGGGCGACGATACCTACCCGGCGACGCTGAACAAGTACGCCTACGCCGGTTCCGACCCGGTAAACAACTCAGACCCCTCCGGTCTGTCATTCACTCTGGGAGAGGTTAACTTATCGACGAGTTACTCCACCATGGTTCGCATGGCGTTTTTCAGTGGTTTCAACACGGGGGACTCCATCAACCGCTACGGCGTCAGCGCGCTACAACACCCGATGGCGTACAACCCGGACCGACCGAACGACTTTCAGCAGATCGCGGAAGAGGGCTGGATGATGGGAGCGGCACGAGCGGCAAGCCGGTTACACCCGTTAATCGGTATGATCGTCGATACTGCGGAAAACTGCTACCAAACGGCGCGCTCTATCGAGGACGCGCACAAGATACTAATGGACCCGGATGCCTCTGCCGAAGAAAAAACGATGGCATGCTACTCGGTCGTATACGCGTTCGGCGAATACGCTTTCAACGCAAACCAGATCGCGATGGGTGCGTCACAGATGTCACGGTCCCGCCGCAACGGTTCGTCGCGACATTCCAACGCCATGTCGGAGGGGGAGCAGATATCTCCGAGGGGCGCACGCAAGGTCACGGTGTTGCAGTTACGCAAATCGAGCATCCGCGCCGGAGGCTTGGATGGCAGCAAGAAATTCACCCGCCGCGAACTGCGCGTCCTGAACGAAGGCGGTCATATCTCCAGTAGACCTGAGATAGTTACCGATTTGCCCAATAGAGTAACACAAAGAATATTTACAAGCGATAATATTCGTACTAAAATAGAAAACGATCAAGCAAGAAACTTTTTCAAACGGCATAAGGAAGACGCCAGAAATTGGTGGGAAAAACGTACTGGCAAAAAGTGGCCGAGTAATGCAACCCATGATGAGCATCCCGTTCCCCTGAAAGATGGTGGCGACCCTTTGTTCATTGAACCCGGCTTTGATGGACCCGCTAATCCACACAAGGAAAATGGTGATTTTAAGCGATGGGGTAAGCAAGGCGGTAGACCAAGAAAGAACCCAAAATAGTGGCAATAAATCAGAAGATACTCACCTTACGCAGTCAGGACGTGATATAGGTAAGTTTGCTTCTCCGTTTTATTTCTGTAAGACGCTCCAAAGCAGCCCCTAATGCGGCTTGACATAACTTCGCCTTCATCGCGAAATGGTTAAGATTTGTTCCCACACGCAGCACCTCCATTTTTGTGAAAGCAACTAAACTCGCAAAAAAGTGATTGCTTTGTGTTCGTACTCGCTTGGTTGGCGACTTAGCGAACGCCGCGTTGCTTTTGAGGGACTTATGGAATTCTTCAATCTTCCAACGTTTTTTGTACACAGCAAGCATGGCTGGAGCATCTAAAGTAAGGTCACTCGTTACCAAATACAAGACACTTGAATTTCCCCCGTGGTCGGTTACGACCGAGGCTATCAAGAGCAAGGGAAAAGGAACCTTGTCCAGATAGATGCGCTGGCACGACGAAATCGCCGTGCCACCTTTACAAGTGGTTGGCAGTGGTAACTCACTGACCGACATAAAGTGCTTATTCTGTCTATCTACCTCGCTCAGAGCTACACGGCGGTTCGATTTCAGGGGAAACACGAAATCTTTATGTTTCTTTTGGTAACTACTCAGGTTCGCAATAATGGGTATACTTCTTGTCAATCATGACCCGCGACGAGTTTCAATCTCTCTACGATAGTGGCACCGATAATTGTTTC
>JAYULM010000038.1:0-1491 GCA_043763605.1 Armatimonadota bacterium | reverse complement strand
GTCGAGTTCGCCGCCCGACGCGAGTTCGATGTCTGCGCCGAGGACGTTGCGGGCGACGGCGAACGTGGTCGGCAAGTCCATCAGCATCGCGAACCGCTCGTCGCGCTCCAGAATCCGGGGGACTTCCACGCGGGTCGCGCCGGGTTTCGGCGGGTGCAAAGCGAGTTGTTCGTCGTAGGCGATGCGCAGACGTGATACCTGCTCCGGCGTCAGCGCGTTTTCCATCAGTACGTAGCCGTCTTCCGCGATACGTTGCAGGATCTCGGGGAGCGGCGTTTCCAGCGTGACTCGGTTCATAGGTGGGTGGTTCCTCGGCGGCGTTCGGCGTGGGGGGAGGGCGCGACGACCTATCCGTTCGTTGCCGGTCTTTGTGCCGTGCCGTATAATTGACACCGTTATGATAGGTCGATGCGGGACCGGAAAGCCATATCCGAAGCGTCACGAAACCTATCCGTTTCGCCCGGCGACTTTCGCGTGTCGGGATTTCTGGAGTCCACCAACATGCGCCCCCTTCGCGAAGCCAGCATCATCCATGGGGATAGGCCTCCACTCGCCCACGGGTTTCGCTCCATCATTGCCGTGCGCGAAGTTTGCCCGCCTCGCGCCCGGTACGATCCGCAAAACCTGCAGGCACTGACCCTCTTTCTGACCGAAAGCGGCACCGCCACCGTTTACGCGGATGGGGTCGCGCTGTCTCACGAACCCGGCAGTCTGGTCCTGCTCGCCCGTGGTACGCGGTTGCACGAAGTCGTCGGCGAGGACGCGGCGTGGAGCACCCGTTACCTGCTTTTCGACGGACCCCTCGCCGACGACGTTGAGCGGGATTTGCGGGCGGGGGACGATCCGGTCTGCCGCGCTTTCTCGCCGCCGCCGGTCCCGTGGCGGGACGCGTTCCTTGCCGTCACGGGGGAAGTGTTTCGCGGCGGTTCGTGTAACCCCTGGGCACTGCTGAGTTGGTGCGCCGAACTGTTGGGGGCGGTAGTCCTGGGGGAAAGTCGGGCGGGCACCGGGGTCCTGCCGACAGCGCACGGGGTGCGCCGCTCTGCGGAGCGGTTGATGAGTGGCGAGCCGGAGCGTTTCTGGTCGGTGCGCGAGATGGCTACTGCCCTCGGTGTTCCGCCGCGCCGACTGGCGGACTGCCTCAAAACGACGACCGGACTCGCCCCCGCTGCCTGGATGCGTCGGCAACGTGTCCTCGCCGCCTGTCGCCTGATGGAAAGCGGGGGCGTTACCGTGGCGGCGGCGGCGGAGCGGACGGGGTTCGCGAACCCGTATCACTTTTCGCGGGTATTCAAAGCCGAGACGGGGCAGACGCCATCCGCGTTCCGGCACCACGGGGTGGCACAGGAGTCCGACCGGGTCGTCGGTCTGTCGCGCCGGAACCTCACCCCCCCGCCCCCTCTCCTCCGAGGAGAGGGGGAGTAAGAAACCGGAGGCGATACGTTTCCTGCGTCCCCCCTCCGGACTCCCCCTCTCCTCCGAGGAGAGGGG
>JAYULM010000037.1:0-20268 GCA_043763605.1 Armatimonadota bacterium | reverse complement strand
GATATTGGAAATATTTATTCCTTTTTTGAAGCCAACCTTGCACTAACAATGGACCTGCCTCCATTTAATTTATTCGGGTAAGAAACCGGAGGCGAGCCGTTTGCCCGGTGTCCCCTCCGGCTCCCCCTCTCCGGCACGGAGAGGGGGTTGGGGGGTGAGGTTCCGGCTATTTTTCGATCAAGTCCCGGTAGGCGCGGGCGACGCGCAAATCTTCCAGTGCTTCGTGCGCGTCGCACATCGGGGCGCGCTCGCCCCGGATGGCGGCGACGAAGTTCGCGGCCTGTTGACGCATGGCATGGACCCAGGGCATCTGCGGCGTGACGGTTTGCGGGACCGCACCCGAGCCGGGGTCCGCGAACACCGAGACCCGCCCCGGCTGATTCAACACGAGCGGTGCCGGGAGTTCCAATTTGACCCAGCCGCGCTCGAAGGTGACCAGCGCGGATTCCTGCCAATCCAGCGTGGTCTGGAACGGCGTCATTTCGATGATCCCCGGGACGCCGCTGTCGCTTTCGGCAATTAGCAGAACCTGCGACGGGTCGGCATGCGAGACCCTGTATGGCTCGCCGAAGAGGTGCCGGAGCAGGTTGACCTGATGGATATAATAATTGACGAACTCGACATACGGTCCGTCCCACGTTTCGCCCGGGTCGGCGGGAAGTGCTGGGACCGGTTCGTCGGAGTGAATGTAGTCCATAAACCCGTTGGCGACCCAGTCGCCGGACGGCATGGTGATGCGAATATATTTGAGTTTACCGAGTTCGCCGCTCGCTTTGAGTCGCTCGATTTCGGCTTTCGCGTACATGGTCGCCGGGTCGCTCCGCTTGTGGTACCCAACCATGTGCCACGACCCGCTCTGTTTCAGGGCTTCCAACATCCGCTCCCCGGTCTGCACCGACGACGCCAGCGGCTTTTCGGTCAGGATCGGCACGCCCGCTTGATAGAGCGGGGGGATGATCTGCCCATGCTTGTCGAACGGTTGCGAGGCGACGATGCCGTCCAATTTTTCGTTCGCCAGCATCGAAGCGGCGTCCGAATAAACCCGGGGAACGCCCCAGCGCGCGGCGACGGCTTGCGCCAACCCCGGGCGCAATTCGGCAAGCGCGACGACTTCGCAACTGTTCATCGTGGCGTAGTTCCGTAGGTGTGCCGCCTGCCCCATGCCGCCGACGCCAACAAACCCGATCCGCACTTTAGCATTATCCTCGCTCATAATTCCCTTTCTGTATCGGTGCGCGACCTCGTTTCCTCCCTCCCCCGGGTACCCTCTGGGTGCCCCTCCCTCATCGGAATGAGAGAGGGGGAGTCCGCAGGAGTGAAGCGATCTCGTTTTCCAAACCGCCCGACAAGCGGAACTGCCCAACTCCTCTGGACTCCCCCTCTCTCATTCCGATGAGGGAGGGGCACCCAGAGGGTACCCGGGGGAGGGAGGGACGCACAAATACTCTAAGTCGTCTGTTGTGAGATCAGCGTCCCGAATCGCTTGCCGATGGCGAGAGCCGGGTCGAGCGGAACGTCTACCGGGACCGTGCCGGGCGGGATGCTGATCGTCGGTGTTGGGCGCAGGGCGCGACCGGCGAACTGCGGCAGGTGCGGGCGCAGGGACTCCAGCATCTCGTGTGTCAGTTCGCGAATCTTGTGGAGCGGCAACACCGCTGCCGTCAGCGGGTCGAGAGCCATCGCGTGTACAAGGTATTCCGGATCACCGGTCAGAGCCGCCTCCGCACAAAGGGTTTGCACATTGACATTCGTCTGGCAGAGAGCCGCGCACTGGGGCGGGAGGTTTCCGATCACCGTCGGGTGGAGACCGGTGTCGTCGGCGTAGGTCGGCACCTCCACGCAACACCCGGCTGGCAGGTTCGTGATATAGCCGTCGTTGCGAACGTTGCCCATGAAGCGGAACGGAACACCGGTCGTCACCGCCTCCAGGATATGTGAACAGTATTCCACGCTCCGCTCGGTGATCTCAGTAGTCTCGAACTGGAGCGGGTCGACCAGCGCGTACTTTTCCGCCATCGCCTTGCCCCACTTGTAATACGCCCCCGACTCGCCGCCGAACGCCGGTTCGTCGCAGTACAGGTCCAACGCCTTCTGGTTGTTGCGGAACCAGGGCACGTACTCCGACAGGTGCCCGGTGGACTCGGTCATAAAATAGCCGAACTGGCGGAACACCTCGCCGCGCACCTTCTCGTTCTTGTAGTATTCCGGCTTCTCGAAAAGTTCGCGCAGTTGCGGGTACAGGTCGCGCCCCCGGTGTTCGAGGCGCAGGAACCAGTCCATATGGTTGATTCCGCCGCAAACGTACGTGATTTCGTTCTTGGGAACCGCGCAGTAGCCCGCGATCAGGTCCAGCGTGGTTTGTACGCCGTGGCACAAGCCGACGAACGACACGTCGGTGGCTTTGCCCAGCGCGAGGCAGTTCGCCGCCATCGGGTTGGCGTATTGGAGCATTATCGCGCCCGGTTTCGCCAGCGTTTCCATGTCGTGGGCGATGTCGATCAGCACCGGGATATGGCGTTGCCCCCGGAATATCCCGCCGGGACCGAGCGTATCGCCGATGCACTGATCCACGCCGTATTTGAGCGGGATCTCGTAATCCACGCCGTACGCGTCGAACCCGCCAACCTGGATCATTACGACCACGAAATCGGCGTCCCGGATCGCTTCGCTACGGTCGGTGGTCGCGCGAACAGAGCCAGGAAGCCCGTTGTCGCGGACCATCCGCTGACCGAACGCTTCCATGCGGCGCAGCTTTGACTCGGTCGGACTCATCAGGACGAACTCGCTGTCGGCGAGCGCGGGTGTGGCGAGAATGTCGCTCATCAGGGTTTTACAGAAGACGACGCTACCCGCGCCGATCATGGCTATCTTTTTCGGCATTGTTTTTCTCCGAACATTTCCGCGTTGAAAATAGGTCGGCTTGCCCCCGGGGCAAGTCGGCTCGCTGTGATTATACGAAAATCGGTCGCAGTTCGTCCCCGCCGGGACCGGTGCGACCGCATCAGCAGGTACGCCGTTATGATATGACGAATAAAGCGGCAGACGCCATGCACACGGGCACATCGTTATTGCACCAATCGCCAAACTTCCGGTTTCTTTCCGGGGGGACGTACCGTGCCGACAAAGGAAGGGACTACCCGCCGCACGCGCACACGACCTGGGAGTTCGTTTATTACTTGTCGGGGAACCCGGTGTGTCCGATTGGCGACGCGGTTTACGAGGCGGTCCCGGGGACGTTGCTGGTGACACCGCCGCAGACGGTACACGCCGAGATCGCGCGCACCGCATACGCGAACCTTTTTTTTCAGGTCGAGGCACCTGGCGACCAACCTTGGCAACACCGGTACGCCGACGACGGCGACGGTTCGTTGGGGCAGACGTGCCGCGCCCTGATCACGGAAGGCTACCGGACCGACCCCGGCGAGGGAGACGAGCGGCGGCGCATGACGAACGCATTGCTGACCCGTCTGGAAATCCTGATGGCGCGTCTCGGGCGGTGGCAGGTGGACCGGGCTTCGCCGAAGGAGATCCTGGTGCGCGAGGCGGAACGGGTGATGGAAGAGAGTTTCGGCGAGCAGTCCGTCGGGGTCGAGCAGATCGCGCGGCGGTGTGGCGTGTCGGTTTCCACGCTCCGCGCCGCGTTCGCCGACGTTTGCCGGTGCCCGCCGCGCGAACGGCTGGCGGACGTACGGTTGCGTCACGCGTTTACATTTCTGAGGACCAGCGACCTGACGTTGGAAGTGACCGCGCGTCTGTGTGGGTTCGACAGCGCGAGCCATTTGTCCCGCCGCGTGAAGCAGTCACTGGGAGTGACACCCGGCAGTTTGCGCGGCGAAAACCGTTAGAACTTCGCCGACAGGTCCATGTTGAACGCGCGCGCGCGGTACGATTGGTCGCTACGCTCGTTGTCGTTCATCTGGATCAGGTTCCAGTTCGCCGTCATCGTCACCAGTTCGCTCAAACGGAAATCGTAGCCGACCGCACCGTTACCGCGCCGGTAGTTGCTTGCTGAATAGTAGGACGTCCCCGCATTGTCGCCCGCGAGCGGCGAGAAGGAGTCGATGGCTTGCCAGGAGAGATAGAGTGATTGGCGGCTGGCGATGGGGTAGTCCGCGCGCACGTTCCACAGGGAAAGCCGTTGTTGTTGCTGGGAAAACGTGGCGTCACGCACCTGACGCGACACGCTCCGTAGTATTCCACCTAAGCCAAGAGAACCGTTCGACGGCGATGTCCCGATCAGGTCGCTTCCGTCCCCATTGTAGACCGAACTCGAGAGGGCGGAACCGGTATTCACGCGCTGGTAGCCCGCGCTGAACGTCATTTTTCCGAACGCCCCGCCGACCCGGTTGAACGGTCCCGCCGTCGCCTGAAACTGGAACGTCGTGTCGTCGCTGGTGCCGCTCTGGCTTCCCAGATACTTGAGTTTCTGGCTACTGTAATTGCCGAAAAACGTGATGTCCTGTACCGGCGAGTACATCAGCCCGAACCCGGTGTTGTTGCTATCGGTGTTGTCTATGCCGGGGATCAGAAACAGGGTGCGCCCGAACTGGAACGAGAGTTCCAGATTATCGCGGGGCACATAACGAGTGTCGAACGAGGTGGTACGGGTGCGTTGCGAGGCGATGCCGGAGCCGGTCTGGGAGCCGGTTTGCGTATTGCCCCGTCCGTTGGTGCTTTCGGACCAGTCCATGCCGAACGACAGGTTCTCTCGCACCGGTAGGCGCACACCGAAACTGTTATCGCGGGCGTTGGAGACCGAACCTGATGCGCCCGAGGTTCCGGTACTTCCGTAGCGGGTGCGCGAAACCCCAAGCGCGCCGCTCATCTGAATCCAGGGTGCCGGGGTGAGCGACAGGTTCAATCGTCCGGTGTCCGAGGACGAGTCGGTCGCCGAGTTTGTGTTGTAGCTGCCGCCGCGAATCTCGTCCAGCACCGACCCGCTCGTGGATTGCGTCCCCGAAAGCGCGTTGGTGAACCCCGAGGAGAATACGGATTGCCCCCGCGACACGCTGCGCCCGAACGAACCGCTCATGCCGAGCATGCCGATCTGATAGTTCAGGTTGAGTTGGTCTGAACCGTAATTCGACCGGCTGCCGGTGCCGCCCTGTGTGCCCTGAGAAACCTGCGAATGGGAAAAATCGAGGCGCGGCATTTTGGGCACTGACAGGCTGAACCCGCCCTGCCACTGGGTGTTCTTGCTCCAGTTGAACGCGCTGGACTGTGAACCGTCGGCGGCGGACGCCGTGGTCTGGCTACCGATCTGCGACTCGTTCATCGAGGTTGTCAGCGACAGGAACGAGGTCGGACGATACGACAGGGTTCCGCGCAACCCTTTCTCCGCGCGCATGAAAGCCGCCGAGGTGGAGTCGATGCCCGCATAGGTGCTACCGATGTTGCGCCAGCCCAATGTGCTGTTCCATCCGCCGATGCCGCTTCTGCCGCCGCCTCCGAACGTGGCGTTGAGCGACATCGCGTCGCCGCCGTCCGCACCCTTGACGGTATTTTGCGAACGCCCGTATTGCCAGGCGAGGTTCGTGGTGTTGCTGACGCGATAGTTACCGTCCAAGCCCATGATCGAGCGGTCGCCGGTGATGGAGGACTGCCGTACCGGGCGGTACTTGATCGAAAGGGACAGGGTGGCATTGAACGCGGTGTCGGGCGGGAACTTGCGGAGCAGGCGGAAGAAGCGCGAGCCGCGCACCAGTTGGAAGTCGATATTTTCCACCAGCCGTTCGTCCAGGTAGCGCACTTCCACCGGGGTTCCGGTTTCGATCCCGGAAGCCAACTGGTACTGGTATCCGAGGTCGTTGTTGACCGGGAACCGCTCGGTGATCTCCGCTACGCCCTGATTGCCGGACAACTGCTTCTGCTGGAGCCAGGTGATTCCCATGGCGTATGGCGCGGCTTTCGGGGTAAGGTCGATCCGCGTGCCGGTCAGAAGTCCCGGGGACGAGTTGAAGTTTTGCGCTTCGTAGGTGTAAACCACGGTATCTTCCGGGTTGACGATGCGCCCGCTCAGAAAGGTGATCTGCCCGAACAGGTAGTCGATCTGATAATCCTGCCCGGCGAGCATGTCCACGCCGTTCAACTGGACGCGTTCGGAGCCTTCGAGGATCGAGGACGATTGTAACGGGAAGGGACCGCGCGTCCCGTTGCCCTGAAATGTTCCGCGCCGGGCGACGGCTTGCGTGTACGAACCGACGCCCTGAACGCGCACCCCGTTTCCGAAGTCGCGCCCGAAAGATAACCCGCGCACGGTGCGCGAGAATGTGACGAACTCATTGCCGGGAAGCGCGGCGGACACGTCGCCGAGATTGAACGATGTGCCTTTGGCGCGATAGTTCAGCCCGAAAACCTGGTTGAAATAGTTGTTCTGACGGGTGTTCGAGAACCGCCCGTCGATGGTGAAGGCGTCGAGAACCCGTCCGCTGATGGTCAGGTCCATGTTCTGCTGGAACGGTCCGACCTGGCGAGTTCCGAAACCCTGCGCGTTCACCGATTCGCGGTATGTCGATTGCGCGGCTTGCGACCCGGAGACATTGAAGAAGCGCGACGAAATAGAAGTCCCGCCGGACACATAAACGTTGTCGAAAAGTCTTCCCGTCCAACTGGGAAGATAACGCCCGAGCGAGTTGCCCCGGGTCTGTTGGCGGTTCCGCTCCATGACTTCCTTTTGCTTCCGTGCTTTCTCCTCCTTCTTCTCCTCCTCGGTGAGCGGCTCGGCTTTTCCCGGGGCGTCCTCCGAATCCGGCGACAGCGACGGGTCCGGCGCGGGCGTCGTTTCAGGCTCCGGGGATGGTGGGACCGGCACGGGTGTCGGTGTGGGAGAAGGAACCGGGGAAGGAACGGGCGAAGGCGACGGAGCAGGGGACGGAACCGGGGGCGTCGGCGACGGCACATCGGCGGCGCACACCGGCAGAACTGCCAGCACGGTGACGCCGCAGAGTCCGAGTGAGATCAGCCACGCAGTTGTGGCACGGGAAGTTTTCGCGCAATCGATTCGCATCGTGTGTAAAGTCCGAACCTCGAAACCTAAGATAACAGTTCCGCAGCAATCGTTGCCGGTCGTATCGCCCGCCCCCCCTGAATCGTCGCGAACTCGTTTAAGGTGGTGCGCCTCCGGGTGCTGGTATCACGGACACGGGCTATCGTTTCCGAAAGCCTTTCTCGCGTCAGTGACGTATCATTCACGCTCAGCAGGGCGTCTTCCTGCCCCGCCGCCTTCGCCAGCGCATCCACTTTGGGATCGTACGACAGCGCGACGAAGGGGACCCCGCATCGGGCGGCAAAAATCAGCGCGTGGAGCCGCATGGCGACCACAAGTCGGGAAACGCCGATCTCCCCCAAAACCCCTTCGATACCGCCAGCCCCGCGCCAATCCCGAATATGCGCCGGACCGAATATGCCGCGCATGTATTCGGCGTCCTCCGGCTGGTGCATTGGTAGACACCAACCGGCTCCAATCGTCGCGTGATATTGCTTCAACGAATCGATCAGGGTTGCATCGGTCCCTCGCCAACGCCGCAATGCAAAAACCACGGATTCGGCGGCGACGGAGGGATCAGAAGCAGCCGGTGATTCAGGCGAAAGGGCGAAGGCGGGGTCGGCAACTACCTCTATAGACCCCGTCGCGCCAATCGCCTTCAAAAGTTCGGCAGATTTTTCATCCCGCACGGTAAGGGCGTCCGCTTCATTGGCGATGTGACGCACCAGAAACCGGGAAACATTCGATTGCAGGGGTCCGATGCCCTGCCCCCACCACAGCACCCGTCGCGATTTCGCTCGCGCAATCCGCGCCATCAGCGCGTACCAGAGCACCGACTTCACCGAGGTCGCGTCCTGCAACAGCGATCCGCCGCCGAGGATGAACAGATCGGTGCCGGACAGCGCGCGCGCCGCCTCGCCCCACTTCCATCGGTTAGCAGCGACCACGCCCGGGTGAAACGACTCCGTGCTTCCCGGCGCGTTCGAGAGCACGAGGAACTGTGCATCGTCGAACGTTCGCTCCGCTTTCAGCGCGGCGCGGATTCCGGCGAGGACGGCTTCGTCGCCCAGATTCTCGAAGCCGTAATAACCGAGCGCGGCAACCTTCACGGACGCGAACCCGCCGTCGGGACGAGGTGCCGTAACAGGAAGTGATTCAAAATCCCGTAGAGCGCGGTCCCGATCAGAACGCCGAGCGCGATCCCGAGGAACGCGCGCCACAGGCTGACCGCGAGCGGCGTGTGCAGGTGACAGAAGGTATTCAGGAGCGACACCTGCCCGAACACGCCGAGGATAAACAGCGGCAATGCCCACAGCCGCTGGCGGGTGCGCGTGTAGATCAGCAAAGAAAGCACCATTGCGGCGTTTCCGAACACGTCCTTGAACCGGGGGCGGGCGAGGAAAACGCGATCCAGCACGGCGCGTACCTTCAGTTCCAGTTCCGACACGCCGACCGCGCTTTCATTCCCGCTCCGCGACAGGATCACGAACACCAGCGCGAGTGCGATGGTCGCGGCGACGATCTGCCAGATCAGTAGCGGCTGGCGGGACACGCGCATGAACCGTTCCGCCGTCTCGCCGATTGCCCGCAAAAATGTCCGGTCTTCCCTTGCCCGCAGGTCCAGCGCGTACACCAACGCGACGAGCAGGACCGGGACCGCGAGTGTCGCCTTGATCCCGACGAACGCGTCGGCTTTGACCAGGAACGCCCGGTCCGCGAGCAAGCCTACCACGCAGGCGATGCCGAACGAGGTTACGAGGCACGCGAACAGGAACCGACCCAGCGCGTTGAACGACGCGTCTTTGTGGAGCAGGTCACTCGCCAGAAGCCCGAGTGAGGGGAAGATGAGGGCGGCGGCAAGCGCGGCGATCTTCACCCCGATCCCCACGGGAGAAGCCGCCAGCGCAACCAGCCCGACGCCCAGCACCCAGCACCCAGCACCCAGCACCCGCCCGATACCGCCTGACAGCACTCCGGTGACGGCGTCGGCTAACACCAGGAATCCCGCGCCGATGGCAAGCCCGATGAGCAGTCGGGTTCCGGGTCCGACGCTGAGCGGCGGGTACCCGTGGGCGGTGCCCGTTTGTAGATTGCCGCGATGCAACGCGCGGACGATCTTTGCCACATAATCCGTGTTGAACGCCGCCGCGTCCGGCTCGTCCAGAAATAGGCGCACGAAAAGCAGGCGGATGTTCCGCTCGCGGGCGGCAAGCGAGAAGCGTTGCACGGCGTCGGGAACGGTTGCGGACAGCATTTCCGAGCCGGGAATCGTGTGTACCCTCACGACGCGATCCGGTGCCGCTTTCGCCAGTTGCCCGTCGCCTTTCTGCTTGCCGAATTCGAGCGCGCCGTAATACAGGTCGAGGGCACGGATGGTTGCCTCGGTAGTGGTGTCGGGAATCGCTGGGGAACTTCCCACGCTCGCCACGCCCTTTCGTGCCGCGACATACCCTTTGAACCCCAATACCTCGTCGCCGGAAAACAGGACCGTGGAAACGCCCTGCTTTTTCAACTCGCCCAGCGTCCATGCCAACCCGCGCGGCGAGACCCCGTTCCAGTTGCCCACCCGCCCGACGATACCGAGACCGGCGGATCGCACCGTCTCGACTGTCTTTGAATCCAACCCCACGCCGACGTTGCGAACAATCGCCCACGGCTGGTCGATATAGATCGGTCCGCCACCTTCCGTCATTTTGACGGTGAACCGGGTTTTTGCCCTGAGGGAATTGACAATCTGCTCCGAAAGCGGGGCGGGAGCGGGAGATTGTCTACCGAAAAAGTATCGCTCTTCCGTTATACCGGTTGAGTTGAGATTGTTATTACCTCTCTCATCGATCCAACTTGGCACGTGCGCGAGACGTTGGGCTTCTTCCAGACCCCCAATCGTGTCTTCCTGAATCGCGACCGAGTTCGTGCCCGCCGCCTTGAACCGCTTCAGTAGTTCGTTTAACGGAATGCCTTCCGCTGCCGAGAGCGAGCGCAGTTCGGCGAAGTCCAGTGCGATCTCGACGCGGCGGTTGTCCGCTTCGCGGTTCCAGCGATACGACGCGGAACGTACCCCGGCAGCGACGCCGACCAGGATAATCAGCCACAGAATGAGGCGTAGCGGCGCGACAAAGCGCGCGGTAGATGGGGAGGAGCGGGGAGCCATGAAACCGGGTGTGAGCGTTCCTTTAACGAGAGTCCGACGGTGCGCATTGTATCACGGGGGCGTTCCGGCGACGATCTGGAAACGGTCCGGCATTCGGGGCGCGAAGAAACTATTGCAAGCAACGCCGGAGGTCGGTATAATTTCGAGTATCCGACGTCGGAAAGTTCTCACGCCCCGCATAGTACCGTGCGGGGCGTTTCCCATTATCCTGAATCCGGTACAACGCGTGTAAGAAGAATGATCAGCGAATTTCAAATGACCGCCTCCGAGCGGCGCAAGTTAGAAGAAGAACTCACCCAGTTGCGGAGCGTGGAAATGCCCGCTCTCGCGGAGCGCATTCGCGAAGCCCGCGACCTCGGCGACCTGTCCGAAAACTTCGACTACCAGGACTCCAAACGGCAACAGGGTTTCATCGGCGGGCGCATGAAAGACATCGAAGCCCTGCTCGACCGCGCCACCGTGATCCCGGAAGCCGTCGCCGGTTCGGGCGTGATCGGTCTCGGCTCCGTGGTTATCGTGCGTGACCTCGACTATGACGAAGAATTGGCATTCACTTTGGTCGGAAGTTCCGGTAACGCGACATCGTCGGAGCACATCTCGGTGTCGTCCCCGGTCGGAGTGGCGTTGATGGGGAGCAAGATAGGCGACAAAATTGCCGTCGCGACGCCGGGCGGCAAAACGACTTTCGAGATTCTGAATGTGCAGTAAACCCTGCTCATCGAATTCGCGGTGTTTTACAGGTAGAATTCAGTGTCGATGTGGCAGAAACCGTAGGCGGGCGTATATCCGTTGCGAATGTTTGCCCGTGCCTTGCGACAAGAAAATCAGAGTTCTATCCGATCATGCGATCCAGCACATTTGCCCTTCCCTTTCCATCAGTCGCTGAAGTGATGCCCCTCGCTTCCCCCGATCATAATTCAGGCGACCATACACTTTCGCTTCTGGACGCACTGGTTGGGGAGGGACTGGAGTCGGCATGGGACGACCGCATCGCCGATTGGTCCTCGACCACGGACGAGGAAGCCATCGCGGCGCGAAATTTCGTCGGCACCGTGCGTGACCGCGTGATCGAGGGATTGCAGGATACGGAAGATGCCGCCGAATTCCAGACCGCCGCCCTCCTCGCCTTCACCCGCCTGAAAGCCTTCTGGTTCGAGTTGAACAGCCGGATCGGGCACCAGTATGCCAGCGAAAACCCCGATAATGCCCTTCCGCTCCGCGCCGGGTTACTCGCGGCGTTGCTCCAGGTCATCGAGCATCACTTACCCAGACGCGCCATCCGAAAAGTGGACGACTTTTTATCCGCCGTGGTTGCCGACGATGTCGAGAGCGAGGGATACGTCCCATCCGGTAGCCAACTATTGCCGGGACCGCACGAAGTACGCCAGAAAATCGCGAATCTACTCGGGACTATCACGAGCCTTTCCGAGCGCGTCGTGCTTCAGGAAGCCGAACTGATCGCATTGCGCGTCGGGCAGGAGACGTTGCGAAGAGAATTCGGCGACGATGCGACGGCGGCACAGGTGGCGGCGCGTGTGCGCACCCTGTCTGCGTCCGTCACCGGGCTGGAGGCGCAGGCGCGGATGGAGGAGATCTACCGCGAAGTCCTCGGGCAAGCCCTGGGGACGTCCGACCCGCTCGAAGTCGTCAAGGAGGTGCGCCACCTCCGTGATGTCGCGAAAAGCAACGAGGAAGAACTGTTTCGGATGCGAACCGAGAACGAGCGGGTCAGTGCGCGCTTCGGAGACGACCTTTCGACCGGGTCGGCTCTGGATCGGTTGCGCGACGCCGAGCGGTTAACCGAGAAGGCGCACGACGAAGCCGACGCACTGCGTACCAGGCTGGCGGTGCAAGCCGACCGGGAGGCGGCAGTTATCGGGGAGCGGGACCATCTGCTATTACTGATCGGGGCGAATAGCATGGAGGACGCCGAAAAAACGGTCCGTACACTCCACGAGAACGCAGATGCCTACGCGGGGATCGCCGACCTGCTCGGCAACGTGGGCAAGGAACTGGACAAGATCCGGGTGTAAGTGCCCTGTGCCGCCCTGGACACATTGTGTATAATGGGGCGGGACTGACACTATGGCACAAGTACGACTGCAAACCCCGGTATCCGAGGAGACGATCCGCTCCTTGCACGCGGGCGACGAGATTCTGATTTCCGGCACCCTGTTCACCGGACGCGACGCGGTACATAAATACCTCCACGGGGGTGGCGAGCTCCCGGACGGCGTCGATCTTTCCGGGGGGATCATCTACCACTGCGGTCCGGTCGTGGTCGAGAAGACTGTGGACGGCGCGACGACATATACTGTCACCGCCGCCGGACCGACCACTTCGATCCGCGAGGAGCCGTATCAGGCGGATATTATCGCCCGGTTCGGAGTGCGTGGCGTGATCGGCAAGGGCGGCATGGGTGCGAAAACGCTGAACGCCTGCCGCGAACAGGGCGCGGTCTACCTCCACGCGGTCGGCGGCGCGGCGCAGGTGTATGCCCACTGCATCAAAGGCGTGGACGACGTGTACCTGAAAGAATTCGGCTCCCCCGAAGCGATCTGGGTACTGCGTGTCGAGGATTTCCCCTGCATCGTGACGATGGACTCGCACGGCGACTCGCTCCACGAAACCATCCAGAACGACTCCCTTGCGAAACTAAAAGCCGCGTTGGAAATTTAGAAGATTTAACCACAAAGGACACAAAGGTTTTGAAGTACACAAAGGTTTTGAAAGTTTTTACCCCCTGTACGCCGCCGTGATTGCGTTACGAGCTCGACATACCTAACACAAAAAACCTTTGTGCACTTCAAAACCTTTGTGTCCTTTGTGGTTAAATCCCCTCCGAAATAAAGTTGAAGTAATCCGCGCGGGGCGGCGTCTAACATAGGGCGAGGGTCATACACGAAGGACCGTACCCGTCGCCCCTTTCTTACGCCTATGCCTGCTTTTCGTTCCGTTTTCTCTCGCCGCGCTTTAGTGGTGTCCGCCGTTTTACCGGGGATTCTCTGCGCCGTGACCGTGCCCGTGTCCGCACAAACCGTGTCGCCGCGCCCGACTAACCTGGTCAACAGGAAGTTCGCCACCGTTTCGTCCGGCTCACAGTCCGTCGTGCGTGTCGCCGTGCCCGCCGATGCCTCGGACGCCGCCACCCGGGATGCGGTGACGAATAAACTCAAGGCGACGTGGCTGGCGCAGGGGCGCGCTCTGTCCCGCTCCGCGCAAACGATGGAGAAAGCCGGTCTGTTGGGGGGCAAGCAACGCACCGTGATCCCGATCTCCACCGTGATCCAGGTCGAAAAGAACGGCGTACCCGTGACGCGCGCCTGGAAGACCCGCGCGGTCGGCGGCGGGGCACTGACGTTCCGCTACAGCGGCTTTTCCGAACAGGATCAGGTGCTCATCGCGCGACTGATCGCCGAGTTCTACCCGCGCATCGAAGCACTCTACGGCAAGCCCGCCGTTTCCGGCGAGGTCGAAATCCGCAACGTCGGGTCGCTCGACACCAGCCAGATCCCGCAGATCCAGCGACTGTTCGCTTTCGGCGGCTACGACGTTTCCAACAACCGGATTCTATTGCCGGTCTTTGAAAGCAACGATACGTTCGCGCAAGCACTGCTCCTGAACCTGATCCACGCGTTCCACGGTCCGGCGGTGTTCCAGTACGACGCCTGGGAGCAGGGGTTCGCACGCGCGGCGGCGTCGGTCATCGCCCGCGACCCGCAGTTCGGCTTCCGCGACGCGTCCGCGAATAGCATCTTCTCGCTCCTGCGCTGGTACGACCTGCTCAACCAGCCGGGACTTGGCAACCCGACGTTCTACCCTCCCGCGCAGAAAGACACGGTGCTGGAAACCACGTCGGGCGGCTTCACACTGGGCAAGATGACGTTCCCTCGCGTCGGCATGAGCGGGGCGGCGTGGCTCAAGGTCTACATCGAGAACCCGAACTTCTTCCGCCAGTTCAACGAAGCCTATTACGCGCGGTTCGAGCCGAACGCGTCGCCGTCGCTCGCGGGGAACGTCCCGGAACTGAAAAACATTGCCGTGCCGTTCCTGCCGGACGGGGTCGAAGGGCTGGGGTTCGAGGATTGGTTCCGCCGCCAGTATATTCTGGACACGTCGGTTTCGGTCGGGCGCAAACTCTATGCGTTCGTCGCGCCCGGACAGTTCTCCGCAACCGGGGGGCAGTCTAATCTGGTGCAGATGCTGTACTACCGGACCAAGCCCGGTGGGGACGAGGATCTGTTGGACGGGCGCGTCTATGCGACATACCACGACGCGACTGGCGCGACGATACGCCTCGGCATCGCGTCCGAGCAGGTCGAACTGCTCGACGGCGAAGGCTCGATCACCACCCAATCGTTCCAGGAGCGGGAGGGGCGGCTGACGATGGACTTCACGGTCGGCGCGGAGTCGGCGCGGGCGTACGTCAACAGCGGATTCAACGGCGACCTGCAAGCCGTCCTGCTCGGTGCGAACGGGAGTGGGCGAGATGTGATCGTGACGCAGGTGACTTCCTCGCAAAACCGCTCGCAAACCGCGCGCACGGAAGGGGGCGGATTCGCCGTCAACCTCGGTACCGGAGTGAACGACCTCGCCCGGACCGTGATTACCTACACCGACGCGGGCGGCGCGACGAAAACCTACCGCCGCAATACCGGCGACGGGCAGGCACATCTCGTCTTGCGCCCGGATCAGAACGGCGGCGAGATTTCCACGCTTACGCGCACGTTCGCCACGGGATCGGTGCCGTATTTCATTTCGTTCCCGCTACAACCGGTCACGACCAACATCCCCGACGCGCTCGGACTCAGCACGAGCGACTTCGTGATGTCGTACTGGGACCCGGTCGCCACGACGTACGGGACGGTGACGCAGGACCCTGCGGCGAGTATCGGTTCACTCCTGCCCGGACGCGCCTACTGGTTCAAGCCGGTCCCGCTGGATCGGTCGCGTGCCGAAGTCGCCATCCAACTCACCGGAACGTTGCCAGTCACGGACGTTGACTTCTCGCTCCCGGCACGCTACGGCTGGAACATGGTCGGCTCGCCGTTCATCAACGACGTAACCGACGTGAACGATATTCTGGTGCAGAACCAGAACAACAACTCTTTCACCTGGGAGGAGGCGGTGGCGCAAAACCTGGTCGCCGCCTTACCCTATCGTTTCGACCGGACGAGCGGTCGGTTCGTGGAAACGAATTCGATCAACGCGCCCGAATGGGAAGGGGTGTTCCTGCGCGTCCTGATACCGGGCACACTGACACTGATACTCCCGGCACCCGACGCGACTACGCGGAAAGTGACCCCCCGGACACGCGCGGCGTCTGCGACAAAGCCGATGCGCCCGGACTGGTCGGTGACTATCCGCACCCGGCAGGACGCCGACGTACAGAATGGCTTATTCGGGCGCGAGGCGAGTGCCACGTTCGGCGTGGCGCGCGGCGCGACCGACGGCTACGACAACCGCCTGGACCGTGAGGAACCGCCCGCCGTGGTCGCGGGCGTGGGACTCGTGTTCGACGCGCCGAAGCGCGGCATATCGAAAGCGGCGGGCGGGCGGTATGTTTCCGACTTCCGCGACGCGACCCGGCGCAACAACGCGTGGCAGTTCACGTCGCTCGCGGCGACCGCCGGACCGGTGCGTCTGCAGTGGGAAAACCTTGGGACGGTCCCGCGCGGCACCCGGCTAATGCTGACCGATACCGAAACCGGCGACACGGTCGCGCTCCGCAGCCGCTCCGCGTACGTCTGGACGGCGACGAACGCGAAACGCTCGCGCAAGTTCACCGTTTCTGCCGAGCCGACGCGCACGACACCCCTGATGCTCACCAACGTGCGGATCAACCGGGTCGGCGGTCGCGCACAGAACGGCGGGCAGGGCTACGGCATCTCCTACAACGTGACGGCGGACGCCGAGATTTCGGTAGAACTGCTGACGTTCGGCGGAAAACTGATCAAGCGGCTGGATAACGGCGGGCGATCCGTGATCCAGGGGCGGCAAACGCTACTCTGGAACGGCCGCGCACAGGACGGCTCCGCGCTACCGGCGGGGTCGTACACGCTCCGGATCACGGCGAAACCGTCCGGTAACGACGGCGGCGACGGACAGCCGGTCACTTCACTGCGCCCTATAGTGGTGCTTAACTGATGCGAGGAAACATGATGACGGCTTGGGGAAACGGGCGGCGGGCATTTTTCGGGGTTTGCGCGGCGACGCTTTTGGCGACACTCGCCGGGTGTGGCGGGGGCGGCGGCGGGGGCGGCGGCGGCGGTAGTACGCCGAGCACGGTCGTAACCGGCTTCGTCTTCAACTCCGCGAACAACGACGAAGTAGTCGAGGGCGCAACCGTGACAATGGGAGCAGTTTCCGGTACCACGATCACCCGCGACAACGTGACCGCCGAAAATCTGGTGGGTTCGTTCCGGCTCGAAAATGTCCCGGAGGGGACCGTGACAGCGACAGTAACGTTCCTCAACAGTCGGCAGATCGGCGACACGGATCAGCGGGAAACGTTCACCGACACCCAGACATTCACCCTGTTTCCGCCTATTTCGCGCGGGAGCAACACGGGAATCGAACTGTTCGTCAACATCGGTCAAATCAACGGTCGCGTCCTCCTGCCCAACGGCACCGCCGCCGCAGGCGCGAATGTGTTCGTGTCTCCCTCCGGTCTGGGTGCCGTCGCGGATGCGGACGGGCGATTTTTTATCCCGAACGTGCCCGTGGAACCCATCGAAGTGACCGGCGTCGTCGGTACGTCGTCCGGGACAGCGCGCGTAACCATCGGGAACGGCACCAACAACCTCGGCGACCTCCGACTCGTGGAAGACCCGAACCCAAACCCGCCGGGTCTGCCGCCGACGATCAGCGGCACCGTCCTGCTCGCGGGGGAGAACGGGGCTACCGCCACGCGCGGGGGCGGCGCGACCGTGATCCTGCTCCGGGACGGATCGCAACTCGAACAGTCTTTCGCCAACACGGAGGGGAAATTCTCCTTCTTCGTGCCGGTCGGTAACTACACGGTGCGCGTCTTCTTCGACGGCTACGTCGATACCAGCCAGGACACGATAGTCAATACACCGAACCAGCCCCGTGACCTGTCGGTGACGCTCCAGCGGCGGTTATAGGGGAATCGGCGGCGGTGGCTTTCTCCCGTTTGTATGCGTGTAATGCCTGTCAAACGGGGGAGGCACTGCTGACGTTCGCCGAAACATGGGGCGCGGATACACCGGAATCCGCGCCCCAACCGTATCCCGGTTGGGGGAGCGTGCGCGGGTTGTACAGCCGATTGTGGTGTCCTGCCTGCCGTATCGTGCGTCCCCACGTTCTGCTCAGTCTCGTCCCGCCTGCCGGTCATGCCGTGGTCGCGTACGCGGAAGCGCAACGTCAGGGGCTGACGGGCTACGAAACCGGACCGTGCCCGGAATGTAACGCTACGCTGTCCGTTAGCGCGGAAGACGCGCAGTGCCCGGGATGTAGCGGGGGAACCCTGCACCTGATCGGGGAGTGGGAAGACGGCACATAAAATTTAAGGGGGGAAGCCGAATGGCTTCCCCCCGATAAGGTTTGGATTTAAGTGGATGTCTCGTATTCAGTTGTCACCCGCTATGCTATTATCGTTATGAGATTGTGTGTCGCTATTTAGTTCTCTTTATTCGATTGTACGCTTCTATTTGCCATTAAATTTTCTATATTCGATTGTACTCGCACTATTCAGTTGTATCGGCTCTACTCTCGCGGTACGTATACCCTTTTCCAAACTGTCACTGCTAAAGACGCTGGGTAGATACGAAAAGTTCCGTGAACGAAGAGCCTCTTGCAAAAATAAAATGGCAGTGCGCAGACCCTGTTAGTCAAACAGGTTTGTGCAACCAACCCAGTATGAAACGAGCGCGTGAAGGTCTATTTTGGACACATTGGCGATTTTTGCAAGAGGCTCCGAATTATTGGACTTCAGTCCGGTCGGTTGTCGCAAAGACGCGCGAAGCGTTATAATGCCGAACGACGCACACTATGGCAGTTCAACAATCTGAAACACTCTCCTCACGCGCCCAGGAACCGGCGATCAACGCTCCGAAAGCCGGACGCAAGCGTGAACTCTCCGACCGCGCCATCGCGAACCTGTTTTTGCTCCCGACGATCCTGCTCCTCGCGGCGATGAACCTCTTCCCGCTGTTCTGGTCGCTATACCTGTCGTTCACCGAGTACCGCGCCGATAACCCGAAGTCGGTTCCGACGTGGATCGGCAACGAGAACTACCGCGATGCACTCTCGAACGGCGACATCTGGCAGTCGTTCCAGATCACGGCTGGTTTTACGGTACTGGCAGTTGGTCTGCAACTCGCCATCGGGTTCGGGCTTGCGCTACTATTGCATCGAACATTCCCGCTCAAAGGGTTTATCACTACGCTGTTCCTGCTCCCGATGATGCTTTCTACGGCGGTAGTCGGACTGTTCTGGAAATATCTGCTCGACCCGTCGTTCGGGATCGTCAACTATCTGCTTAGCGTAGTGAATATCGCGCCGGTCAATTGGTTCGACAAGGAGCACGCGCTCTGGTCGGTGGTTATCGCGGACACGTGGATGTGGTCGCCGTTCGTGATGCTGATCTCGCTGGCAGGGCTGGCGTCGGTGCCGAAAACGCTCTACGAAGCGGCGAGCGTGGACCGGGCGTCGGAATGGTTCAAGTTTCGCTACATCACCCTGCCGACCATCGCCCCGCTACTGATGGTCGCCGTACTGTTCCGCACCCTCGACTCGTTCAAAATGTTCGACCTTGCCTGGATCATGACCGGCGGCGGCATCGGGAACGTCGCGGAGACAGTGTCGATACGTGTTTTCAAACTCGCGCTCGTGCAATGGAAAACCGGCGACGCCTGCGCCCTCGCGTATATCGTCCTGCTGGTTATCATCGGCTTGACGAACCTGTACCTGATCCTGCTCGCCCGCGTAAAAGGGGAGGGGACGCCCGACACCGAGCCGTTCCTCGCCCGGTTCGCCGAGTCGCCCGCCGTTCGTGGGGTATCGCGCGTCGCGCCGTTCGTGCTCGCCGCACTCGCTGTCTTCGGCGCGTACCGATTGGGCGGCGTAACGCTCGTCGGGATTCTCGCGGGGATCACCGCCTTCTGCGCATTGCTGTTTCGCTTGCCACAATCCGTGCGCTCCGTACTCGCGTATGGTGGTATCGTGGTCGCCCTGATCGCGTATCTGTTCCCGCTGTACTGGATGATCGCGACCGCGTTCAAACCGTTCAATCTCGTCAACAAGAACCCGCCCGCGTTCGTGTTCGCCCCGACCGGTGACAACTTCGCCGAACTGATGCGCCGCGATACCGCGTCCACGGCGGCGTTCGGCGGGCAGTTAGCCGGATCGCTCGTTATCGCTGTCGTATCAACCGTGCTCGCGGTCGGAATGGGCACCCTCGCCGCCTACGCGTTCTCGCGATTCCGCATCAAGGCGAAGAACGACGCGCTGTTCTTTATTCTCTCGACCCGGATGCTCCCGGCGGTCGTCGTCACTGTGCCCGTCTTCCTGATGTTCCGTAGCCTCGGCCTACTCAATACCCACGCTGGTTTGATCCTGCTCTACACCACGGTCGGGGTCGCGTTCGCCACCTGGCTGATGAAAGGCTTCACCGACGACGTGCCGCCCGAATACGAGGAAGCCGCGCTCCTCGACCGCTATACACGGTTGCAAGCGTTCGCCAAAACCACGCTCCCGCTGATCGTCCCCGGTATGGCGGCGACCGCCGTCTTCTGTTTCCTGAATGCCTGGAACGAGTACGCGTTCGCGCAATTCCTCTCCACGTCTACCCCGCTCACCGCCCCGCCGTCGATCACTTCGGTAGTCGGAACCGGGGCTATCGAATGGAACAAGATCGCGGTCCGCGCCCTGATCTTCGTGACGCCCGCCGCAATTTTCACGTTCCTGATGCGGAACCATCTTCTGCGGGGGATGACGTTCGGAGCGATCAAGGGGCGTTAGGTTTCTTTATGTCCTGCGCGGACGGCGCCAACCTGACGTTGGATCGTTGTACCTGCGGTGCTCCTTTCAGTTTCGCGAGCCGAGTTAGCACTTGCTGTTTTCGCGCGAATTTGCCGGTTCGGTTTTTCACTGAGTGAAAAACCGAACC
>JAYULM010000036.1:0-1494 GCA_043763605.1 Armatimonadota bacterium | reverse complement strand
TGAAAACCCGAACCGGCAAAATCGCGGGAAAGGATCGAACGCAAGCCACGGAGCAGAACACAGCACCGCAGGTAACGACGATCCAACGTCCGGTTGGTCCCGTCTGGAAAGACAAAAAAGGAAAAAATCAATATTCTGTACTGGCTCTGGTCGATAGGAATAAGGAATACATTTGAGTGGTGTCGAAAATGCACTTATGTCATTCGTACTATGTAGTTGTTTTTGCAGAAGCATTCTTATTGCTACTGGGACTGCCTTGTGGTTAGGCGCGTCTGGGCAGGCGCAAACGACAAAGGAAACGCGTCCCATAACCATCGCCGCCGTGGGGGACATTATGCTCGGCAGCACCTACCCCGACCGGCGTGACCTGCCGCCCGCCGGGGGCGCGACGCTCCTTGCCGATGTCGCCCCGATTCTGCGCCGGGCGGACCTGACGTTCGGTAACCTCGAAGGACCGCTTGCGGACGGCGGCAAACCAGCGAAGAAGACCGGCGCGAACAGTTACGCCTTCCGCGTGCCGACCGCCTACGGGAAGCATCTGCAGGCGGCGGGCTTCGACGTGCTTTCCTGCGCCAACAACCATGCCAACGATTTCGGCGTGTCCGGGCGCGTCTCGACCCGGCGGACGTTGGACGCGCTCGGAATCGCGCACGCCGGGAGCGAACGCGACGATGTCGCCTTTCTAACCGTGCAGGGGAAGCGGGTCGCGGTACTCGCCTTCGCGACCGGGAGCGTCCCGGCGAACCTGAACGACATTCCCGGCGCGGTACGCCGCGTACGGGACGCGGCGGCGCGGGCGGACCTGGTGATCGTTTCGTTCCACGGCGGCGCGGAGGGGAGTCGCTACCAGCACGTGCCGCGCGGCGGCGAAACCTATCTCGGCGAGAAGCGGGGCAACCTGCGCGGGTTTACGCATGCGGTGATCGACGCCGGGGCGGATCTGGTTCTCGGGCACGGTCCGCACGTGGTACGCGGCATGGAGGTGTACCGTGACCGCCTGATCGCCTATTCTCTGGGCAATTTCGCGACCTACGGCAAGTTCGGTCTGTCGGGTCCGACCGCGATGGCACCGATACTGGAGGCGCACCTCGATCCCGAAACCGGGAAGTTCGTCGGGGGCAGGGTGCATCCGGCTCGCCAGACGAAGCCGGGCGGACCCCGGCGCGACAAAACGGGCGCGGTGTTGCCGATCCTGCGCGACCTGTCCCGCGCCGACTTCGGGCAGAACGCGGTGCGGATTCGCCCGGACGGGGCGTTATTGCCGCCGATCCGGGCTTCGGTCGGTCGGTGATCGGACGGTGATCGGACGCTGAAGCGTTCCGCTGGGAGCCTTCGGCTGTAGACCCTGCGGGTCAGGAAACGTTACGTTCGCAGGGCATCCGTTCGCATTCGGCAACCCGCAGGGTCTACAGCCGAAGGCTCCCAGCGGAACGCTTCAGCGTCCGATCACCGTCCGATCACCGACCGAAGCCCGGATCGGCGGCAATAACGCCC
>JAYULM010000035.1:0-5197 GCA_043763605.1 Armatimonadota bacterium | reverse complement strand
AGATTCTGGCGCAACTGGCGATCTGTTTTCCAGGGCGGGTCAACGTGGGAGAGTAGAAAAATAGTTTCAGGAAAAAGCACAGTTTACTTGACAGACCCCGTCTAACCCTTTGCTATGACCACGTACTCGTATGGCCAGGTACTCGGTGGCACGGTGTCCGTACAGGCGGTGCCGTAGAAAATGGATTATAGAGACCATGTTAAACCTTTACTTGACCGGCAGTTTGCACCCGCATGTGCAGAACGTATCACAACAGGGGAAAAAAGCATTGTTCGTCGAAACCGTGCGCTGTCTCAAAAAACCCTCGTTTTGGGAGAGTGCGTGTGGAAAATACGTATCAGATAGCTTCCGTTTTAGTAAACGGTGAACGCGGGGCGGCACATTATCTGCAGGATTCATTTGAAAACAGGACGAGCATAGTAGTCCGACCGCTCAGTAGTTTTTAGAACGCTCATCGCGCTACGTTCCGCCTCAGGACGAATGCTTTACCGAGAAGGTCTACCACACTTGCCCGTTCGCTCTATATTCTGCCACAGGGCAAGCGTCTGTGCATCTGCCCAGAGGATAAGTCGTCCGTGATCTATGAGGGCTGTGGTATAATTCAACTAGTTTCGCAGAGGGCTGTGGAATAATTTAAGTAGTTTCGCAACAACGCCTCAGTCCCCCTGGCTTCGGCGGAAAGATCCGAGGAAGGATTGGGATATTCGTTTCATGGACCGTTTTAGCATCAAGAAGCCAACGATATTTGCTCTGATGGGACCGATGGTCGTCCTGTTGCTCTGCACACTCGCGAATTCGCGACCGCAGACCGGGCCGAAACCCCGACCGAAGAAGACGACAACCGCAACCGTTGCCCCGCAAACCTCGGATGCCCGATTCCGTACTGTCGCCCGTCCCTTTCTCGATGGCTACTGTGTTCCGTGCCATAGCGGGGCAGACGCAAAGGGGTCTTTCCGCGCCGATGCGGCGTTCAAGGACCACTTCAATGATAGGGCAACTCGCGCAAAGTGGGCAGAAGTGGTTAATGTGCTGAACAGCCATACCATGCCGCCGAAAGAGAGCCAGCAACCAACACCCGCCGAGGTAGCGCGTTTCGTGGACTGGATTACGTCCCGGACGGTACAGGCGGAAGCGGCGCAACGCGATGGCGGACCTCTTCTTCGACGGTTGACACGCGATGAGTATAGGAATACGATTCGCGACCTGACCGGAGTGAATTTCGATGTTTCCGGTTTTCCCGCCGACCCCCCTGCGGGTGGATTCGATAACAATGCGCACGCGCTGACGGTGTCCCCCCTGCATATCGAGTTGTACGCCACTGCGGGACGGCAAATTCTGGACCGTGCCCTGGTGGAAGGTCCGCAACCCCAACCGATTCGCTGGCGATTTAACCCGAAGGTGGTGCCCGATGATTCGCGACGCGAAAAACTGGATGAGGCAAACCCATCGGTCATTATCAATGGCGGCAATAATAAGGATGAGGGCGAACTGGTTGTTGTTCGGACGAATGGCTGGGATAAATCGGTAAATGCGCGTAACTTCCGTATGCCCTGTGAAGGCGATTACATCGTTCGTTTGCGGGCAGCGTCGAGGGTTCCCTCGCGGAAGCAGGTGGTGGCAGCGGCGGAAAAGGCTCTGGCATTGCGTCGCGACCAACAGGCAAAGGAGAACCCGCAAGGCGTGAAGTGGCACGAGGAGGCGTACCAGAACGACCTGAAACACTTCCAGACCGACCGAATGTACGACTATGGCCCGCCGCGTGTCAAACTGGTACAGCATCTGGGTTCCCAGCCGCGTACTGTTGCCGAGTTCGATGTCGATGCACCGCCAACCTCGCCGAAGGTCTACGAGTTCCGCGTCCGGTTCACCTCCGAAATGACGGGGCTGAACTGGTCGAATGTCTACAGTATCCCCAGTGTGCTGGAGAATTTCGCGATTCAGGGACATGACGTTTTCGCACGGCCGGAACTTCTGGTGGACTGGTTTGAGATTGAAGGCCCCGTATATAATGCGTGGCCTCCAACGAGCCATTCGCGTATCCTGTTTGCTTCACCGCTTCGGCAGAAGGACGAACGCACCTACGCCAGTCAGGTGATTTCGCGATTTTTACGGAAAGCCTACCGCCGCCCGGTTACTGCCGAGGAAGTCGCTACGAAACTCGCTCTGTATGACCGCATTCGTAAGGACGCGCCTTTCCTCGAAGCCATCAAGGCTCCGCTCACGGCGGCTCTAACTTCGCCGAACTTCCTGTTCCTGACCGAACCGGCAGGACCGCGTAAGCTCAACAGCCATGAAGTCGCGGCGCGGCTTTCCTACTTCCTCGGGGGAACGATGCCGGATGCCGAACTCTCGCAACTTGCCGAGAAAAAAGCACTGATGAATCCCGCCGTGCTGAAGCAACAGACCAACCGCCTGCTGAATGCGCCGTCATCGCGCGAGTTTGTGCGCCGTTTCGCCGGTCAGTGGCTGGGGTTGGGCGCGGTTGGCGCGAATCCGCCCGCGCCGGATCTGTATCCCGGTTACGACCGACACTTCGAAACCTCGATTGTTACCGAATCGGAAGCATTCTTCGCTGAAATCCTGCGCCATGACCTGGACTCCTTCCAGTTGGTTCGCTCCGATTTCGCCGTTATCAACGAACGACTGGCGCGGGAGTACGGTATTTCCGGGGTGCGGGGCGATGCTTTTCGCCGTGTTCCCGTACCGCCTGGAGTCCGTCGCGGCGGGGTGCTGACGCAGGCTTCCGTTTTGACCATTACTTCCAACGGAACGCGCACCTCTCCCGTAAAGCGTGGGACGTGGGTGATGAAGACCCTGCTCAATGCGGACCCCGGATTGCCGGTGGCGGATGCCGGTGAGATTGCGGCAAAGGTTGAGGGCATTGAAAAAGCAACCGTGCGAAAGCGTCTGGAAATCCACCGAACCCGGCCCCAGTGCGCCCGTTGCCATAGCCGGATTGACCCGCTCGGCTTTGCCCTGGAAAACTACAATGCGGCGGGAATCTGGCGCGACCAGGAGGGATTCGGCTACAACGGACGCATTGAAAGCCAGGACCCGCTGGTGGATGCCTCCTCCGAACTGCCGGATGGGACGCGCATTGTCGGTGTCGAAGGACTACAGAAGGCTATCCTCGTTCGGGGCGATGATTTCCTTCGTAGTCTGGCGTCGAAGATGCTGACCTTTGCGCTAAACCGGGAACTAGGTGTCGCTGACCGTCCGCTGGTATCCGCCGCTGTCACGCACATGAAGAAAAACGGACGGACCCTGCGCTCGCTGATTGAGTTTATTGTCCTGTCGGATGCATTCCGCTCGAAATGAGGAAACAATGTCTTTTGTTGTAAATCGCCGATTCGTTCTCCGGGCAGCAGGGGCTAGTCTGATGTTGCCGTTGTTGGACGCGATGGTCCCGGACGCCCGCGCGGACGCCAACACCTTACGCCCCTGGAAGAAATCCGTCGCGGCGCATCCTCGCCTGATCTGCTGTTACGTACCGAACGGCGTCAATATCGCGGAGTGGGTTCCCAGGGACTCCGGAACCTCCTACACGCTCTCACCTACTCTTTCGGCATTGAAGAGTGTGCGCGACGAATTTACCGTTATCTCCGGGCTGGGGCATCCGCATTCGGAGGGGGGACATTCCGGTGCGGATACCTGGCTGACAGGCGCTAATCTCAAGGGACGCCCCGGCGCGGAATACACCAACTCCGTCTCTGCAGATCAGATCCTTGCCGGGATGTTTGTTAAGGCAACGCGATACCCCTCCTTGCAACTCTCGGATATATCCGGCACGGGGGGAGCGGGGCACTCGCATACTCTCTCGTTCAACCAGAACGGAACGCCGCTACCGGCGGAAAACTCCCCGCGGCGACTGTTCGAGCGTCTCTTCGTGCCGGATACAACGGGAGACCGCGCGGCGTCCCTGCGACGCTACGCCGAACGACGCTCCATTTTAGATGAAGTGGCAGCGGAGGCGAAGGCGTTGGACAAACGCCTGGGAACGGAAGACAGGCGGAAGTTGGACGAGTATTATCAATCCGTTCGCGACACCGAGCAGTTGGTGGGACGCCTTCAGGGCTGGATCGATGTCCCGAAACCGAATGTCACCCCGGAGGGATTGGGATTGGCATACCAACCGTCCGATTCCCATGACCGCCCGATGTGGCTGGATGTGATGCTCGCCCTCTCCTACCTGGCGTTTGTCACGGATACGACGCGAGTCATTACCTTCGAATGGTCGCGGGAGGCAGGCGGTTATGGCGGTGGGGGCGAAAACCACCACGAACTCTCGCACCACGACGGCAGTCCGCAGAAGCTGGCGAAACTGGCTGAGATTGACCGTTTCCACCTGACCCGTCTGGAACGCTTTATGAAACTGCTCAGTGAGACGGAAGAAGCCAACGGGCGGATGCTGGACCGCACGATGATTCTGTATGGGTCGGGCATGAACTCCGGCACGGGTACAGGAGACCACTCTCCCAAGAACCTGCCCCTTCTGGTGGCGGGTGGTCGCGCCCTCGGTTTCAAGCACGGTCAGCATCTCGCCTTTAGCCCGGAGAAGCACCCGCCGCTCTCGAATGTATTGCTGACGATGCTTCAAAAAGCGGGACTTGAGTCGGATAAATTTGGCGACGCGACGGGAACGCTTACGGGTCTGGTGTGACAATCGCGGACGACAAATAGGGAGCACCGTCCGGAAAGGCTCGCGGTTTACAACCTTCACCATCGGGCGGAGCAAGGTGAAGATGCAACTGGTCGCGATCCTCACGGATTGACGGGACGGACTGACTAAACGGCGGGGGGCGGCGGCGGGTCTTCCATCTGCCCGCCCCTCGTTGCCGGGTTGGTCAAGCCCGGCGGCAATTTCGTGTCGGCGTCAGTGATGGCGGAATCTATTTGCTCCTGGGTCAACTCTTGGGCTTCCGACAAATCCGCCCCTTGTAATTCAGCCCCGTTCATCTTCGCGTTCGTGAAAACCGCGTTGTTAAAGACCGCCCCTGTAAAAGAGCCATACGAAAGATTGGCGTTAGGAAACCCCGCCCCGGTAAAATCACAATCGGCGCATCGTGCTATCCTCAAGTCTGCCTTACAGAAGTTCGCGGTAACTACACAGCAGTGAGTGCTGGCATAACTGGTTGCCCCATGAAGACACTTCTCAACGCGGGTAATACGGCGATGCCTTGCTTACGCAGTGTCGATA
>JAYULM010000034.1:0-5210 GCA_043763605.1 Armatimonadota bacterium | reverse complement strand
GCTGGTGGCGCGTGCTTTCTCCCGCGCCTGAGCGAACACCGGGAAAAGTATCGCAGCCAGGATCGCTATGATAGCGTAAACCGCCTCGCCAAAGGCTTCACCCTGATAGAACTGCTCGTAGTTATAGCTATCATAGCGATCCTGGCTGCGATACTTTTCCCGGTGTTCGCTCAGGCGCGGGAGAAAGCACGCGCCACCAGCTGTCTTTCAAATCAGAAGCAACTCGGGCTATCCATCATGCAATACGTGCAGGATTACGATGAACTGTTCTTCCCGATGAGCGGCCCGACCGCAGCCGATACCTGGGACAACCGCATCGCGTCCTACATCCCGCAGAATGTGATGGCGGATAACACTAACCCCGGCATATTTGCCTGTCCGAGCGACACTGCCGAACGTTTCGCCTGGGGTGGACGGGTTCCACGTAGCTACGGGTTGCCCGCCAGCTGGAACGGCATGCGAAACGATGACGGTACGGGATGGTGTCGCGACTGTGCCAAGATATGGCAGCAGAACGGTGTGCCGTTGTACTCGCTTGGCGAGATTCCCGCGCCGTCGAACACCTTCATGCTGGTCGAGTCCCGTTCCGCCCCGAACTTCCTGCGCGAAGGGTGGAGCACGTGGGTCTTCTCGCCGGTCGGAAAAGGCTTCAGTGCCCCCGACGGTAACGGCTGGTGGAACGGGCGTCCCTCGCTCGATTCGAGCGAGCCTGGAAAGTTCCTGCCTGCCGCTCACACAGGCGGCTACAACTTCCTTTTCGCCGATGGACACGCGAAGTGGATGCGCCCGGACAGTAGTGTTGCCATCGGTCCCGCCGGTGCGCTCGATTTCCCGCGCGGCATGTGGACCGTTTCAGACAAGGACTAACAGTGACAGTGCGCGGGCGGATCATCGCTATCCGCCCGCACCACACTCGCAAGGATCAAAGAAGAAAGAGACATGAGACTTTTTGAAATTAGCCACCGTTTGGTTCTAACGGCGGCGGTGTCTGCCCTGATTTTGTGCGGCTGCGCACCCAAGGAAGACGCGGATGCCGCTAACATTGTAAAGCCTGACACGACGCCGGAGCAACAGCGGCAGGCCATCGAAAACGGCAACTACTCGGCGGAGGATAAGGCGCGTTATTTGGAGCAAATCAAACAACGCGAGATGGCGGAGTCAATGAACCCCAACAAGGGCGGTAGCGACATTCCCGCAGGAGTGAAGATCAAGTAGTTTTACCTGTCGCTACACTCCTGAAGGGTAGCAACGGCGGGCGTATTGCCGGGGACGAGGGATTCAATCCGTCGTCCCCGGCATTTCTATTTTCCGGCTTTCGCTATCGGTCGTTTCGCGCCCGCCGTCCAGTCCGGACCGCCGAACTCGTAGGCTCCGATGTCCGGTAATTTCGCGTCGTTCCACGGCGAAGCGTCCACCCCTTTGTTCACCAGTAGCGGGTTTGCCGCTTTCAGACGGTAGTTTCGTTTTGCCATGTCCGGGTTCGTCGCGTCGATAAACATATCGTTCGTCGCCGTGATCACGTTGTTCCGGTAGATCGCCTTGTTCTTGCCCGCTTTGATGCTCGCCTCGTCCAGATCGCCCCGGTACGCCGTGTTCCCCAGGTTGTTCTGCAAGACCAATCCGCCGTATGACCCGCCGTTCGAGGAGATGGACGAACGCGCGACCAGCGTCGCCGAAATGATCGTGTTGTTGGTGATCAGGTCGCCGTTCGCGTGGTTGAGATTGAGCGGCGACGGCGTGTTATACACGACGTTGTGGTCCACGATATAGTTGCCCGGCGACTTGCCGTCGTCCGGCGCGTAGTCCAGATAGATCCCGAAGTACAGGTAGCCCGTGTTGCTCGGTCCGCCGGTGTTGTACACGATGTTATGGTCGACGCGGGTGCCCATGCCGTTCGAGTCGAACGTGTGCAACGCCCCGCTGTCCGCCGATTGAAGCACGGTATCGTGGACGACGTTATGGTGGATGCGCGCCGTCCCCGGACGCGTCAGGTCGGAGCATTTCAACGCGCCGAACTCAATCCCGTCGATGCCGACGTTGTACACCGTGTTATAGCCGACTTCGATGTCGCGACTGATCGTGTAGGGGCGTACCCCCAGCCCGATCCCGCCGCCGTCGGTCGCGTTGTAACCGACATCATGCACGATGTTGTTCAGGACTTTGTTCCGTTCGCCAATGCAGACGATCCCGCACCCGGCACTGAACGCGATGTCGGAGTTTTTGATCACGCAGTCCGAGCCGGAAAGAATGATGCCCGAGGATTGATCCCACTGTGTCTGGTAATCGCCGCCCTGATCCGTGAAGTGGGTGACATAGCGGCAATCCAGCCCGTCGAGCACGATGTGGTGCGCGGGCGCGACGCTTCCTTTGCGGTCGTCCCCGTTGCCCCGCCCGCTTCCCGACAGTTTGTCGGTAGTGATACTGCACCCGAACAGTTTGAAACCCCGCACTGTTATGTGGCTCCGGCTGTCCAGTTGGAACGCCCAGTCACGCCGTTTTACTTCCACGCGATGCTTCGCCGGGGTGTCTCCCGGCGCAAGTCGCAGGAACAGCCGTTTCGCCGCCGTATCATGCCACCATTCGTTCGCGTTGCGCAGCCCGGCGACGGTTTTGGGGTTAAAAAGATAGAAGCGCGAGTTATTGCCGAAGGAGAAATTCGGTGGATCTCCCGTGCCAACCGTGGCGCGCGCCGCGACATCTATGGTGATCTGATGCTTCGCCTGATCCGTCGCGATCACGACCCCGGTGAGACCGTTTCCGTCCTGCGTGTCAGTCGCCTGCCCGTTGTTGAGCCAGACCTCCGCACCGACCCACAACCCGTCCGGCTCGGCGAACGCGTCGCACGTGAACGTCGTCCGCCATATGTCGTACTGGGGACCTGGGGCAAGTTTTCCGGTCTTCTCCGTGCTCTGGACGCTATTGATCGTGGCACGGAACGAACGCGAAAGGTCGTTGTTCTTCTCGGCGGGCCAGCGGGCGAGCTGTGCCATGCGCTCGTCCACGAAAACCTGGTCGCTCTGGTTGTTGTCCGACACATAGGGATCGCCCCACGCTGCCGACCAGAGTCCACGCCCTTCGTCTCGCCACTCCGACGGGGAGATTGTCCCGGTACCACGGAACGCGACTACCTCGCTTTTGTAGGGGCGGAACGTGATAGGCTTGCCCGCCGTCCCGGAGCGCGACGGCGTCACTGTTTCGGCGTACACCCCGCCGCGCACATAAACCGTGTCCCCGGCTTCGGCAACTTGCGCGGCTTTCTGGACATGCTGAAAGGGGGCGGTCAGCGACCCCGGGTTCGTGTCCTTTCCGGGCTTGGCCGCCTTGACCCCGACGCCGCTACTGACGAACCAGTCTTTGGCGTTGGCGGATTCCGGCATCGTGAGTACGGCGAAAAGTGGTAGTAGAGCGGCGACGAGCGAGCGGCGCGTCAGGTGCGATACGTTTCGGCGGCGAAATGACAAGGGATTGTCCTCCTGATAATATAGGACAATTTTAGGACAATTCTTCGGATCTGTCAACCCCGAAAACGGCGCACCGCGCGGCAATCCATCCCGAAAACGCCCTCTATTTCACGGCTCCCCCGTTATCTCACCGGCGAAAATCCGCCCGGCTAACGCGTAGTCGGGTTCATCACCGATCTTGCGCGTTACAATGAAGCCAGTGGGACGCTGTTTTCGCAGGGCGCGAAGCGCATCTGGGGACGAGGGCGCGACCGCATAATCGCCGGTTTCGGCATGGATAGCAACATGCCGTCCGCTTTCGGTCGGCTCCAAAATTGCCCTGAGCGTATCGTTATAGTGCTGTAACCCGCGCTCCGAAAGCGCATCTTATTCGGCGTCGTTCATGGCGTCAGTGTACCGCCTTGCGGGCGCAGCGACTTGAATCACGCTTCGTTTTCGGTTATGCTAAGCGTGGCGGCGGCACGGATTGTCTGGTGCCGCCTATTTTTTAGACTCTGGAGACCTGCCTTTTGCAACGCGCGAAACGACTTGACTTGATCCCCCCGTACCTTTTCGGCGAGATCGCCCGACTTAAAAAGGAAGCCATCGCCGCCGGGCGCGACCTGATCGACCTCGGCATCGGCGACCCCGACCAGCCGACGCCCTCGGTGATAGTGGACCGACTGTACGAGGAAGCCCGAAACCCGGAGACGCACCGTTACGACGAATCGAACGCGGGCGACCCGGCGTTCCTCGAAGCCGCCTCGCAATGGTTCCAAAAGCGGTTCGGCGTCACGCTCGACCCGGTCACGGAACTGTTGCTACTGATCGGCTCCAAAGAGGGGCTGGCGCACCTGTGCTGGGCGTACGTCGATCCGGGCGACTACACGCTCGTCCCCGACCCGAACTACACGGTGCCGAAGGTGAACACGCTCTTAGCGGGCGGGACGCCGTACCCGATGCCGCTCCTCGCCGAGAATCAGTTTATGCCCGACCTGACGGCCATTCCGTCCGAGATCGCGCGGCAGGCGAAAGTGCTGTTTTTGAACTACCCGCACAACCCGACCGGCGCGACGGCGACACCCGAGTTTTTTGCGGAGGCGGTAGCGTTCGCGAAAGAATACGACATCTTGATCTGCCACGACTGCGCATATTCCGAAGTCGGCTACGACGGCTATCACGCGCCGTCGATCCTGCAAACGCCGGGGGCGATGGACGTGGCAATCGAAACGCACTCGCTGTCGAAAACGCTAAACATGACCGGCTGGCGCGTCGGGTTCGCGGCGGGCAACAAGGACGCTATCGCGACGCTCAACAAACTGAAATCGAACGTGGACTCGAAGCAGTTCGCGGCGATTGACCGCGCGGCGGGTTGGGCACTGCTGAACGTCACGAACGATGAAACGTTGAATTTGTACAAGAAGCGGCGCGATATTCTGGTGGACGGCTTGAACTCGCTCGGCTGGAACCTGCCGAAGCCGAACGCGGCGTTCTACATCTGGGTGCCATGCCCGCCGGGATACACCAGCATGACGTTCGCGAAAATCCTCTTGGAAGACGCGGGCGTACTCGCCATCCCCGGCGTCGGGTACGGCGAACACGGCGACGGCTACGTCCGCATGTCGCTGACGCTCACCGGCGACAAGAACGGCGAACGGGTCGCGGAAGCGGTCGAGCGCATCCGCCAGCATGTGCCGATCAAGTGGTAGGTGTGTAATCGGGGATGTTCCATCCTCCGGTGGAAGCCTTCGGCTTGCGTTCCCTGCGGGA
>JAYULM010000033.1:0-5216 GCA_043763605.1 Armatimonadota bacterium | reverse complement strand
CTCATTCCGATGAGGGAGGGGGTTAGGGGGAGGGAGAGAAACTATCTCACCGCCATCACATTATCGGTCGGAATCCGGTCGATCAGTTTGTTATACGGGTCTATTCCTGCCTTGAACGGTTCTTCGCTGACGGTGAAAGTCAGAGTCTCGCCGTCCTTGTCGATCTTTCGCTTCTCGAAGGCGAGCGGCTTGCCGAGCGCGTTCTTATCGTCCCCACTCAGTTTTTTATCTGCTTCGGCGAATACTCCGATGTCTACGGCGTCGTTGAACGGCGCGTCGGTTTCCTTGCCGCCGGGGTCGCTGTACTTCTTCGCCGCTGAGACTTTTACCGTAACGCGCCACTTTCCGTCTGGCTCTTTGGTTTTGGTCGCCGAGATCGTGCGGCAGTCGTATAAGGTGATCTTCTCGAACTGGTCGGTTAGAAACTCCTGCGCGTCGGCGGGAACGTCGCGATGCAGGTAGTCCATCAGTTCCGGTGCCGTCGTGTAGGGCGGTTCCTGAAACTGCTTGTCGCGGACGAAGCGCGATAACGTCGCGTTGAGCCGTTCCGCGCCGATCCGCTCGCTGAGCGCGTAGAATGCCAGTGCCCCTTTCGGGTAATGGATGTACTGCTGGTCTTGAACCTTGACGAGAGGGCTTTCGCCCTCGCGCTCGCTCCCCCGCCCGCGCAGATACCGGTCCAGATCGAAGCGCAGGAACTTGCGGGTGCGGGCTAAGCCGTCCTTCTGCTCCATAATTTTGATCGCCGTATACTCTGCCAGTGACTCGGAGAGCATCTCCGCCCCTTCGACATTCGCGCCGAGAATCTGGTGCGCCCACCATTGGTGCGCCACTTCGTGCGCCGTCACATAATACGGGTAGTCGATGTCGTCCTTCGTGTCGTCCACTTTCGCGATGAAGCCGATGCTTTCCGAATACGGGACCGTGTTCGGGAACGACTGCGCGAACTGCGCATACGCAGGAAACTCCAGAATCCGCATCTGCCGGAACTGGTACGGCGAGAAGTTGTTTGAGCAGTACGAAAGTGCCGCTTTCATCCCCGCCATCATCCGGTCGAGGTTGTACGTGTGCGCGGGATGGTAGTAGATCTCCAGCGCGACCGGTTTGCCGCTTTTATCGATCCATTTGTCCCGCTTCACGGCGTACCGCGCGGACAGAAATGAATAGAAGTTACGGATCGGCGCATCCATTTTGTAGTGGAAACAGCGACGTCCGTTCTCGTTCCACTCGCGCTGCAGGTAGCCCGGGGCGAGCGCGATCTGGTCCGGCGAAGTGCGGACGGTCGCCTCGAACGCGATCCAGTCGGCATCGTTGCCGATATAGGTATTGGCAAGCGCGGCTTTATCCGTTGCCGGGGCGCGTCGCGGGCGTTTCGGCAACTTCTGCTTGCGCCGTTCAGTCTCGTCGCTGATCTCGCCGCCGCCCTGATAGCCGATAGCCGGTCCCGGTTGCGTCAGGAACGTCCCGTTCTCGGCGATGGCGGTCGTAACGCCATTGTTGCGGAATCCGCGTTTCTCGTAGGCGAGGTGAAAGTCGAGCGTGGTTTCCTCGCCGGGCGCGAGCGGTCGCTCTAATTTGTACGTTCGGAACCCGGTTTTAGCGTCGGCAATGTTCGCCGTCGCGGGGATGCCGAACGTCAGCGATTTAATCGTCAGATCCCGGTCCAGTTGCAAGGCGACTTCCGGTACCGATACCGTGCCTTTGTTGCGCAGGGTATAGGTTCCCGTGAGTTCGTATTGCCCCCGCTCGGGATACAGCGACACGTCCATCTTTACCGCCGTGATGCGCGGCATCGGCTTCTTTTCCCACGCCGCCTTGTAATCGCGCTCGTACTTCGCCCGCTCTTTCGTGGCTCCCTTCGACGTTTCGTAGCGGTTGAGAATATCCGTGTTGTAGAACGTATACGCACCGATCCCGACGAAAGCCGCACCAGCGACGGTAAGGGCGATGCGGCTACCCGCGCCGAAATGCGTCCCGCGCCATCGTGCCTTCAATCCGGTTTCCGTGCCGCGCACCCAGATGCGATTGGCGACAATCGCGGCGATCACCGAGAACGAGAGCCAGTATGCGGACCACCAGAACAGCGGCGTCAGGAATGGACCGAAGCCGTTCATATCCGAATATACGACCGAGGGTCCGCTCGCGAACAGGTAGAGATTACGCTCCAAGCCCAGAGTCGGTAAGATGCCACTTGATAGAGACACGAGAATCAAAGCGGTATGCCCGAAGAATTTGTTATTGAGTACCGCGTGCAGGAAGAACGCGAAAAGTGTCAGGCATATCAGCGACGGAAATACGGTCCCGAATAAGACCCCGAAATAGAGCGGAATCTCAAAATGGAAGTAGCCTTTCGCCGCCTGCACAGTGATGCCGGTCACGACCAGAACTAGATTCAAAAGTACCAGCATCGCCAGAGTCGCGGCGACCTTCGCCGCCATCACGATTCCCGTCGAAATCGGCTGGCTGTCCGCGATCTGATCCAGGCGGAGAACCCGCTCGCGCCAGGTGAGTTCTCCCGCGTAGAACGTGATCAGGATCAGGAAGAACAGACCGAACCCGTCGCGAATCGTCGCCGCCATGACACGCGTCACCGGGAACACAGTGGTATCGAATATCTTGTCGGCGTTGATAGCCGACACAATCAGCAGGATCATCCCGGCGAGGGTGATCACCAGGAATGGCACCCCGGTAACGATTTCGCGCAAGTAAAATCCGGCGAGACGAAAGAAGTCGATTGCCCCGCTTGCCGACGCCATTGGAGTCAGTTTCGCGGTTGGCTTGGGAAGCGGACGGGTCGGTTCGAGGAGACCGACCTTAGCACTCTTTATGCTCTTCGCCCTCGCGAATACCAGTGGACTTTTCGAGAAGGCGAACAGCCGGTAGCCGACGGCGAAGATGAGACTCGTGATACCAATCCACAACGCCCGGTTTCCGAGGATGTGTTGCGACAACGGTACGAGTTGCGTGTTCCGCTCGGATACCGTCCAGTAGCGCACGGTCTGGGAAACTGCGCCGAGTCCGAACGGGTCGAAATACGCGGCGAGCACCCGGTTGTCCAGACTGCTGAGCAGACTTTGCGCGATCCCCCACCCGATCAGGAGAAGTACGCCCTGCGCGTATATCGCCAGCAAACTCCGGGTCAATGCGCCGAAGATAAAGAACAACGCGCCGATGAACAGCAGGTTCGGGAGCAGAAAAATGCCAATGAACGACAGGTACGCGCCAGGATTGAACGGTCCGAACGACGCTTTGTCCGCCCACGGCGCGACCGTACCGATCATGAAGCCGAGCGGGATGCCACTAAAAATAAACGCTGTGACAACGTAGGCACCGAAAAACCGACCGAGCAGATACCCCGCCTTGCTGATCGGGGTCGCGAAAAACAGTTCATGCGCGTTCGCCTCGAAGTCGCGATAGACTGCAGTCCCCATGGTCGCTGAAGCGATTACGGAACCAAACGCGATCAAGATCGTCCCGGCGAACGTTATTACGTACGGCGCGTTTCCCTGCACCCGCCCGGACCCGCCCCCGATCTGCACTACGTCTGTAGAGATAAACAGCACGGCGAGCGCGACCATTACCGCGAAGAAGATGTACGTGGACACCTGCCGGAACCGAAACCGCAACTCGAATCGGAAGATTTCCCCAAAGTCTCTCATGCCGCCAGTTCTCCTTGCCGCGTGGCGATGCCGGTGTAATAGAAGTACGCGTCTTCGAGGTCCGCTTCGACCGGGGTGAAGCCGTCGCCGGGTTCGGTCTCGCTGTAGATGAACATTACCGGCTTGCCCGCAATCAGCCGCGTGGACACTACATGGTAACGGGTTTGTGCCTCGGAGAGTTCGGCTTTGTCGAACACGCGCTTGTAGATCTTCTTTCCGACACCCGCGATCACATCTTCGGGGTTCCCCTGCGCGATCACCCGCCCTTTCGCGATAATGGCAGTGCGCTCGCACAATTCGCGAACGTCCTCCACGATGTGCGTCGAAAGGATCACGATTACGTTCTCACCGACTTCGGACAGCAGGTTCAGGAAGCGGTGCCGCTCGGTCGGGTCGAGTCCGGCGGTCGGTTCGTCTACGATAACTAATTCGGGGGAGCCGATCAACGCCACCGCGACGCCGAGCCGTTGCCGCATCCCGCCCGAAAATCCGCCGACGTTTTTATTGCGCACGTCGTACAGATTCACTTGCTGGAGCAGATACTGCACTGCCTCACGCCGCGCTTTCCCGGCGGGAATTCGTTTCAAGGCAGCGAAATGTTCCAATGTCGCCTCAGCGGAAAGCGTCGGGTAGAAGCCGAAATCCTGCGGCAGGTAGCCGAGTCGCTGGCGCAAACGGTCTTTGTCACGGAGCACGTCCAGTTCGCCCAGACGGATCGAGCCGGTATCAGGGTCTTGCAGGGTGGCAATAGTGCGCATCAGCGACGACTTCCCCGCGCCATTGGGACCGAGCAGTCCGAACAAGCCGCGCTCAATCGTGAGAGAAACGCCGTTCAAAGCGCGGACGCCATTGGGGTAGGTTTTGGTGAGGTTTTCGATCTGGAGGCTCATGGCTGATCCATTCCTTTCGGTTCATCCGCCGACGTTCGGTCTGCGGATCGGGGGGATTCGGGAATCAAGATACGGGCTACGTGAAACCGGACACGTCCGGGGGCGGGTAGGTTGCGCTTGTAGCGGGACACCGCCGCATGGATTTCGGCGACCAATGCGTCGCGCTCCTCGGGCGAAAGGTAGACGGCTTCATCCCAGTGCGAAACGCCGTCCTCTATCGGACTCGCCCCCGGTTGGCGGATGTACACGCGAAACTGATCCTGGAACGACTGTGTGAATACGCCGAAGTAGCGCAGATAATCCTCCGGGGTGCGCTCCGGCTCGGGCGTCAGCGTAACCCGTTCGGGTGACTGGGTGTATACCTTTTCCACCGTAGCCCGGTTCGGCAACTCCCTCGTGACACGGATAAGCTCGCCTTCGTGCAACGCGTAGACGTGGCGATACACCGAGGCGCGGGAAATGTCGGGCAACGCTTCGGCGATCTGCCGCGTGGTCAGTTCGCGCCCGGAAAGTGCCATTAGCACCCGGAAGCGGACGGGATGCATCATCAATTCGCTGTGCGAAAGGGGCTTAGTACCTTATCCCGTTGAATAGTTGAAATATTTTTGTTATAAATGAGCATGAGACAACATGCCATCGTTCGCTTGACAGAGGATCAACGTGAACA
>JAYULM010000032.1:0-1512 GCA_043763605.1 Armatimonadota bacterium | reverse complement strand
ATGATTTAATGTAGCGGCATGAGTAGCGACAAGAAAAAAGTTATCGTTTTAGGGTCGGGACCGATCCGCATCGGGCAAGGGATCGAGTTCGATTATTGGGTGTCGCAGACACCCTCATTCCGTGGATTGCTCTTGAACGGTTCGTGCATGCGCCTCCGTGCCAAAATCAACGGTTCGTGCCTCCGGTATGCGATCAGCGACGTGGGCAGGTGGGTGACGCGAGCGATCCCGCGTCCGCTTCTCAGGACGACGGCGATTGCAACGGCGTAGTCCACGCGCAAGGTGCCGCTCGCACACTGTGCCTCCCGAACCTGAAAGAGGGATAAGGCGGTGTTACCGGGTTTCGGGCACTCCGTATCCTCGTATAAACGAAGAAGCCGGGACCGGACGTAATGGTGTCCCCGGTCCCGGCTACTCTCGATCTGTTCCACGTGCGGGTGCAGCAAACTACGCCGATGCGCGGCACCGTCGTCGGCGCGCGGCGAGTAGCAGCAACGCCGCGCCGAAACTCGCCATGCCCATCAACCCGAGAGTGCCCCCCTCCGGGACCGTGACGAACAAAACGTTCGACACTGCGATGTTCATTGTGGTGCCATCGAGTGGGCTAATCGGTGCGTTCCGGTACTCCAGGCTGAAGTTGGGAGTCCCTGGCACGAAGGACACCCCGACGTTGCCGTCGGGGAAGATATTACTGACGCGGCTTTCAAAAGCGGTCGCGGTCTGCCCGCTCACGCCGACGACGCCGGGGTTCTGCACGGTCAGCGTCGCGCCCGGCGTGAAGACCTCCACCTGATCCCGCCACAGGGTGCCGCTGATACCGGTATCTATGTCTGCCAGCACGAAGTTGGTGGCAACAAGACTCGGTGCCCCGGTGACACTGATAGCCAGCGTGATGCGTTGACTGGCACTGCGCGTGCCCGCCCCGTTACCCATCGCGAACGCTAACGTGTTAGGGATTCCGCCCTGCGTGGCGCGTGCCACCAGAAACCTGTCCGTGGATGTAGGACTGATAAAGTTCAGCGTAGCCATGTAGGGCAAAATCTGGCTACCTGTGGTCGTACCCGTCAGCACCAGCGATTGTCCGGGGGTGAACGTTAGTGCCGAGCCTACCGGTAAGACGACGTTGGTAGACCAGTCTATGGCGAAGTCGGCGGACGCCGTGCGGGGCAGGGTGAGAACGGCAACGACAGCGGCACCTAGAACGGCGACGTAGCGGGAGAATAGGTTTAAGAACATGAGATACGACCTTTCTGGAGAAACCGGGATGGTTCGCCCGTCGGGGAACCCGTCACACAGGGAATATACCCTCAACTGTTCTTTTTTGTCAAGGCAAGGCAGATGTGCGGACCGGTGACGCAATCCGTAACATACCAGAAAATCCTGCGCGACGGCATTACGGCGGGTCGCAATGAAGGACGGACCGAGGGACGGACCGAAGAAGCGCAGAACATCCTTTTGCGCATCGGCGGCAAGCGGCTCGGGGCACCGCCCGCATCCGTCGCGGCGGCGGTT
>JAYULM010000031.1:0-1516 GCA_043763605.1 Armatimonadota bacterium | reverse complement strand
CGGCGCGTCCGGAGGACGCTCGGTGGCGGAGCCACCTATAGGCGTCGGTGAAACCGATGATCGCAACCGATGATCCAAACCGATGACCGCAACCGATGATCCAAACCGACGGACACAAGTGATCACGGCTTCGCCGCCGCTTCCCGCTCCTGCCCGATGGCGGCGAGTTCTAACGCACGTGCTTCGGTCATCTCCCGGAGCGCGGTATACAGTCGCAACTCGCTCGCTCTAACGGCATCGCTTACGGGGACTTTCCCGCGACTGAAATGCCCCCGCAACATCGCGTTCGCGTCCCGGAACGCGACCCAGGCGCGTTGCGCGCGCACCAATTTGTCGCGCCCTGCGCCGTCCAACCCGGCTAACAGTTTCCGGTACTCGATGTTCAACGCTTTGTCGGCGGCGCGGTACTGCTTCTTTTCTTCGGCGATAGATTCTTCGAGCGTCAGCATGTCCTTATGGTAGCATAATCGGCGAAAAAACGGTAAACCGTTAAGTGGCGGAGTTTGCCACATTTTCGGCGGCTACGGGATCGCCGCCGCCGCGTCGCCTATTCGTTTCGTGTCAAGGATACCAGCACAGAATCATGTTCGTCGAGGAACGACAACAGCGTATTATCGAGCGGCTCCGGGAGCGCGGCAAAGTCACGGTCGAGGAACTGGTCGAATCGTTCGGCGTTTCCGCGCCGACCGTGCGCGCCGACCTCGCCGCGCTGGAAACGCGGCGGTTGCTCCGTCGCACCCACGGCGGCGCGTTGCCGCTGGAAACATCGCTGTACGAGCCGCCGTTCGACGAGCGTGAGGCGGCGCGCCACGACGAGAAGCGGCGCATCGGTCGCGCCGCCGCCGCCCATATCCGCCCCGGTGAGACGGTAATCCTGGACGCCGGGACGACGACGCACGAGATCGCCCGCGCCCTCGCCGAAATGAAGGCAGGCGACATTACCGTGGTGACGAACAACCTGCCGACGGCGGTACTGCTGATGGATACCGCGCCGCAGATCGCCGTGATCGTGATCGGCGGACAGGTCCAGCCGCGCCGCCGCGCCAACCTCGGTGCCCTTGCGGTCCGTTTCCTCGAACCGCTCCACGCAGACCGGGTCTTTCTCGGGGTGTCCGGCGTGGACGGCGAAGCCGGACTGACTGCCGTAGACTTCGACGCCGTGCAGGTGAAGCGCGCCATGCTTGAACACGCGGGCGAGGTGATCGTGGTCGCGGACTCGGGCAAGGTCGGGCAAAAAGCGTTCGCGCGGATCGCCCCGCTCTCCGTCTGCTCCCGGCTCATCACCGACACCGGACTCGGCGACGAAGACGCCGGGACGTTGACAGAGGCGGGCGTCGGGACGGTGGAGCGGTGTTGAGTTAGTGGTTAGTGGTTGGTGGTCAGTGGTCAGTTGGGTTGATCGGTTGTGTCCGTCGGTTGCGATCATCGGATGCGATCATCGGATGCGATCATCGGATGCGATCATCGGTTTCACCGACGCCTATAGGTGGCTCCGCCACCGAGCGTCCTCCGGACG
>JAYULM010000030.1:0-5278 GCA_043763605.1 Armatimonadota bacterium | reverse complement strand
AGCGGGAAAACGTGTCGCCTCCAGACTCCCCCTCTCTCATTCCGATGAGGGAGGGGGCGGCGGGAGGGAGGGCGCGGCGGGAGGGAGCAAAACGGGTGAGGTTCCTCGCGCTACGGCACGGCGGCGATCACGGTCTCCCGTCCGATATGAGGGGCCGTGAAAATATCGTGTTCGTCGCGGGACCGGGTTGAGAACTCGGAGACTACTGCGCCTTCATGACCGCCCTGAAACCAGTGGAGCGTGTCGGGGGGATCGTCACCTGTTCGCCGGGGCGAGGGATATATTCCTGAAAGACCGTGTAATGCGCCGACCTCTCCCCGGGCGGTTGCGCGGAAATCGCCTCGCGGCTTCCCGTTACCGCAAGATACACGCACACGATCCCGGACCGGCAACGGAACGCCTCTTACTGTGCGGCTCGGCACTGCGTTTGTGTAATCACCGTCGAAGAATCCTTCCGAATCGATTGTACAACAAGTGCGCGAAAATAGGGTACTCTCCGTGCATGGAATATCGCGCGCTCGGACGGACGGGAGTCCAGGTTTCCCGCCTCTGCCTCGGTTGTATGAACTTCGGCGATGGTGCCAGTGAAGCCGAAAGCACGGCGATGATTCACGCTGCGATGGACGGCGGGATCAACTTTCTCGACACCGCGAACGTGTATTCGCGCGGCGTGTCCGAGGAATTCACCGGCAAGGCGTTAGCCGACGGGAACCGGCGCGACCGGGTTTTCCTAGCCACGAAGTTCTATAACCGGATGGCGGACGACGACCCGAACGCAATGGGGGGACACCGCTTCCACATCTTGCGCGAAGTGGAAAACTCGCTCCGACGCCTGAAGACGGATCATATCGACCTGTATCAGATGCACCGCCCGCAGCCGTCGATACCGATTGACGAAACCCTGCGGGCACTCGACGACCTGATCCGCTCCGGGAAAGTCCGCTACATCGGCACGTCCACTTTCGGGGCGTGGCAGATCGTGGAGTCACTCTGGGCGTCGAAGGAGTACGGGCTGAACCGGTTTATCTGCGAACAGATGCCGTACAACCTGCTCGACCGGCGCGTGGAGCGCGAACTGCTCCCGATGTGCCGGACATACGGGATCGCGACGATCCCATGGGCACCGCTCGCGGGCGGCTTGCTTTCCGGTAAGTACGGCACGAAGGACCGCCCCGCCGACGCACGATACGCCCAGCGTTCCGCCCCGTTCGGACGCGATAACGATGTCGCGCTGGAGAAAGTCGGGCGATTCACCGAATATTGCAACGGACGCGGGATCGCCCCCGCCCGGTTCGCGACCGCATGGGTGCTGGCGCAGGAGGGCGTCACCGCGCCGATCATCGGCCCGCGCACGATGGAGCAACTTTTGGATTACATCGCGGCAGAGTCGGAAACGATCACCGCCGAGGATCGGGCACAAATGGACTCGATCTTTCCGCCCGGAACGCACGTCTCGGAATACTATCGCGCCGACTTCGGACCCAACGCCCGCTGGGTTTGATTGTTGAACCGCCAAGACGCCAGGTTCGCCAAGATAGGAGAAAGGGGAAGAGGGATTAAAGGTTTTTCGCCCCGCTCGCCATCGAGAAAACTCCACGACATTCGAGAAGCAGAAACTTCAAACCTTCTCTTCTCCTTCTCCTATCTTGGCGAACCTGGCGTCTTGGCGGTTCATCTCTCCGGGGTTGCCCAGGTCGGGGCGAGGATGAACGGGGCGAAATGGCGCGGATTGACCTTCCAGGCGACATCCGCTTCGACTTCGATTCCCCAGACGATGCTGATCCAGCGTCCCGAATAACTCCAGGGTTCGCCGGGGAGCACGGCGGAAAAGGGGACGGTCTTCACATTGCCGGGCGTCAATGTCCCTTCCGGTTCCTCAGTCGTTGTCCAGACGCCCTCGTCCGTATCTCCGCGCCCCTCGGTGCGCCACTTGACCCGCACGATCAGTTTTTTGTATGTAACCGTTTCGCCGGGATTGATCGCGATGTAGCCGTTGAGCGTGTCGCCGGGCGCGAATGTCTGCAGACCGGACGACACCCTGCCGTCATTCCCGTCGGAGAAGTGGACGGAAATATCTGCGGCTTCGGAGGAAAAAAGCTTGTTGAGCATCGGTGTTATCGGTCCTCCGCACCGTAGCCGCGATACCGCTCGGGCAGAACCTGGATCGGGTACGACTCGTCCACGTCGGGCCAGCGGGCTATGGAGATTTTGACCTTGATCAGCCATTCGATCCGGTTGTGCGCCGCGAGGAATGTGTGCATGCCGTCCGGGGGGACCGTGAACCGGTGCGACAGATCCAGTTGCTCGCCCGCCGTGTACGCGCCACTGTGCAATTCCCGGGTTTCAACCGGAATTTCGTGCGTTTCGGTGTACGTGTCGGTGCCACGCCGGTACGTCGCCGTTTCCCGCATCACGAACACCGCCCGCCCGAAATCGACATCCAGCCGGTCTTTGAGGACCTGATTGTACCGGAAGTCGAACGACTCCCCGAGCCGAACGGTGTCGGACGACACATGGATCTCCGGCGGCGTGATCTTCAGGGCGCGGACGGTCGGTGCCAGCCCCCATGCGATCATACCGACCCCGACCGCGTAAAAAGGAATCAGGAACAGGGCAGAGAAGCCTCCGCCGCTACCGATGATTTCGGGGAGCGCGATGGCGGAAACGATGATCAACCAGACGATGCCGCAACCCATCGCCCCTTTTCGCCCCAACTGTTGCGCCTGCTGTGCCTGTGCGGGGGTTACGGGAAACTGCGGGGGAATTTGTTGGAATGACATCGGATGTATGATTGGTGAGACACCGGACGTATTACATTGGTTGCGGGTTCAGGGGCGGGATAACGCCGACGATAAAGTCCGCGCCGCCTCTGCCCGTTGGGATCGCGTCCGCCGCCGGATGATCGCCGCGCCGAGACTGCTGGAAAGCAAGGCAGGGTCGGTCGGTGCCACGAACGCGGTCGTGAACAGACCTTCATCGATCAGCCGTTCCCGGTCGGTGTTGGTGGCGACGAGCGCGAATAGCGGCACCTCCCGCGCGAGCGGGTCGGAGGCGAAGGCGGTGAGCATTACTTTCGCCCCGGTCGCGATACCGAGATCACGCAGATCGAACAGTATCGCGGCGGTGGAAAGCTCGTGCGCGAACCGGGGGGCGTCGGCGAGGGGGGACTCGGTGGCGCGGTACCCGTTCGCGGTCAGTGCCTCGCCGATCCGCTTCTTCTCGGCGGGGTCGGCGGAAATGATCGCGACCACATCCGGGCTGTCCGTCACCCGTGCCGGGCGGTTTCGCGCCGCGACCCCGCGCACGGCACGGCGCAGTGGCATCAGTTCGTCGTTGGCAGACTGCGTCGTCGGCTCGGACGGCAAGCCGGACGACTCGCGCAACCGGCGCACTTCGACAACAAGATTGGAAAGGCGTCCGCGCAGGTCGGCGTTCTCGCCCTCCAACTCCTCGGCGACCCGACCGAGACGCAACGACTCGAACGCGAAATAGACGACAGCCATCGCGGCGACGACCGCGATTACGGCAAGCAGAGTAACCATGCCCCCTGGAATTCCTTTCATCGAACGAAAAGCGCAATCGGGCAACATCCTCGTGCCCGTATCTATTATGGCATTTTTGACGCCTGTTTGTTACAGTTAAAAATCATGCGTTATCAGGTACATTGTTCGGTAGGAGAAGTAACACATGAAAATCTCAAAACGCGCGCCATTTCTCGGGGCACTCTGCGCCATCGTTGTATCGACCGCGCTAACGGGGTGCAATCCAAACCAGTCCAATACTCAGACGCCGCCGCCGCCGCCCGTCTCGAACGCGCCGAGGCCGCGCCCGGTCGGGAATATCAAGCCCGCCAATCCCGGGAAACCGGTGGAAGGCTCCGCGCTGAACAAGATCTTCCCCCCGGCGGGAGGCGGCTATAAAGTCACCTACACGCAGGAGAAGAAAGGGTTCGCGCAAGCCGAGGTCGTTCAGGACGGCAAAAAGATTGCCTCCCTTTCTATCTCGGACACCCTTACCAACCCCGAAGCGAAAGCCAAGTTCGCGACCGCGAACGGGCGGCTCGGCGGCTACCCGTCCGCGAGCGTCGGCGACAAGGGCACCGCGATCCTGGTCGGCGACCGGTTTCAGGTGCAGGTTCGTTCCCTGTCGCCCGCGCTCGACGCGGCGGGTCGGGAGGGCTGGATTCAAAAATTCAATCTGGACGCGTTGAAAAAACTGGCGGGAGGATAAAATTATGGCAGTAGCAATCGATCAAGCGGTGAACATGCTTCCGGCGGACGGTTTTACCGTGCGGGCATTGAAGGCACTCGACTATGTCGCGCCGGGACAGTGGCAGAACATCGTCGGCTGGGACGCGACTGTCGCCGTCGTGACCGGCGAAAGTGACCCCGCGATACTCGGTCAGGTCAAGCAACGCGCCCTCGAACTGTACAACAGCCCCTCGGAAGGGTACCAGCGCGCGCTGTGGCTGTATCAGACCGTGGACGCGACCGACAAAACGCTCGGCATGGTTGCGATGGCGAACAAGGTGGGGGAGAAGATTCCCTTCCTCGGCTTCCTGTCGCGCATCACGCCGAAGGCGGATAAGACGCAGGCGTTCGATCTGGGCGTGAAATTGGTCGCCGAAGTGGCGGCGTTCTGCAACACCAACGGACTCCCCGGCGACTCCATCGGCGATTTCGTCGCAGCACTCGCTTCCTACGAGAAGGATTCGCTAATCCGGATGGCGGCACTGCTGACGTTCGACGGCTTGATCCCGCTCGGACCGGATTTCATGCGCACGGTACTTGACCGCGTCGGGCAGGGCGGCACGAGCGAACTGACTCAGAACGCGACGTTCCAGCGGATGAAGGACTTGATCCCGGGCGGCGGCGACAACGATAAACTGGGCTTCATCAGCACCTCGCTCGGGGCAGTTTCCGGGTGGGCGGGTAACTTCATCGCCGAACGCGGCATCACGCGGGAGAACGCGATCCAGAACCTGCGCCAATTCGTGGACATCGGCGACGATAAACTCGACTACTTAGCCGGGTTCCTCGATCTGTCTACCGACTACATGGCACACACAGGGACGCAGTCCGTCGCCCGCTCCCTGATCTCGCGGGCTGTCAGCGAGATTTAGCGGGGAACCTCACCCCCCAGCCCCCTCGTCGTTGTCCTCCCTCCCCCGGGTACCCTCTGGGTGCCCCTCCCTCATCGGAATGAGAGAGGGGGAGCCAGAGGGCACGCGGTAAATGTCTCGCCTCCGGTGCATCTCCTCCCCCTCTCTCATTCCGAT
>JAYULM010000029.1:0-1522 GCA_043763605.1 Armatimonadota bacterium | reverse complement strand
AGGACGCTCGGTGGCGGAGCCACCTATAGGCGTCGGTGAAACCGATGATCGAAACCCGTGATCGAAACCGACGATCCCAACCCATCATCGAAACCGATCATCGGTCGCGATCATCCACGCCGGAATCGTCATCGCGACTCCCTATTGACTACTACAGGAGGTTTTCCCATGTTATCTTTCGTTTCTCCGGGGTCGCCGTTTTTGTTCGCGGCGACGGTCGGTGATCAGCCGGTGCCCGTTTGCTTGTTCGAGGCGGGCGAGTACCGGGATGTCGGTGTGACGGTGACGCCGGACGATCTGGATCAGGTCGTGGCGCGGTTTCAGGCGGGGTCGGAGCCGGTACGGGTGAATACCGAGCACCGGAACGGTCCGCTGGACCCGCTGGGCGAGGTGGTCGCGCTGTTCCATAAGGGCGGCAAGTTGTACGGGGCGATTGTGTTTTCGGCGGGCATCCAACAGCATATCCAGGCGCGAGACGCCGGGAAGTTTTCGGTGGGTTTCACGAAGCACGACGACGGCGGGTTTGTGCTCGATCATGTGGCGGTGACGGCGACGCCCCGGGTGGCGGGCACCGGTTTTTTACACCCGGCGCAGGTCGCGGAGACGCTGGCGCGGTTCTCGGCGGCAGGGAAGTTGACGCCCGCGATGGTGGCACCAGCGTCGCGGCTGTTGTCCGCGCCGGGATCGGTTCTGTTTTCCGATGGTTCGACCGGCTCGGTCGCCGCTGACGTTGCCGCGTTGCTGGACGCGATGCCGGTGGTGTTGCCGCGCGGGGCGGTCGTCCCGGTGCCGCACTTTTCGCGGCAGACAGGCGAAACGCCCTTCGGAGGCATTTCGCCAGCGGACGGCGCGGTGACGGTGACTGCGGAGGTTTCCGAGATGGCGAAACGCTACGGCGTGGACGCGAAGCGACTGGCGGCGAACATCGCCGCAGGGCGCAAGTAGTTTTCGGCTACTTGCGCCCGGAAAGGGACGATTTATGGCGGCACTGACAGGCAACTATGACGGCGAGCGTAAGGACGGGCATCTCGTCGCGATGAACGTTCTCGCCAATGTCAAGATTTTCAAAGGGGCGTTGACGATGACCGTGGACGCGACCGGCTATCTGACGCGGGCGGCGGACACGGCGGGGCACACGTTCGCGGGCGTGGCGTTTGAGGGGGCGGACAACACGGGCGGCGCGAGCGGGGCAAGAGGCGCGCGCGTCGAGAAGACCGGCTCGTTCATCTACGACTTCTCGGGGGCGCAATCGCAAGCCGTAATCGGCAAAAAGGTTTACGCGGTGGACGATCATACGGTCGCGCTGGCGGCAACCACGGCGAACGATGTGTATGTGGGCGATGTAGTCGCGCTGGTCGGCACGGACAAAGTCCGGGTGCGGATCGATAGGGCTGTTGGTTAGTGGTCAGTGGTCAGTGGTCAGTGGTTAGTGGTTGGTGGTTGTCGGACGGTGAACCGTTCCGCTATGCGCCTTCGGCGGACGCACCAGGTGCGACAGACCCGGTAGCGATACGTTCCCGGT
>JAYULM010000028.1:0-1527 GCA_043763605.1 Armatimonadota bacterium | reverse complement strand
CCAACCACCCAACCACCCAACCACCCAAAACCCTCCTCTCACCGCCGGAACTGCACCGTAGCCGCTTCGGACACCTGATCCGATGCCGCGCCGACCGTTACAGCGGTCAGGGTGTACGACACCTTCGTGATTCCGAGCGGGGCACTGAGCGCGATGGCGGGAATCGTCCAGTTGCCCGACGCGTCCGCTTTCACCTCGCCCTCCGTGACCGTGCCGCCCGCCGGGAGAATCAGTAGCGTCCCGTCGTAGCGGAGCGAGTAGCGTACGGTCGCACCCGGTTTCGCTTTCCCGGTGATGGTCACGCTCTCGCCCGCCGCTCCGCCGTCTTTGGGACTGGTGATCGCCGGTTTTTCGGGCGCGCCCGCCGCGATTGTCACTGGCTGCGCGGCGGCTTGTGTCACCGTCTTACCCGCCGCCGACGTGAACGTTACCGTTGCGGGTGCCTGCGTGAGCGAGTCGCCCTTTTTGATCGTGTACGTTCCTTTATATACACCGGCTGGCTCCTCGCGCATCGCGCGGTTGACGACCGACCCGCCGATGCTGAACCGCGCTTTGCCGCCGGGTGCGGCGGTCGCCTGGACGGTTACTTCGTCTCCGGGTTCCAGCGTCTTGAGTTCCGGCGTCAGTGTGACGGACTGGATCAGGCTTTCCGCCGCCGTGAGCGTGAACGCCCACTCCTTACGGCTTTCGTTGCCCGCGACATCCTTCGTCACCACCGTGACTGTGTTTTTGGTCAGCGGCAGATCGGCGGGGGGGCTGTAGGAGAAGAACGCGTCTGTCACGGTCGCCGCTGCAGTAACGTCCGTCCCATTGACCAGGATGCGAGTGCCTTCCTGATTGATGCCCGATCCGGCGTCCGTGTACGTGCCGTAGATAAGCGGTTTCCCCGGTGCGAGCGACGCGTTCGCGGCGGGCGACAGGTTATCGAACTTCGGACCGACCGAATCCACGGTGACGGCGTTCCCCGCCTGGATGATCGGTGCCGCCTTCGTCCCTACTTTGAGTGAGCCGAGCAAGGACGCTCCATTGATTGTCAGTCCCTTCGGAATTGTGAACGCGCCCTGATACACCCCCGCCGAGGTTTCTTTCATCGGCACGGTTTTCGCCGTTGTAATCCCCGGCACGGAGAACGACGCCGTACCGCCGGGCGTACCGCGTAGCGTAGCAGTCAACACATCACCGCCGCGCAGGGTGCGTGCGCCATCGTGAGTGAACCCGGTCGCTTCCGGTGCCCCAGCCGATGCGACCGGTGTTTCCACCGGTTCGCCCTCGCTGTTGGAGGCATTCTCGCTTGTGCTGATAATAACCGTGCGGCTCGCCGCCTGCCATTTCACTGCCGCGCCCAGTGCCTCGGAGACGAAGCGCAGGGGGACCAGCGTCGTGCCGTTCACCGCCTGCGCCGGGACCGCGAGCGTACGCGTCACGCCGTTGACCTGCGCCTGCGATTCGCCGAGTTTGAGTTGCACCATAGTCGCGCCGCGCACGGCGAGGATCGATTTCGTTCCACCGTCATAGGCGACGGTCGCG
>JAYULM010000027.1:0-20857 GCA_043763605.1 Armatimonadota bacterium | reverse complement strand
GGAGACGTATTCGATGTGGAGCGATTCGACAGAGGGCGGCGCGGCGCGATTCACCACCCACGGGTTCTCCTGCGGCACGGGCGGCGTTAGTACCGGGGGTGGCGTCGGGTTCGCCGCGTCCGTGAGTACGGGGGGCGGGGCGGGCGTCGGGTCGGGTGGCGGCATCATGTTGTCTTGTTATTCGCTTTGAGAACAGCCAAACCCTTCATCTCTACACCGAGGCATCACAGCGGCAGCAACCGCCGCCAGCCTTTGCGCAGCCTTTGCGCGACCACGCCCGCCGCGTTCAAGCCGGACGCGCCGAACACGCCGCCGCCGGGATGGGTGCTCGCGCCGCACAGGAACAAACCCGCAATCGGGGTCGCGTAGTTCGCCAGTTCCGGGAGCGGGCGGAACGCGAACATCTGGTCGAAACTCATCTCGACGTGCATCACGTTCCCCTGGATAAGCCCGATGCGCCGTTCGATTTCGAGCGGGGTCTGGATATAGCGGTTTGTGATCTTGCCGCGCAGGTTCGGAGCGTAGGAGTACAGGGTTTCCATGATCGAACCCGCCATTTCGTCCGCACAGTCGTCCCACTGTTTGCCGTCGCGCCGCTTGTAGGGGAAATACTGTGACCAGAGCGACAGGACGTGCTGTCCGGGCGGGGCGAGCGTGTCGTCTATCGGCGAGAACGTCATCGCGAGTACGGGCGGCTTTTGGGACGGCATCCCGGCGAAATAATCGGCGTACGAGTCGGCTAAGAACTGCTCGGATGGGCAGAGGAGTTGCATCCCGTGGTGCGTTTTTGTCGCCGTGCCGCGCCCGCCGTCGCCGTAGTCGGGCAGTTCGGACGACGCGCAGCGCACGGTCGCGCCGAACCCGTTGCCGATGTTTATATTACCGACCCGCTTCAGCAAATCGCCGGGAACGTCGTCCGGTCGAAGTAGCTTCGTGAACGTCGTCACGACATGGCACGCGGCAACTACGGCGTTCGCGCGGATCGTCGCCCCGCCGCCCAGCACCACTCCGACCGCTTTCCCGTTCTCGACCAAAATACGCTCGACTGGCGCGTCCAGGCAGACGTGCCCGCCTGCCGCTGAGAGCGCGCCCGCGAGTGCTTTCGTCAGCATGCCCGAACCGCCTTTCGGGTGCGCCGCGCCGGTTTCGTGGATCACGGCGTGCCACGTCGCGAACGGCGCGGAACTCATCTCGGTCGGCGGCGGTCCCGACTGCGCCGCCAGCCACGCCAAGCCCGCCCGCACATGCGGCGACGTGAACGTTTCCGCGAGGAGCCGCCCGTAACTCGTGAACGTCTGCCGGAGCGATTCCTCGGTTCCCGGAGCCGGACCCTTCGCCATCATCAGGTGTCGCCCCAGGCTCATCATCGTCGGCGGGGCGAGGAACGCTTTGAACGTCCCGTGCGCAATCGGTGTCCACGCCGCGATGAACTTGCGATAGGCGACCGCGTCTTCCGGCGACACTTCTGCGATGCTCGCGCACGTTTCGTCGATGGATTTGTGAAAGCAGATAACGCGCCCGGAGCCGTCCGGCAGGGGATAGGTCGCCCACGGGTCCATCGGGCAGTACACCAATCCGTGCGCCGCGAGATTCAGTTCCTCGACGATGCGCGTCTGATGCACCATGATATGCACCGACGAGCCGACATCGTATTTGTAGCCGGGGAAAATCTCCTCGGTGCAGACCGCGCCGCCGACTATCGGTCGCCGCTCCAGCACGGCCACCGTGTGCCCGGCGCGTCGCAGATAGTTCGCGCAAACCAGACCGTTGTGACCGCCGCCGATCACGACGACATCGACTGAAGCAGGGGGATTAAGCGGATTCATTCGGGAGCGAGTGTACCCGACTTCGGAGCGGAATCAGGTCGCGCACCCGCTCATCGCGCAGGTACAGACCGCCCCAGAGGAGTACACCGAATATCACGGCGAAGAACGTGGGATCGCCGACGCGCAGATGACTCGCCACCGCCCCGCCCAGATAGCCCGTGAGCAGAATCGCTCCGAGCACCGCTGTCCGTGGGATCAGGTACAGGATCGAGGCAACAAGGGCGAGGGCACCGATGATCGGGGCGGTATGCGACGGATACCCGAGGTGGCTCATGCCGTCAAGAACCTGTTGCGATTTTGTCATCGCGTTCACCCCACTCGACAGAATAAAGAGGGCGGGGAGTGCGCTGAGCACACGCCCCGTCCACAGAGCGATCTTCGGAGCAACGGAGGCTTTCGCCGGGGCGGGTGCAGATGGAATCACGGTTGACATGGGAATATCCTTTCGACTTGCGAAATGACTTCGTCATTTGCGCGTCTCCGAACCCGATTGAGACCGGATAACGGGGTTCGACGCGGGAACTATTCTCCCGCCATCGGGATACTGCGTCGCCACTCTCGAAATCGGAAAGGTACGCCGCCGGTTTTTTGCAACCGGGCGGTTTGGAGTCGAGGGCGCGGGCGGTGATCCCTTCGCGCCCCGAAATCACGCCTGCTTCTTTTTCAGGACGGCAACGACGATCAAGCCGATGGCACCGACCGCGATCAGGGCGTAGCGGAAAAGCAGGGCGGCTTGTACCTGTGTCGGGCGGGTGGCAAGAAAAAAGCAACCCATCATAAATGTAACGAAGAAAACGGTCTGTAGGGCGTCCAACCCCGAAGTGGCGGACTGCGGGACGACGGTTTTCGGTTCTTTGCCGGTGGTGTCCGGCGTTTGATTCTCGGTCAATGGTTTTTCCTTACTTCTGCCGCGCACACGGACCGCGACCGGTCCGTGTGCGGGTTCTCGCTTCCGATCTACTTCACGCCGGACAGATCGAACACGTATTCACGCCCGTCCTTCGGTCCGCCCTCAATGTAAGAGTCGTTACGCAGGTACAGTTTTTGCGGCGTGACTCCGTTCGGGACTTTGAACAGTATCCGGAACCGGACCGTGTCGCCGTAAGAATGAGATTCGATCACTGCGGGTTCGGGGCGCGTGGTTTTGAAAATCTCCTCGACCGCGACAATCTTTTCCCCGTCGCCGTCTTTCAGGTAGCCGGTGACTTTGTCCTCGGTCGTAAACAGCGTCATCGGCGCGCCGTTTCCATAATTCGCGGATGCGGTAACGGCGAGAATTTTGCCGCCATCCGGGGGCGCGGCGTCCCCGATGGCATCCGCTGTATACGCCATCGACTCGACTTTGAAATCGCTGAACGCGCCGACGCAGCTATCGCCGATCTTCGCCGGGATTTCCGCCCGTGCCGTCGCGCCGCTCGGATCGGCGGGGTCGGCGATGGGCGCGGGGAGCGGCTTGATCACCCCGCGCAGGTCGAATCGGGTCACTTTCTCTTTGGTCCCGACGCGCCCGCGTTGTACAACCAGTTTCGGAATGCTCACATCCGCCGGAATCAGGATCGCGGCGACCAATGTTTCCGACTTCTGTCCCGGCTTCAAAACGATGTCCGCGAACGGGTACGGCTTCCCGGCGGGTCGCCCGCCCTCCATCAGCGCGTACGGCGTCCGATCCGCACTGTACGTTTTATTATTCGTGGCGACTGCCTGGAACGTCACCTTCGCGAAATAGGGGGATGTAATCTCGATGTCGGTTTTCGTCGGGTTTTGAAGCGTATAGCGCAGGACGAGCAGTTTCTCGTCCTTCAGCGGGGTAAAGGAGCCGTCCTTGAACGGCAACCGCTCGACAGAGTACGCCGCGCTGACGAGCGTGAAGTTGAAGCGCGGGTAGTCCGGGCTGCGCTCGAACGAGTAGGTGGTCCCGATTTGACCCTCGCCCCCCGCCATCTGTTTCGTGCCGATGGTGCCGGGGGCTTGCTTCGTTTTCGTCTTCCCGGATTGGGCGAGAACCGCTTGGGTGCCGCAGCCGACCGCGCACACTATGGCGAGAGTCCCGTATCGTAAAATCTTATGCATGGAGAAAACCTTTCTTTGTTATCCGATGCGGACAGCACCGACGCATGGTCAATGCCGTCCGCGTGCAATAAGCGTGTAGTAGTTACTTCACCGCAGAGAGATCGAACAGATAGGCACGGCTTTCCATTTCCCCGCCCCCATCGTCCGACGACTGGCTTGTGCAGAACCAGACTTTTCGGGGATACACCGGTCGGGACACGGAAGATCATCCGGAACGAGTATTTCTCGCCGTAGTCGTGGTCCTCGCTATCGACCAGTACCGGACGCGTCGCCCGATAAATGGTGAGAGTCGCTTCATCGCCTGTCACCTTCTCCCCGCCCGCGTCCGTATAGTACCCGGCGAACGTGTCTGCCCCGCCGGTCACTACTCCCCCGCGCAGTCCATTTTTATATGTCCCTGTGACGCCCACTACCAGCAGTCTCCCTCCCTCATCCGGGGCGACATCGCCGATGGCTTCGCCGCTGTAGGCGAGCGAAGTGACTCTGAAATCGCTACGGATGCCGATGCAGTCGTCGCCGACCTTCGCCGGTATCTCCGCTCGCGCAGTCGCACCGCTCGCGTCGGAGGGATCGGCGAACGGCGCGGGTAGTGGCTTGATCTTCCCTCTCAGATCGAAACGCACAACTTGTTCGTTCGTGCCGACCCGCCCGCGCTGGATGATCAGTTTCGGCACGGACGCTACGGCGGGAACCCGGATCGCGGCGAGGAGCGTTTCTGACTTCTGTCCCGGTTTCAGGACGAGATCGGCGACTGGATACGGCTTGCCGGGTTTGCGACTACCTTCGTTCAGGGCGACCGGCGTGGATTCGCAGTTGAACGTTTTGTTGTCGGAAGCGACCGCCTGGAAATGTTCCAACGCGAAGTTTTCCGCCGCGATGGTGATGTCTTCTTTATTCGGGTTGTGGATCAGGTAGCATAGTACGAGTAGTTTGTCGTCTTTACCGGGCGCGTATGCCCCTGCGGGGCGCGGCAGATTATCGACGGTGTACATCGCACTTAAAAGGGTGAAATTAAACCGGGGGCTGGCTTCCTTCGCCTCGAACGTGTACGTGGTTCCTACTTGCCCCTCAGTACCGGCAAGTTGTTTGGTGCCGATGGTGCCGGGAGACTGTCTCGCTTTCACTTTCGGTTTGGGCTCCTGGGCAAAAACACCGCCATTGAGACTGAAAACGCCGCAGAGCGCAATCGTTATGCCGGCAATGATTTTTTGGTTCATGTCATAATCCTTTCGTTTGGGTAACAAACAAAGAATTTCTCGTTACCGACCATGCTTTCCTGCAGATGGCATACGGTCAATGGTGTGAAATGATTCATTCTTTAACGGTGATAGGCATCGGTGTAATGATTTGAGAGCGGTTTCCGTGCGGTACAACTATAGAATGGAACCGGATAATGAAACGCCTTTGCCGAAGGGAATCATAAGGAGTACGGGCGTTGCGTCTCGTGCCCCCACCCCCCCAGCCCCCCTCCCCCGCTCCGCAGGAGAGGGGGGAGCAGTTGCCAACGCACGAGTGCGCCCTACCCACATATTTTCCAGGTCTCCCCCCTCTCCTGCGGAGCGGGGGAGGGGGGCTGGGGGGGTGGGGGCACGAGACGCAACGCCAGGCACCATAACCGCTATCGAGGAGCAAGCCCGCCACAAGGACCGCGTAAACGTGTACATCGACGGTAAATTCGCCCTCGGATTGTTCGCCGATGTCGCGGTCGCGCTATCGCTCAAAGTCGGGCAATCCGTAACCTCCGAACGGCTAACCGAACTCGCGGACGCCGAAAACCGCCGCAAAGCCCGCGAAGACGCGTACCGTCTGCTGTCGTTTCGCGCGCGCACGGAGCGGGAGATTTCCGACCGACTGAAACGCCGCGAGTACGATGAGGGAGTCATCGCGGACACGATTCGCTACCTGCACGAGCAACATCTGCTCGACGACGCCGATTTCGCCGCACGCTTCGCCGCATCGCGCTCCCGCACACACGGCGACCGCGCGATCACGATGGAACTGCGGCAAAAAGGCGTCTCGGCAGACACTATCAAGGAAACGCTGGCAGAGAACGCGGACGAGGACGGAGAGCGGGATACCGTGCGCGCACTGGCGGTAAAACGCGTCGGAGAACGCCCCGCCGACAAATCCCCGCAAGCGAAGCAAAAACTGTGGGCGTTCCTGGCGCGGCGTGGCTTCGGATCGGACGTGATCAAGCGCGTGGTCGCAGAACTGTATAACGGGAGTATGGAGGAGTTTGGGGAGGGGGACTGATTTTCTATGGCGTTTGCAGCCTCCACCCCGCTCTCGCTTTTGCTCTCACCGCCGCGCCCGCTCTCGTTTCTCTCTCACCGCCGCGCCTGCTCTCGCTTTTGCTCTCACCCCCCAACCCCCTCTCTCATCGGAATGAAAGAGGGGGAGTCCGGTAGAACGAGGTGGTTCCGTTTCCCAAACCGCCCGACAAAACGGGACCGCCCTGCTTGACCGGGATCGCGGGAACTGCGTTCCCTCTGTCTCCCCCTCTTTCATTCCGATGAGAGAGGGGGTTGGGGGGTGAGAGCAAAAGCGAGAGCGGGCGCGGCGGGTAAGAGCAAAATCAGTCGCTCGGCAGGAACACCCACGCGTCCGGGCGTCCGGCGTTGCAATGTACCGCGCGGGACAGGAAACTCATCCCCGCCCATGACAGGTAGATCGCCATCCGTGCCGCATGCCACGCGCCGGGTGCGGCGGCGGTTTCGGGCGCGCTCAGGCGGGCGAGACGCCGCTCCACCGATGGTAGCGGATGGAAAATCCGTTCCACTCCGTCGGGGCGCGCGGGTTCGTCGTCCTGATCCCGGTCCAGTTTGCGAATGACCTCGGACAGCGTCGCGGTGTCCTCGCCCCGCGCCCGCGCGAACGCATCGGTCGCGAAAACGCCTTGCTGGGACGGCGTCGGGAGAACGAGCAAGCCGACGAACGACCACAGGGTGAACCACAGGCTTGTGGACACCAGCCCTGCGACGCTCGCCGTGCCGCCGGATAGCGCGCAGGCGAGCGCGAAACCAATTGTATTGAAGCCGAGGGCGAGTGCCAGCCCGCGATTCCTCGCCCCGGTCGTCAGACTTCCGGACCGACGACGCAGGATCAGTGCCCACTCTTCCGGCGAGAAGACTTTCTGCCACCGCGCGGGGACCACGAGCGTTTCGAAGCCGGGTACTCCGGCGATGCCGCCCGTAAAGTACGCGCTATCGCTTCCGGCGAGCGTGACCGCTGTAGCCTCGGACATTCCCGAGTTTCCGCCCCTCCGGCACCGGATGCCGCCGACCAAGCCCGCGAAGATTGTCTGTGCGGCGAGCAGGACCAGGCTGATCAGAAGGAACGCACCCGACGTACCCCAGAAGCCGCCCGCCCGTGCCGCCACGATCAGAGCGAGTCCGACGGAAAGGAGGATCAGGCTGTGTGCCACGACCCCGCGAAGCCACCCGGCGAGGAACGTTCCGAAGCGCACACGGGTACGTCCGTATTCGGTAGGGAGGATGTGACCACCGAAGAAGTCGAACGCCCCCTGGAGCGCGGCGTAGGCGAAAAGCACGGCGGTCAGCGCGACCGCGTCCCGCCACAACGGTTGCGTATCGGTGCGCGGCAACAACGCCGGAAGGCGGAAGGCGAGTGTCAGTACGCAAAGCACGACGACGGTTCCTACCCCACAGATTCCCAGCCACAAGCGGGCGCGGGCATAACTCATTACGATTCACGGTTCCAGTCTAAGCAAAACGCGGTTTCCATTCTATCACCCGCCCCGGACGCGTAATAAATCACGCAGGAAAAACCCCGGTAATCGCCGTATACTGTCAGTGGGCGCGTACGGCTAAGGAGAGGACCGGCGACGCCTATTGCCCAGTATGTAAGGAATCGCTCCGCCGACCCGCCGGACGCTTGTTAGTATTAAAACAAGTCTGGAGGTGAGGGGAACTATAGATATTACGCATTTTGCCGTGGACGCCCTGGTGACAGCCGTTGTCGCCTGTGCTGTGATTATGGGATTTGTACGCTTCCGCCTCGAACCTCGGGAACGAGAACTCAAACAGGCGGAAACCGAACTGAAAAAGCAAAAAGACGAAGCGGACCAAAATATCGAGGCCCGACGTAAAGAAACGATTGTCGCGGCGAAGGAGGAAACATACCGCCTCCGCGCCGAGTTGGAACGTGAGAACCGCGACAAGCGTGCGGAAATCGGACGGCTGGAGCGCAGACTGGCGCAAAAAGAGGAGACTCAGGACCGGCGGGGAGAGAATCTGGAAAAAAAAGAACAGGTTCTGGGCGAGAAAGAAACCGAAGCCGACCGGCTACGGACCGAGTTACAAAACCTGCTCGGACGGCAGCGGGTGGAGTTGGAACGCGTCGCCGGACTCAACACCGACGAGGCGAAAGCGCAGGTCCTGCACGCCGTGGAGGACGAGTCGCGCATGGAAGCGGCACGTCTGATCCGCGACATCGAGGAAAAGGCGAAAGAAGAGGGGGAGCGGCGCGCGCGTAACATCGTCACGCTCGCGGTTCAGCGGTGCGCGGTGGAGCAGACGACGGAAACCACGGTCTCGGTCGTGCCGTTGCCGTCCGACGACCTGAAAGGGCGCATCATCGGGCGCGAAGGGCGCAACATCCGGGCGTTCGAGACGCTCACGGGGGTGGACGTGATCATCGACGATACGCCGGAGGCGGTGGTCGTCTCCTGCTTCGACCCGGTGCGGCGCGAGATAGCGCGCATCGCACTGTCGTCATTGGTGATGGACGGGCGGATCCACCCGGGGCGCATTGAGGAAGTGGTCGACAAGGCGCGGGGTGAAGTCGAGGAGAAGATGCGCGAGGCGGGCGAACGGGCGGTGCTCGAAAGCGGCGTTTCCGGGATGCACCCCGAACTGATCCGGCTCGTCGGACGGATGCGCTACCGGACCAGTTACGGGCAGAACATCCTGACGCACAGCATCGAGGTGTCGAACCTGTGCGTGTCGATGGCGTCGGAGTTGGGTGCGAACGTGGAGATCGCGCGGCGCGCCGGGTTGCTCCACGACCTCGGCAAGGTGGACTACGAGAATGACCAGCCGCACGCGCTGATCTCGCGCGACACCATGCTCCGGTACGGCGAACCGGCGGAAGCGGCACACGCGGCGGGCGCGCACCACAACGACATCGAGCCGGAAACGGTCGAGGCGGTCCTGGTGCAGATCGCGGACGCCATTTCCGCCGCGCGACCGGGGGCGCGGCGGGAAATGCTGGAAAGTTACGTTAAGCGGTTGCAGAAACTGGAAACCATCGGCGACGCGTTCCCGGGTGTGGAGAAAACATACGCGGTGCAGTCGGGGCGCGAGATTCGGCTGATGGTGCGACCGGGCGAAGTGGACGATTTAGCGGCGATGCAACTCGCCCGCGACGCCGCACGGAAAATAGAGGAGGAGATGGCGTCGCAGTACCCCGGTCAGATCAAAGTGACCGTGATCCGCGAAACCCGCTCCGTCGAGTACGCGAAGTAGAAAGAGGTAGTGGTAAGTGGATAGTGATCAGTGAACAGTGGGAAACCGGAAGTCGAAAGATTACCGAGAACTCTCCACACTGTCCACTGTCCACTGTCCACTGTCCACTTACAATGAAGATTCTTTTTTTCGGAGACATCGTTGGTAAGCCGGGGCGGGACGCGGTTCTGGCTACCCTGCCGGGGTTGCGTGACGAATTCAGCCCCGATATGGTCATCGCCAACGCGGAAAATATCGCGGGGGGGTGGGGCATTACGCCGGGAATTGCGCACTGCCTCTTGACGAGTGGCATCGATGTGGTTACTATGGGCAACCACACGTGGGCGAAAGACGACGGCGTACAGGTGATCGCGGAAGAACCGCGCGTCCTGCGCCCGATGAACTATCCGCCGGGTGCCCCCGGGCGCGGCGGCGGTTTGTTCCGCACCAAAGCCGGGGTGCTCGTCGGGGTTGCGAACATCGTCGGTCGTGTGTTCATGGAGCCGCTGGACGACCCGTTCCGCGCCGCCGACGAATTTCTGGCAACATTCGGGGCGAAAACGAACGTATTGTTCATAGATTTCCACGCGGAAACGACTTCGGAAAAGGTCGCTTTCGGCTATCATTGTAACGGGCGGGCGTCGGTGGTTGTCGGAACACATACACACGTGCCCACTGCGGACGAACGGGTGCTGTCCGAAGGGACGGCGTACATTACCGATGTCGGCATGTGCGGTCCGGTCGATTCCATTATCGGGATGGATGTGGAGGCGATTTTGCAACGCTTCCGGACCCAGTTGCCGCAGTACCGCGCGCGGGTCGCCGAAGGCGCGGGTGCGATCAACGCCGTGCTTGCGGAAGTGGACGAGGCGACGGGTAAGGCGCGCAGTATCGTGCGCGTGTGCCGTCAGGCATAAACCAATCAGAGCCAACTATGAAAAAACAAACGAGTCATTTCTTTAAAGTCTGCGCCATTGTCGCGCTCAGCGCGGTTGCCGCAGTCGGTGTCGCCACAGTCGCCGGGGCACGTCAGGGGATCGTTTCCGTGCCACTGTATCGGGGCATACAGGGTAGCCTGGACCTCGGCTCCTGGGGTAGCGGCTCCGCGCAGGAAGTGGACAAGCCGGTGCTGGTCGGTTCGCGAGCGATCCGCATCACCACTCAGGGCTTGTATCAAGGCGGGCGGCTCACGTTCCGCCAGCCAGTAGACCTTGCCCCCGCGTTTGCGAACCCCAAAACCTACGTACGCATGCAAGCGCGCTTCGATGCAACGCAGGTCGGCTCTGTCGGCGGGTCCAGGGGTGGTCCCGGGGGCGGTCCCCCGGCGGGCTTCGGCGGTCCCGGGGGCTTCGGCGGTGCCGGCGGTTTCGGCGGCGTCGAGACCGCGCGCTTCGCGGCGTCGCCGTTCGAGCGGATGCGCTTCGTGCTCACAATGGCGGACGGCACCCAGTACGAGATGATCCGCCCTGTCGTGGTCCCGCCGAGTGAGGACCCGGATTCGTATGTGCCGCTGTCGTTTCCGATCAAGGCTATCCTGAAAAAGGGTGACGGAACTACGGCGGCGATTCCGACCGGCGAGGGGGCGAAACTCAAGGAGATCGCCATCTTCGGCGACAAATACCAGCAGTTCATCATCGGCGAGATGGAAGTCGTCACCGACGACACCGAGATCAGCGCGGCATCGCTGGAAGAACCTATCGTCTACACCGAGGACATCATTACGTTCAGCGGGAGTGCCGAGGCGGGGGCATCTACCCTGCGCTATTCCTGGGACTTCGATAGCGGCGACGGGATTCAGGAAGATGCGGTCGGTCGTACCATCTCGCATGTGTTCAAGTCGTCCGGCAAGCGCACTGTCACCCTGACCGTGTCCGACGAGGACGGCATCAAGCAGTCTGACCAGAAGAGCGTCACGTTCGACGTGCTGAGCGACAAGTAACCCGCGCCGATTGTGACTGCCCCTGCAACAACGCCGCCGCGACCGAAAGCACCGACAAACCCGCTTTCGGTCGCGACGGCATTGCTCAAAGGGATGCGCCCCCGGCAACTGCCCAAGAACATCCTTCTCTTCGCGGGTTTGTTGTTCACGCTGGATAAGCATCCCTCGCTCGCCGACGCCCTGAAGGTGGGCTACGCCTTTCTGCTGTTCTGCGTACTTTCCGGGTGCGTGTACCTGCTCAACGACGCTATCGACGCGCCCGCCGACCGATTGCACCCCAGGAAACGGCATCGCCCCATCGCCTCGGGGCAGTTGCCGGTAAACGTCGCACTGGCGTTCGTCACCGTCGCCGTGCCCGCCGCGCTGACGGTGGCGTGGCTCCAGTTCTCGCCGAACTTTTTCGGGGCGGCGACGGCGTATTTCGCGCTCACGGTCGCGTACACGTTCGGGTTGAAGCATCTGGTCATCGTGGATGTGATGGCGGTCGCGGCGGGGTTCGTGTTACGCGCGGTCGCCGGGACGACGGTGATCACGGTGCCGTCGTCGCAATGGCTACTGATTTGCACCGGGTTGCTCGCGCTATTTATCGCCATCGCCAAGCGGCGCACGGAGTACACACAGGCACAGGCGACCGCCGAAATGAACGGCGGCAAGGTCGGCGAGACCCGCAAGATCCTCGCGTTCTACGCGCTCCCGCTCCTCGACCAGATGCAGACGATAGTCGCAACCTCGTGTCTGCTCGCCTATTTCCTGTACGCGTTCCTTTCGGAAACCGGGCAGAAACACCCGTACCTGCTGGCGACGACGCCGTTCGTGCTGTACGGACTGTTCCGCTACCTGTACCTGATCCACGTCGAAAACAAGGGCGATGCACCGGAGGAGATTCTGCTCAAAGACCGCCCGATGCTCCTGAACGTGTTGCTGTGGATCGCTGCGGTAGTCGTCGCCGTAGGGTGGGGGTGAGCGCGACGCGGGGCGGTATAATCGATTCAGAGATTGATCAGAGACTGAAAGGAAATTCGCCCGTGCCCACGCTCACGATTGACCTGGAACTGCCCGAAGCCGAATACCGGTTCGCGTCCGCGCTGACGCAGTCGGAACGCCGCCGCGTCGCCAGCATCGCCATGACCGCCGCGTTCGCCACCGCCCGCAACGTCCCCCCCGCCGACGAGGACGTGGATGAGGACGAGACCTGGAAAACCGCCCCCTCGACACGGGAGGACATTGAATCGCTTGCCGTCGCCATCGCTCAGCAAGATGCGGGCGAGAGTTATGACGGAGATGCCTTCTTCGAGCGTCTTTACAAAGAAAAAGGCTGGACTCTGAAGCCGTGAGTCCGCCGCAACTTCTTCCGCTCGGATTGCAACTGATGCAGGACACGTACGCGGACCTTTCCGAACGCGTGGAATTTCTGGAGCGTATGGAGGAAGGTTCGGGGGAAAAGTTCGCGGATGTGTTGCGCGAAGAGATCAAAGAGTTACGTATCGCTCTTGCTACGGAGATCGCCGCGAGCGAGAATGGGCGGATTGACCGTCTGCGGGACAGCGACGCCTCCGCCTACTACTCGCGCCCGATCTACCGGCATGCGTTCGCGACATCGAAGCCGCGACGCCGGAGCAGTTCGGGACGGTATTACCTGTACTTCGCGCTGACGGGCAATACCGACGGCAAGCCGGATACGCTGACGGTCTATTGCGTCCGGCACGCCGGAGCGTCAGACGCCTTCGCCATCTCGCCGCCGCCTGCGCGTGAGTAGTTGGTCGCGCCAGTATTTCAGAGAACGCGTTTTTTCTGCAACGTTCGTCGTACCTTCCTCTGCCGATTGCCACCGCAACGATACAAGGACTGTGGAAAAATCTACGGCGTTTTCGGTACGTCGGAAAGCAAGTCGTCCCACGTTTCCACGTCGAACACACGATCCAACAACGCCTCCAGCGTGTCGAGCGAGCCGATCTTCTCCAGCCGCTCCCCGACGGTCGGCGATGCCACCCCGAGCCGCCGAATACCGGCGCGCAACAACAAGCGGCGCGCTTCCCGCAATGCGCCTTCGTCGCGCCCTATGACTAATCCCTCGCCGCGCCCTATGACTAATCCCTCGCCGCGCCCTATGGCTAATCCTTCGCCGCGTCCTTCGTCGCGCCCTTCCTCCAAAATCTCTTGATAGGTGATGGATTCCCGCATTCGCCGTACCCCCCGTAACATCTGCTTTTTGAACGCCCTATTGTACCGCAGTCCCATTAGAACGTTGGTCGCCGTCCACAACTCCGCCGCCTCCGCGTCGCTTTCCGACTCGGCATCGATCCGCGCCCGCATGGTCGCAATGACGCCGGGAACATCATTCGGTCGGACGTCGGCAATGGGGGCGAACGGCAACGTACTCAACCCGCCGCCCAATAATTCGTCCACGTCCAATTGCCATACCCGGACGACGTTGTACCGGAAAGCGAGGTAAGAAACTCCGTCCGCGCCGGGAACTTCGAACGTGCCGGTGATGCGTGGGCTGTTCGCTCCTTTGTGGAGCAGGAACACCGTGGAGACGACCGGCAACCGCGTTTTATACAGAACGGACGCGTTGTAGTGGAACAGGCGCATCGGAACGTCGGCGGTGTCCTTGCCGCTTTCCAGTTCGTTATGTACCAGATAGGAGACTTCAGGCGTATCCACGCGGATGATCCGGTCGGCGTAGGACGTGATTGTCGAAAGATCGGCGTCTACCAGGGATACATTGCCCTCGGGTAGGCGCAGAAACGTCACCCAATCAACGGGGCGCATCTCGATCAATCGTTTCGTGACGGCGTCATACGGCTTCGACATACTTCGATTATTGTAGCATGCCGCCACACAAGAACAGTTTCAGGCGGGGCGGAGCCGCCGAAAACCGGGTTCGTGGCTGATGCGCGCCTGCCGATCCGGAACGTAGCGGGGAGTTCGCGGCGTATGAGTTTACACCCGCTCCCGCCGCGCCCCGGAAGAATCGGGGTACAATAAACCCTATGACTTGGCGGGATGCGCGAGGACGCGGGGCACGACGAAAGCGACGGGATACGTGCGCTTTTTAGAACACACGGGAATCATTTCATGGAGCGACGTATTTTCGGGATCGAGACGGAGTTCGGTTGCCTGGTGCGCGACGACCGCGCCGGGACGCCGGAACGGGTGGTCGAGGAGGTAAAGAATCACTGCTTCTATCAGAAGAAATGGGGGCTGATTGACCTGCACGCCCGCGACTATTCATTCGAACCGGCGCGGTCGGGCGGCTTCCTGGTCAACGGCGGGCGACTGTACATCGACGCGGTCGGCGACCACGAGGAGTACGCGACCCCAGAATGCACCGACATTTTCGACGCCGTACGTTACAACAAAGCCGGACAGTGGATCGTACAAAGCCTGCTCAACGATCTCGGCTTAGCCGATGTCGCCTCGTTTCATAACAACAGCGTCGACCATTACGGCGGGCATACGTTCGGATGCCACGAAAACTATCTGGTCGAAATGCAGGACGAGGATTTTTTCCGCGCCTCGTTCAACTACCTGCTTCCGTTCCTGGTCACTCGGCAGATATTCGCCGGGGTTGGGCGGGTCGGCGGGCACCGGCTCAACTTCTCCAGCATGAAAAACTCGGTGATGACCATCTCCGATTATGACGTGGACTACCAGTGGGTGAGCAACTTCTACGGCGTCGAGATCGACCCGTCCGTGGACTTCCAGTTGTCGCAACGCGCCGACCATATCGTGAAAACGATCAGCAGCCGGGTGCGCTTCAACCGGGCGATCATCAACCCGAAATGGGACTCATATTACAACTTTTCGAACCTGCACCGCCTCCACATCCTGTACGGGGAGGGCAACATGAGCGAGTACGCGACCGCGCTGAAAATCGGGACTACGTCCTGCGCCCTGTCGCTGGTCGAGGACGGCTTACTCGGGGCGGAAGTGGAAATCCGCGACCCTCTGGAAACGTTGCGCGCCGTGTCGCGTGACCCGTCGTACAAATGGCTTGTCAAGCGCAAGTCGGGCGGCACTATCTCGGCAATCGATCTGCAACGCATCTATTTAGAGGCGAGCAAGAAGCGGCTCGGCGGATTCGACGCGCAGACCGAGTGGGTGCTCCGCGAGTGGGAAGTGACCCTGGACGCGCTGGAGCGCGACCCGATGACGCTGTCCCACAAACTGGACTGGGTCGCCAAGCGCAAGATGTACCAGGAGTATATCGACAGCGAGGGGGCGTCGTGGCAGGACGAGATCATGCAGTCGCTCGACATCGAGTACCACAACGTCAACCCGGCGCAGAGCCTGTTCAGTGCGCTGGAGGAGAGCGGCGAAATGGAACGGCTGATCTCGCCCGCCGAGATCGCCACCGCCGCCGTGGTCGCGCCGCAGAACACGCGGGCGAAGGCGCGGGCGTCGATCATCGCGCAACTGATCAACACCCGCTCCCGCGACTACGTGATCGACTGGGATCTGGTGTATCTGGCGAAGAACCGCCATCTGGACCTGAAAAACCCGTTCGACACCTACGACAGCGAAGCGGAATCGTTCGGCAAGACGATATAGGTCGTCGCCGCTCTGCCTGAGATGCCGCGCCGGTATTTGCTACCGGCGCGGCGTTTTCGTGTCCGTCTCCCCGGCATCGGCGGGCATCGCGGACGGCATCACGAATGCCCCGGGCGCGGTCGCGGCGGCGACGGCGATCCTTCCGGCGGGGTGGTCTCCCACGGTCTGCTCGTCGTCCGGCGGGTCGAGTTTTCCGGCGAAAAGTAGCCCGAATAGCCAAACCGTGGGGACACCCATCATCAACGTCAGACCGATTGCCAGTTCCGCGTTGTCGGAAAGGATCGGCTTACTACCCTCCAACAGTATCCACCCGTGCGGGGCGAACTCGGCGTTCATCGTGCCTGCCCACGCACTGCGGGCCCCGAAATTGTCGCGACGCATCAGAAGTCCCGTGAACGGCGGACGTATCATCACCGTTTCCCGGTTCTGCGCGAGCCACGAGTCGGTGGTACGTGGGTCGGAAGACTGTAATTGCATAAGGGACAAGTACGTTTCCCGGTATGTTTTGTTTCGCGAGCGCACGACAAGAATAACGGCGGGACGTTCCTCGAAGCGCGCCACTGTTTCCGGGATGGCGGCGTCCTTGCCCTGAAGGACGGGCATAAAGAGGAGAAAGGGGGCGTTCTTCACCGCCTGCGAACCGCGGGAGCCGTTGCTGTCCATAAGAACGGCGCGGGGGAGGGACGCCACGCCGTCGGTGATCCGGTACCACTCGCCACTTTTGGTCGGCGGGTTCAGGGCGAGATCGTCAAGGGTCGCCACTCGCGGGCGGGCGGTGCGCCGCTTCTCCTCGACCATCGATTTCCCTGACCAGAACAGATAGCCGCCGTAGGCGAAGAGGAGCGCGGAAAGGGCGATCAGGATCAATCGAATTTGCGCGAACATAAGCGTTGGTGTTTCCCCGTCTGCGGTGTACCGCGCGTTTCGCGGGTGCGGTATAATTAACGTCGTCGGGCGCGGATTCCTTCTTTACGTCGGGAAACGCGTTACGGCCCCATAGTCATGTCACGCCGCGCCATCACCCTCTGTGGGATCGTCATTTTGCTCGCCCTGTTGTCCGCCTTCGCGGACGGGCGGGAGCGCGCCGGAGCCGCCGTTACAGCGGCAACGACCGGGGCGAAGTGTGCGACCTGCGCCGCGTACGGTCCCCGCGACCCGCGCTGTGATATTCCCAACCTGTGAAAGAAACTCGACCGATGCAATTCCCATACTTTTCCCGTACCGCCGTTCTGCTCTGTGCCCTGTGTCTGACCGGTGCTGCTACGAACGCCGCCGTTGACCCGGCTAAAAAAACCGCCCCGTCCGTCGCCTACTGCGCGGTGACGGGCGAGAAGATCGGCGACCCGAAGAACGCCGCCGCTACCAAAACGGTCGGTGGCAAGACGTACTACATCTGTTGCCCCGGTTGCACACCGAAGTTCGACGCCGCCCCGGCGAAGTACGCGAAGATCGCCGACCTGCAGGGCGAAAAGCGCATTCTCCAGGCGAAACTGGCGGAGATCGACGCCGAATTGAAAAAAATCGAGAACGGAACGGCGCGCGCCGCAACGCCGAAGGCAGAGAACACCGCCGTTGCCGCGTCTTCGTCGCTCCACTGCGCGATCACCGACGAGGCGATCACGAGCGCGAAGGATGCCGCCGGTTCGGAAGTCGTGAACGGCAAGAGGTACTATTTCTGTTGCCCCGGGTGCGTGACCAAGTTCAAAGCGGACCCGGCGAAGTACGCCGCCGAAGCCGACAAGCGCGACGCCGCGCGTGTGAATAAATAGTCACGCCCGCGCAAACGCGGAACGATTCGTGGCAACGTTTGTCAGAAAGAGTGACGCTTCTCAGGCGTAGGGGGCGCGACCCCGGCTCGGTGGGATGTCAAGGCTGACGGAAAACCGCACCCCGGGTGGTCGCGCCTCTGGTATTTTCTCCGGGATTTCCCCCTCCCCCCGGGGAAATCCCCGGAAACAACTATTCTCGGGACGCAATAACGCTATTGACAGGATGCAGGAAGCCGGTATAGTTAAGCCGGTGCCGACTAGTCATAGCGTTTTGGTCTGTGAAAACCTGTAAAAGGCGGCTGACACATACTCCCTACGTTTTTTACCTGTTTTTGACTCGCTCCGCGCATATCTGGTCGGCATCACTTCTGTCACCCTCGCAATAATACAGAATCACAGAATGCTCTCCTGATAAATAGCCGAAATGGGGCATGTCTTCGGAATCGGTTTTCCTATAACCAAATAAGTTGGAAGTCGAAGGACGGTGTCCCGGTCAATGTCTACTGTCGTGCTGACGGGGGGCACCTTTATGTGCCGGATTCGACCGTGAGAAACTACCAACTGGCGAGCGCGGGAGCAGCTTTCGCTTCCGCGCGAGTATTCCCGCTGAAATCCCTAGCGCAGTAGTGGGCGGCGCGCAACTTTCCCGCCGCCCATATGTCGCTACTATCAGATGCTGACCCGCCGATCACTTCTGACCTCGCTCGTGCCCGCGCTGGGAGCGTTCGCCGCGACCGTACAGGCACGCCCCGACGATGCCGAGGACGACGCCGAACCGAAACCGCAGCCCTTGTTCGAGCGGCTATTCCCGGTGCCGACCGGCACGAACGGCTTCGAGGAGATCATCCGCGCCGGGCAACGTCTCGGCGAGGCGCGTGCGGAGTACCCACGCGCCGCCGAGTTTACGCTCGACAAGAAACGCGCGTATCTCGCGGACCCGGCGTGCCGGGAAGCGTTGGCGATGTTCCGGCAGGGGATCACGAAGCCGATCCGTATCCCGGCGGACGACCCGGTCGGCGGGAATCTAATCCAGTCGTTCGGGCTGATGCGCTCGCTCGCGCGTCTGCTCGCCGTCGACATCTTCGTCGCGTTCGCGGACGGCAGAAGCGACGCCGCGATCCGCACGGTGGCGGACGGTTTGAAACTTTCCTACGCCCTCAAAGGCGTGTCAATTACTGCGGGCCTGGTCGGTGGCGCAACGGACGCCATACTTTTGACGACGCTGGCGCAACTACGCGAAAGCTGGAACGCGAAAGATTGCGCCCGTCTGACGCGGCTCGCGAACCAGTGGCTCGACGCGCCCGACCCGCTATCCGCCGCGCTGTCCGCCGAGCGGGGACTCAGTCTCCGTTTCGTGCGGGAATGGCGTAAAGACGTGGAGACGATGTCCGGGCAGTTGGAGTCGCACTATGAGTTGGAGAAATCGGAACCCGAGACGGATCGCTCCCGCGAAGCCGAGGCGGCGGCAAAGACGTTGCGCACCGACGGCGCGGTGCGGGAGCGGGTGTTCGGCGAACTGGTCGGCGTTATCAACGAGCATTACGACCGGACGTTCGCGCTGACGAAGAACCCGACCGGGTCCCTGACCCTCGCCCCGAACCCGGCGACGGACGCGAACCGTCACCCGATCACGCTACTGCTCCGCGAAACCGTGGTCCTGAGTGCGCCCGCCGTGGTGCAACAGGTCGTCGAGGACCGTTTACAACTCCGCCTCATTGCGGTCCATGCCGGGATACGCGCCTACCGGTGGCAGTATGACCGCCTGCCGAAAACGCTCGCTGATATGAAACTGCCCGCGAACCTCGTCACCGATCCGTTCACCGGGAAACCGCTTCTGTACGAACCCGCCGACACGGGAACCGGGTACGTTCTGGCGAGTGCCGGGGCGTTGATGCCGGGCGTGGACGGCAATCCGGACACGCGCCAACCGGTTACGCTTCCCCGTGCCCCGCGCACACCGTAACGTTCCGTGTCCAGTTGCGTATGGATAGATATGATTACCCGTCGTTCACTACTTGCCACCATCGCTGCCCCGGCACTCACCCCATTTGCCCCATTTACAGGTGACGACACCTCCAGAAAAACGCCTGTCACGGTCCAAATGTCACCGCTGGGACCGCCCGCAGTCAATGGATACACGGATATTCTTCGTGCCGGGAATCGGTTGCGGGAAGCGAAAGTGGAGTACGGATCGGGTGACGAATTTTCTCTGGTGCGTAAACGTGCCTATCTTGCGGACCCCGCGTGTCAGGATGCCCTTATGCTTGTGCGGCAGGCGGTCGTGAAACCAATAACATTCCCCGTAGTCGAGTCATTTGACACCCTGCTTTATGAGCCGTTTTCCGCGTACCACCGACTGTCACAACTGCTCGCCGTCGAAATCGCCGTTGCTTTCGCCGATGGACGGAACGACGTTGCTGTCCAGACCGTCGCGGATGGATTGACAGTGGCGCACAGCGTAAAAAGCAGCACCTGGCTCGGGGAATTAGTTGGAGTTGCCGTTGACGACCGCATTCTCACTGCGGCAGTGAAGGAGCGCGAACGTTGGACGGAAAGCAACTGCGACGAATTACTCCGTCTCGCAGGGCAGCGACTTGTCATGCCCAACCCTATTTTCGAGGCGTTAGACCTGGAGTCGAAACTGTTCCAGAAAGCGATAACCGGTTGGCGCGAAAAGCCAGAGAACATAATCCACATGCTGAAAGAGCGGGAGGGGATGGAGGAACCGGGCGAAGAAGAGGATGAAGAGTCCAAGCCGTCGCGAAAAATACGCGACTTCGCGAAAGCACTACGCAACAGTGCCGCCCTTCGGGAGCGGGTCTTGACCGAATGCCTCCGCGCGAACGAGGAGTGCCACCAGCAGATACGACTGCTGATTGACGAACCGACCCGGCGCATGGTGCTGGTACCATCGGCATCTAGTGCGGGTTGGCATCCGATCACTCACTACCTACGCGAAGGCTATGCTCTGGACGCGAGTGCTGCCCAACACGCCGTGGAAAGTCGCGTGCGTTTTCAACTACTCGGGGTGCATGCCGCGATACGCCGCTTCCGCTGGGCGAACGACTGCCTGCCGAAAACGCTCGATGAGTTGGAACTGGCATCGCATCTAGTCATTGATCCGTTCAACACAAAGCCGTTGCTGTACGAGCCGGGAAAGACGGGTTCCGATTATGAGTTGGCGAGTGCGGGGGGTCTGATGCCGGGCGAGGACGGCGAGCCGGATGCACACCA
>JAYULM010000026.1:0-5324 GCA_043763605.1 Armatimonadota bacterium | reverse complement strand
TCATTGGGGAAAGTTCGGCAGGGCGAAGAGGATTTCATCCGATGTTTTCCATCTTTAGGGCAAACAGGGCAAACAGTTTAATGCGATTGCCCTGGTGGAAAACCTGAACCGGCAAATTCGCGGGAAAGGACGGAACACGAACCACGCAACGAAGCAGTAACGAGCACTGCGGGTAACAACGATCCAACGTGATCGCGGAAACTGCGTCTCCGCTGTGTTGGCGCCGTCCGCCACCCAGGGGGTACCCGACAAAAAAGAAAAAGGGTATGACAGCAGGAAATCGGTGTAGAAATCGTGTAGGGGAAATTTATGGCACGTAAAGTCTTGATTCGGAACGGCACACTGGTAGATGGTACAGGAGCGAAAGGTAGAAAAGCGGACGTTTATGTCGTCGGCGATACCATCGCGGCGGTCGGGCAGAATCTGGCGACCGACGCGGACGTTATTCTGGACGCGCGGGACAGGGTGGTCGCGCCGGGCTTCATCGACACGCATAGCCACGCGGACGGCGGCTTGCTCGAATCCCCCGACGCCGAAACGCAGATACGGCAGGGCATCACCACCGCAATCGTCGGGCAGGACGGCGGCTCCCGCTTCCCGCTCGCAGAATGGCTCGGTCAGGTCGAGAGCAAGCGGGTCGCACTCAACGTCGCCAGTTTCGTCGGACACGGCACGGTGCGCGGCAAAGTCTTGGGCGACGACTACAAGCGCAAGGCGACCGCCGACGAAGTCGGGCGGATGCGGGAACTCGTCGCGGCGGAAATGAAAGCCGGTGCGGTCGGGCTATCGACCGGTCTCGAATACGAACCCGGTTTGTACGCGGGCACCGGGGAGATCGTCGCGCTGGCACAGGTCGCCGGTGCATTTCGCGGGATCTACATCAGCCATGTCCGCGACGAAGAAGAGGACGCCATCGCCTCCTTTCGCGAGGTTATCCGTATCGCGAAGGAAGCGCGGCTCCCGGCGCAGATTTCGCATATCAAACTCGCATCGTCCCCGGTCTGGGGCAAGGCGGGCGAGGTATTTCGCCTGATGGACGATGCGCGACGCGACGGTCTCGATATTTCCGCCGACGTTTACCCTTACACCTACTGGCAGAGCGGGATCATCGTGCTGATGCCGCCCGAGTACGCGATGCGCGGCAAAGGTCCGACGAAAAACTGGGACGATAAACCCGGTTGGGAGAAGGCATTGCGCGAGATCGGCGGCGCGAAAAATATCCTGGTCACGGGTTACACTCCGGAACCGTCATGGCAGGGCAAAACAATAGACGCCTTAGCCGCGCGGGCGAAAAAAGACCCGGTGACGCTGATCCAGGAGATGGTGCGCGCGACGGACGGCGGCGTCGGGGTGGTGGTTACGGCGATGCGCGAAAGCGACCTGAAAGCGTTTATCGCGCACCCGCGCGTGATGTTCTGCACCGACGGCGGCTTGCGCGGCTCGCACCCGCGCGGCGCGGGGTCGTACCCGCGCATTCTGGGAAGATACGTCCGCGAAGAGGGGGTTTTGCCGCTGGAAGAGGCGATCCGCAAAATGACCGCGCTCCCTGCCGTCCGGATGGGGTTCGGCGACCGGGGGACCATTGCGCCCGGCAAAAAGGCGGACATCGTAATCTTCGACCCGCGCACCGTGCGCGACACCGCGACCACGCGAGATCCGCGCGCGGTTCCGGTCGGCATCACAGAGGTATTGGTGAACGGTACACCAGTCTTGCAGGGCGGGCGTCTGACCGGCGAGCGTCCGGGGCAGGTTCTACGTCGCGATTAGTGGAGGAGACGCAGGGAACTACAAAATAGTTGTCATCTATACCTGGATAGATACTATCTATTCGATTAATCATCGGTCACCGTTGCAGTACATCTGTCCTTGCTATACAATCAACGATACGTTGCTACTTCTCGGAGTGGTAACAGGATGACATAGGGTTCGGGGTTTATGGTATCGATGCCGTAAACTTCGCTATGTCGCGAATCCTCCTAAAGTATCACTGCTGCCTACGAAGTCGTTGTCGCCGCATTTTTGCAGAACGCAACCTTTGGAGGGACGAGCAGTATGCCGAGAACAGTGAACGTGAGTGATCGCACTGATCGCCGCGAGAATAATAAACAGACCGGCGCGTCTGGTGAGACGGGATTTTTCGGGATACGGCGGCTCTGGGCATCGTCCGGGTCCGACATGTCGCCGGAAATCGCCACCCATGAAGTCGAATCTCCTTCTGGATCGACCGCAGAGTCCTTTTTTATTGAAGATGTAGTCGCCCCGCTCCCCCCGGAGGTGCTTCCTCACGAGGCAACGAGTCCGGATGTCACCGTAACGCCGGAACCGCCACCTTTCGCCGACCGCATCGTGGCGAAATCCGTCCCGGTCGAGATCGTTGGCGCGGAGGGGGGCGTGGATTTCGATCTTCTCTTCCAGTCCGCGCGGTTACCCGCAGTCACGGTGAACGCGGATCATGCTATCCATGTGCTGGAGTCTATTCCTGCGGACCTTCCCGTTCATGTCAAGCAACTTCTGGTTAAAACCTCACTGAGTGTCATGACAAACCTGGTGCAGGAAGGTTCGGTTTCCGCTGACATTGTCGGTGACGCCGCGCAGAAGATGCTCTGGATCGCCCGCCTGCAGGAAAACGTGACGGCGGAGATAAATACAGAGCGTGAAAACACGTACACCGAGATCGCGCTCTTGGAAGCCAGGATTGCGGCGAAGAACAGTCAACTCCTGCAGGCGGAAACGCGGGCTACCGCCGCGCTCAAATCTTGCCGCAACCGCGCGGATCAGCTTCACAACGTCACCCTGTTTTTCGATCAACAGGGCGGCGGGCGTGATAACAACGGCGGCGATCATGGAAGCGGCAATGCCACGGACGACGCGAACACCGAAAAAGAACAAATCCCCCCGTATTTGCGGGAAGATTCGGTCCTGCGCCTCCTCGGTCTGCCGGAAGTCCCCGAATCGGATCACGGGATCGCCGGGCGCAACGTACTTATCGCCTCGGAGCGCAGAAACGGTGCCCTGCGGCACGCCTGACGGCTGGTTCGGAAGACGCCGTGCCGCCACCGCTCGACTTGTTCCGTTGACGCTTTCTGCCTGACATTTTAGATACCCCGTAACAGGACGAACCCGGATGACTCCCGACAATACGGTAGCCCGGGTTCGCGAAAGTTGTTTCTCGTTGCGCACCGCATAACAAACACGCCGCCCGGGATCGCCCCGAAACCCCGTCCCGGCGAAAGGATCGTAAACATGAGACACCGAACTGACCGACAGGACGTGCCCGTCGCGGACATGCCTGCCGCGGACTCGCCGCCCGGAAAGCCGCGCGCCGCGCGTGCGGGCACACGCCCGGAGACCGCTCCCCCCCGCCTGACGCTGTCCGACAAATTGACGCGCCTGAAAGAACGTTTCCGCGACGCCGAATGGCAACGCTACGGTCTCGCGCTCCTCACGGGGAAATTTCTCGGCGTCCTGTCCGTCTTCGTCGTGATGCTGATCGCCCAGGGTACCTTCCTCGGCGCGTCGGCGAACGCCGCCGACCCCGTGATCCGGGCGAACGATATTGTCAACCCGCTCAACACGATGTGGGTCTTGATCGCGGCGTTTCTCGTATTCGGGATGCAGATCGGGTTCACGATGCTGGAAGCCGGGTTCTGCCGGACGCGGGAGACGGTTAACGTTCTGATGGAGTGTCTGGTGGACACCTGTATTTGTGGCATCCTGTTCTGGGCGTGGGGGTTCGCGTTCCTGTTCGGGCACGGCAACGGTTTCATCGGCTGGGGGGACGGCGGCGGCAACAACTGGTTTTTCCTGAATAACGTGCCGCGCACCTATGAGAGCACCGGCGTGTCTTTCCTCGCCTTCTGGCTGTTCCAGTTCGCGTTCGCGGACGCCTGCTCGACCATCACGTCGGGCGCGATGATCGGGCGTACCAGTTTCATCGGCGACCTGTTGTACAGTTTCGGCGTTTCCGGGTTTATCTACCCGATCATCGGTCACTGGGTGTGGGGACCGGACGGCTTCCTGTATATGATGGGAAGCGCGGGGAATTTCCTGCCGGGACTGGGACTGAACTTCCACGACTTCGCCGGTTCGACCGTGGTGCATACTATCGGCGGATTTATCGCGCTGGCGGGGGCGATTGTTCTGGGACCACGCCTGGGGCGGCGGTTCGCTCGCGACGGCGGCGGTGCCATGCCGCCAAATAACCTGGTGATCGCCTGCACGGGCGGGTTCATCCTCTGGTTCGGATGGTACGGCTTCAACCCTGGCTCCACGCTTTCGGCGATGGATTTCGACGGGATCGGGCGCGTCGCCGTGAACACGACACTCGCCGCCTGTGCCGGGGCATTGAGCGCGATGTTCTGGGCGTACCCCCAATCCAAAAAATGGGATCTGGGCATCACCGTCAACGGCTTCCTCGGCGGTCTGGTCGCGGTGACGTGCCCCTGCTACTGGGTCAACCCGACCGGGGCGGCACTCATCGGTGTCGTCGGCGGAATCGTCGTCGTGCTGGGGCTGGATTTGCTGGAATGGCTCCGGGTCGATGACCCCATCGGCGCGGTACCGGTACATGCTTTCTGTGGCGTCTGGGGTACGCTCTCGCTGGGATTGTTCGCCTGCGGTGAGTTCGGCGTCAGCGGCGCGTTCGCTGCCGACAACACCGCGCCGCTCAAAGGGTTGTTCTACGGGGGCGGCTTTTCCCTGTTGCTGGCACAGGCCATTGGCAGCGTGATCGTCACCTCGGCGACGTTCGCGGTGTCGATGGCGATGATGCACGCGATCAACGCTGCCGGTCTACTCCGCGTATCCCGCGAGGGCGAACTCGAAGGACTGGATGTCCATGAGCATGGGGTGACGGCGTATCCGGAGTTGGACAGCCCACAGGGGCGAACGGTGGTGGACTCCGAGGCAGCACACGTCATGTTCTCCCCCGGAAATCTGGAGAAAGAGCCGGGTCTACGTCAGCCGGTCGAGGAAGCATTACGCTGAAGTACGCGGGCGAGAAACTCACGGGTGCGCGGTTCGCGGGGACGCTCGAACAGTTCGTCGGGCGTCCCTTCTTCCAGAATCGTGCCACCGTCGAGAAAGCAGACCCGGTGCGCGACCTGTCGGCAGAACCCCATTTCGTGCGTCGCGATCAGCATCGTACGCCCTTCTTTCGCGAGCGACTCCATCACTTCCAGCACTTCGCCGACCAGTTCCGGGTCGAGCGCGGAAGTCGGCTCATCGAACAGGAGCACCGCCGGGTCCATCGCCAGCGCGCGGGCGATAGCGACCCGCTGTTGTTGCCCGCCGGAAAGTTCGCCGGGGAAACTGTCGGCTTTCCC
>JAYULM010000025.1:0-1540 GCA_043763605.1 Armatimonadota bacterium | reverse complement strand
GGCGCGAGGCAGATGCAGAAGCACTGCCCCGTGACCGCCGACGCCAAGTCGCTCCTGTGCGCGGCGATCACGCAGATGAGCCTGTCCGCCCGCGCCTACGACCGCATCCTGAAACTCGCCCGCACGATCTCGGATCTTGCCGGGGAGGAGACCATCGGCATCGCGCACGTCGCCGAGGCGGTACAGTACCGCGCACTCGACAGGAAGTTCTGGGGCGGGTGAAGTTGACTCGAAGCGGAAGGCGCGATTGTCGAAATCCGCTGACCAGCTCGGTTTGAAACCGACGCGGACGTGTGGTACAATTAGCGCGGCTTGACAACAAGCCTTTTTCCCGGATGGTGCAGTGGCAGCACGTCAGATTCTGGTTCTGAAGACTGGGGTTCGAATCCCTGTCTGGGAATTTCAGGTTAGTGAATAGTGATCAGTGGTCAAAAAGTCCGCGTTCGCCCCACAAAGGTCGTCTACTGATCACTGTCCACTGATCACTATTCACTAACCAATGCCCGTACTCTCCCTCGAAAACGTCACCAAACAGTTCGGCGGGCTTGTCGCTGTGAACGGCGTCAATCTCACGCTCGAAAAAGGCGACCTTGCCGGGTTGATCGGTCCGAACGGCGCGGGGAAGACCACGGTTTTCAACCTGCTCACCGGAGTTTACGCTCCGACTACCGGCACCATCCGCTTCAACGGTACCGAGATCGGCGGGTGGAAGCCGCATCGGATCGCACGCGCGGGGGTCTGCCGAACGTTCCAGAATATCCGCCTTTTCCCCGAGCTTTCCGTGCTCGATAATGTCCGCACAGCGGCGTCCACCAAAACGTCGGTCGGCTTATTTCCCACCGCGTTTCGCACCGGGGCGTTCTACGGCTGTGAAAAAGCAGTGACTACCGATGCAGAGCGTTTGTTAGATCTTTTCGACCTGCTTCATCTCAAAAACGAGGAGTCGAAGAACCTTCCGTATGGCGCGCAACGCCGCCTCGAAATCGCCCGTGCCCTCGCCACGAAACCGGAACTGCTCCTGTTGGACGAACCGGCGGCGGGGATGAATCCGCAGGAATCGGCGGATCTGCGCGCCATTGTGCGTCGTTTGCGTGACGAGTTCGATATGACGATCCTGCTGATCGAGCACGACATGGCGTTCGTGATGGGTATCTGCGAGAAGATCACCGTGCTGGTATACGGCAAGCCCATCGCACACGGGACTCCGGACGAGATCCGCACGAACCCGAAGGTGATCGAAGCCTACCTCGGCAAGGAAGAGGACGACGAGGATTGGGATTGATCGGGGGGTCGAGGGTGAGTCGGACGGGTAGTCGAGCTTCGTTTCGGACGTTTTGCGGACGCTGAAGGGTTCCCGTCGGCACACTTGCCGACTGGAAGCCTTCGGCTGTAGACGCTTCGCGTCACCGAGGGCGTTCGGCTGTCGCGTGAGCCGGACGATTTGCCTGACGCGAAGCGTCTACAGCGGAACGCTTCCAGTCGGCAAGTGTGCCGACGGGAACCCTTCAGCGGAATGCACGAGGACCCCCCGGTCTTCAGA
>JAYULM010000024.1:0-1541 GCA_043763605.1 Armatimonadota bacterium | reverse complement strand
CCTCTCCTCCGAGGAGAGGGGGAGTAAGAAACCGGAGGCGATACGTTTCCTGCGTCCCCCCTCCGGACTCCCCCTCTCCTCGGAGGAGAGGGGGCGGGGGGGTGAGGTTCCGGCGCGACAGACCGACGACCCGGTCGCCCTTTATAAACACTCAAAGGAGATTCGCGGGCGACGGCGTATCCTAACAACATTCCTTGACCGACGGAATACTGCTGTGAACGGTCAATGCAGAAAGGTACTCTTTATGACTCCTGTTACCGGACGCCCGGTCCGTATCGGCATCATCGGGTGCGGTCAGATCGCACAGTCTCATCTCAAAAACTACGCTGAAATAGCCGACGTCGAAGTCGTCGCCTGTGCCGACATCCGCCCCGAGGCGGCAGATACTTCCGCCGCGAAGTTCGACATACCCAACGTTTACTATACCGCCGCCGAAATGCTCCGGCGCGACGACTTAGACGCCATCGACGTGTGTTTACACAACAACCTGCACATTTCCGGCACTCTTGCCGCACTGGAATCGGGACGCCCGGTCTACTGCGAGAAGCCGATGGCGGGGACATATCACGACGCGCAAGCCATGCGGAACCGTGCCAAAGAGTTGGGTTTGTTCCTGCATATCCAGCTCGCGATGCTTTACACGCCGGAAACCCGCGCCGCGCAAGAGTTGATCGCCGCCGGGCAGTTGGGCAATCTGTATCACGCTCGCTCCACCGGGCATCGGCGGCGCGGCAGACCGTACATCGACGGCTACGGTCGCGCCGATTTCGTGCAGAAGGAGAAGAGCGCAGGCGGCGCGCTCTACGACATGGGCGTCTACCATATCTCCCAGATTCTTTACCTGCTCGGAAACCCCACCGTGGAGCGGGTGTCCGGGCAGACGTATCAAAAAATGGCGATGGACCCCAGGCGAGCGGAACTGTCCGGCGCGAACGTCGAGGAGTTAGGCATGGGCTTCGTGCGCTTCGCGGGCGGCGACCTGACTCTGGACGTGATCGAGGCGTGGTCAATCCACCTGGACAAGTTCGAAGGCTCGTACATCGTCGGCAGTGAGGGCGGCGTCCGCCTGAACCCGTTCGGGTTTTTCCGCTCCGCCGGAGACCTTGACCTCGACAGTAGTGCGGAAATGGGGGCGTTCGGCTACCGCAAGCGCAAATTGCGCACCGAGGACGGCGACACCGACACGTTCTCGTCGTCGCAACACCACTGGATCGCCGCGCTACAGGGCAAGACGGAACTGCTACCCACCGCCGAAATCGCCCTGAATACGATGCTGATCTCCGAGGGCATCTATCTTTCCACGCAGGAGCGGCGCGAAGTGACCGCCGAGGAGATCATCGCCGGGTCGGTGTCGAAAGCGTTGCCGCTGTAAGGGTCTGTTGCCGGAACCGCCTCGTTTTTGCTCCCACCCCCCAACCCCCTCCCTCATCGGAATGAGAGAGGGGGAGCCAGAGGGGTGGGAGCAAAAACGAGGCGGTTCCGGCAACAGACCCTTACAGCGGCAACGCTTTCGACACCGACCCGGCGATGATCTCCTCGGC
>JAYULM010000023.1:0-1541 GCA_043763605.1 Armatimonadota bacterium | reverse complement strand
GGCGAAGCACTGGTACCGCTATGAAGAAGCGGTGAACATCCTCGCCGGTCTGTCGTTCCCGCTCGTGCTTTCGGTACATACCATCGTTTCGTTCGACTTCGCCGTGGCTATCGTTCCGGGCTGGCATACGACCATCTTCCCGCCGTACTTCGTCGCGGGGGCGGTTTTCGCCGGGTTCGCGATGGTGCTGACGTTCGGCATCCCGCTGCGCAAACTGTACGGGCTGGAAGACTTCATCACCGACAAGCACCTCGACTGGATGGCGAAGTTTACGCTTTTTACCGGGCTGATCGTCTTCTACGGCTACATCCTGGAAATGTTTTACGGCTGGTACTCGGGCAACGTGTTCGAACTGGCACTCGTCAATAACCGTTTGTTCGGTCCATACAAATTCTACTACTACGCACTAATCCTGTGCAACGGCATTATCCCGCAACTGTACTGGGTGCCCCAGTTCCGTCGGAACGTGTTCGTTCTGATGTTCGTTTCGATGGCGGTCAATATCGGGATGTGGCTGGAGCGGTTCGTGATCATCCCGATCTCACTATCCCGTGAGTTCGTCCCCTCGGGCTGGGGCATGTACAAGCCGACCGTCTGGGACTGGGGCCTGTTTATCGGGACCATGGGGCTATTTACATTCCTGCTGTTCCTGTTCATCAAGTTCGTGCCGATGATCAACATCTTCGAGACGCGGGATCTGTTCCACAAATACACCGGGCGCGGTCACGGCGGCGGGACGCAGGCGCACAGCGAGGACGCGACAACCAGCCCCGCAATGGCGACGACAAGCAACAGCGACGGCGCGGCACGGGAGGCGCACTAATCATGGCAAACGCTAGTAACAGCAACGGAAATTACGGGCAGGGCAACGGCGGTGTGCCGCTCGGGCTGGACAAGCACGAACCGGATCACGTAGGGCACGATGGCGGACACCATTCGCACGCGCAGGCTTACGAAGCCGAATTGGAACTGGTCGGTCTGCACGGCATCATCGCCGAGTATCACGACCCGGATGACCTGCTCCACGCGGCGGAACTCGCCAAGGAAGCCGGATACACGAAGATGGACGCGTATTCGCCGATGCCGATCCACGGTCTGGCGGAAGCGGTGCATCACTATGACGACCGGGTGCCCTGGTCGGCGTTCTTCGGCGGGCTACTCGGCTGTCTCGGCGGATGGATGATGCAGTATTATGTCGCGGTCGTGGATTACGCCTGGAACGTCGGCGGCAAGCCACTCCTTTCCTGGCCCCAGATGATCCCGGTCGCGTATGAAATGACGATTTTGAACGCTGGTTTCGCGACGGCGGGTTCGATGATTTTCCTGAACGGTCTGCCGCGTCCGTATCACCCGGTGTTCGCGGCGAAGAATTTCGACCGCGCGACCTCGGACCGGTTTTTCCTGTGTATCGAGGCGCACGACCCGATGTTCGAGACGACGAACGTGACGCGGTTCCTGCGCTCGACCGGCGCGGACGATGTTTCCGAGGTGGCGAAGTAAGAGACCTCACCCCCCCGCCCCCTCTCCTCCGAGGAGAGGGG
>JAYULM010000022.1:0-5358 GCA_043763605.1 Armatimonadota bacterium | reverse complement strand
TTGGGGATCGCCGCCGGTAGCGGTTCATCAAGGGAGACGCCCCAACACCCAACACCCAACACCCAACACCCGCCAATTTGTGGTATTCTTGCCATACTCTTTTTTGAAGGAACACAACCCCTATGGCAACGTATCAGGTCCGGTACTGGTTTGAAACCAGTTCGCGCGACAAATCCGGCGAGCAGATTTCGGAGATCATCGAGTCCGATACGCCACACGCGGTCGCGAAGCGTGTGCAGGACTTTCTCAAGGAAGACTCGTTCACGCTGACGCCGAGTTTCGGACCGGCGACCAGCGGCATCGTGGTGATACATACCGCGCACATTCGGTACGTCGAAGTGATTCCCTCGCAAACACCGGGCGCCATCTCCACGGCGTACGTGAGCGACGCGGCGAATATACGTTAACAAAGCGCGCGGGTCCGGAACCTTCGGCGCGGGGCGCGGCGTAAGCAGAACGGTGATCCCTTATGCCGTGGCGTAAACGCGACTTCGCGCCGTCGCTCCTACTATTCTCGGCGGTCCTCGCGGGTGCCGCGTGGACTGCGATAGACGCGCGCCGCGCACTGTCGTCATCTACCCCCGCGAAGACGATCTCGACGCGCGGCAACGTCGCCCCTGACCAGCCGCGTCGGGTGCTGATCGTGTTCAACTCCCAATCGGCGGAGTCGCGTAGCCTCGCCGAAAACTACGCCGCCGCGCGCGGCATCCCCCCGACCAACCTGCTCCCGCTCGCCTGCCCCCGGACCGACGAATGTCGCCGCGCCGACTACGAAAGCACGATCCTGCCGTTTGTGCGCGAGCGGGCGGCGAACGACCCCGAAATCGCCTACGTCGTGCTGATGCGTGGCGTCCCGTTCCGTTTCTCCGATTGGGGCAACTTCGGCGGCTACGCCGTGGACTCGGTGCTGGCGACGTGCCTGATGACGCTACCGCCGCCGGACGCCCCGAACGCACCGCTGGCGGGGATGCGGGCACCCGAGCCGATGCGCCGCCTGCGCAACCCCTACTTCGGCAGGAACGAGCGGTTCGACCGGGGACGCTACGGCGGGATGCTACTCGTCTGCCGTCTCGATGGTCCGACCAACCCCGACGCGTTCCGCCCGGTCGAGTCGGGACTGAACGCCAAGCCGGTGGACGGACCGTTCTACCTGCGCGACTCGTTCTGCATGAGCATGTGCGGCGGCAAGAATGTGCTCGAAAGCAAGTCGCTCGAAACAGAATATGTTACGCCCGCGAATAACCCGCTCGCGCCGCTATATCAGGGGGAGGGCGGTCCCTATATGGCACATTGGGGCGCGGGACCGCACGACTCGCAGTATTCAGACGCCAAGTTCGCCAAACTGCGCTTTCTGCCCGGCGGCATCTGTGACCTGACGTGGTCGTCGAGCGGGGCAGGGTTGCGTCAGCCGGGAGCGAAGGCGGGCATCAACTTGCTCACGGCGTACGCCGGGGCGGCAGGGGCGCACGGCTTCGTCTCCGAACCGTACTGCGACGCCATCTCGCGCCCCGAGATCGTGCTGGAGCGGTACACGCACGGCTACAATATCGCCGAGGCGTTCTACATGGGGTCGCCGTACCTGCACTGGAAAGATGTCGTCCTGGGCGACCCGCTGTGCGCCCCGTATTCCGACGCCGCCGCGCGGGACCGGTAGAGGGTTCTCGCCGGGGAAGTCCGCGATTGCGGACTCCCTTCCCCCGGTTTGTACAGTGATGATTACTTTCCGGAACCCTGTCGTTATTGGGTGTAACAACAGGTACAGGGTTTTTCAACTCGAATATTGGTTCTCATATAGTATGCCTGTGTCGTCTTATGGTATGCCTATGTAACGAGGTAACATGTTTCCCGGCGCGATGCGGCGGGGCGGGACTTCCGCCCGTTTGAGGATACGCGTCTCGCTCCCACGGACTTCCTTGACCACTTTGGTAAATGCGTCGTTCGTATAGTTCACCTCGGCGATGCTTGCCGAAACGGAGGCGTTGTCATTCACGAACATAGGCGCGTCATTGAAACTGCCGCGCTGGGAGTAATAGAGTCCGCCGAGGAGGTCCGTCTTGCCACCGTCCCTGGTATCGATCAGCGTCCCCCCGTCCTCCGATTTCAGACCCAGGATACTCAGAGTGCCGCCAGAATTGACGATTTTGGTTTCGTGCCCCTCGATGTTGAGATGCCGCGCCCAGACACTCTGACCACTGATCTTCAGCGGACCCGTGGCGACGTTTTCCAGATAGAGCGACCCCGTACCCATCAGGCGAAATGAGATATCCTGGATATTCCGGCACACCATTGTCTTCGAGGATTCATTGACCAACTCTATCCCGCCGGAACCATTGCCGATATCTTCGATCCAGACAGTCGCCGGTGCCTCCTCCGTCACAGTGATGCTTCCTTCGTTACCCACTCTTCCGATGGCTGAATGCATACCCAGAATACGCCGGGTTTTGCCGCGAACGAAGACAGTCTTGGACAGATAATACGTCCCCTGACCGGGGAAATAGACGGTCGTCGCGCCGGAATCGATAGCGCGTTGGAAGGCATCCGAATCGTCCGGGTCGCTCGTTAGCCGGAACTCCCGCACGTTCGCCCATGTCCGGGGATTCTCGGCGGGAGCTACCGGGGTATCATGGATCGGCAGATTGAGTGAGGTCCGCTGCGTTCCCGACAATCGGACAACGGCATGCGACGAAAACTCCTTGACAACGGGTGTCGTCACACTCTTTTCGCCACCGAAATCGTTACGAATCACTGTGGTGAAGCCCTGAGCAACGATATTGCGCGCGAACATTCCCTCTCTGCTGATCACAGCGGGTGTCGTTTTCGCCGTTCCGGGTAACGGGTGGATAACGGAATCCACCAGAGTTGTCAGACCGTCGTTGTCGAGGGCAGTGACGTTCGCCTTGACATCCAGTTTACGGATACTGAGGCATTGCCCTTTGTTGCTGATGCCGACCACACGCTGATTGGAAAGAGAGATATTCTCCAGCACCTGGCTGTTCACCGCCCCGCCGCAACTGACCCCGGTATCGAACCCTTTGACAATGATATTCGCGGCTAAAAGAGGACCATTCTGATCGACATATCCCATATCCAGACCGATGACTCCCGCACCGTCCTTTGATCGGATGGTGACATTGCGGATGGCACCGACATTGTTGGAATAGAAGCGCACCCCGATTGCCCCCGGATTACCGGAACCGGTATCCACGGTGAAATGACCGAAATTGTTGTTGAACCAGTCGGCGGAAACGGAGAATTTCCCCTGAGCATCCGGCACTGTCCCATTGTAAGCCGCGTCGAGAACGGCCTGGGGTTGCCCGGGATCGGTGAATGTACTGTCCTTCAGGCGAAGTGTAACCGTCGTACGATCCTCCCCCCGTATGTTCGTAAAGCCCCACCGTTGCCCCGGCTTCATCCTAAGCGACCTGGAGACGAGATAGGTTCCAGCAGGCAAATAGATGATTTGTCGGGTTCCCTGCCAGTCGTCAATTGCTCTCTGTATGGCATCCGTGTCATCCTTGAGACCGTCCCCGACGGCATTATATGGAGATTGCCTGACGTTGACGATTCCCGAGTCGGCAGGAAAGCGTGCGCTTCCCATGGGAGGGGGGACTGCCACACCTCCCGCATGAAACCGCACTTTACTCAGCCCGGTGTTCATCCCGCCGTAGTTGGTGTCGGCGATGAAACGGATATACCGCGACTTGATGGGGGACGGCAATGCGATTTGCTCCCCGGTGTAGCCATCGGTTCCGGGTGCCTTCGCGAAACGAAACCGATGCGCCACCGTTTCCCATATCCGGGCATCATCGGAATACTGAACGGTCACGTCGCGGAACCCGCGCGCGTTATACCCGTCCGGTTCATTCGCATTCCAGACATGGAACCGGTCTACCGTCTGAACCCGTCCCAGGTCGAATTGAATGTAGGCGTTTCGATCCACAGGGCGATACCCCGATATCCACATACATCCGCCGTATGCGAAGCGGTTGTTGGTCATCGCATAGACCCCGGGCGAGACCGTTGTCAGTCCGGCATCGCTGAGTACGGGCGACGCGTCTTTGCCGGTTCCGTTTTCCACACTGGAGGCGAAACGGTGACACCGGAAATATATATCCGGTCATTTTTGCTATCCTGAAACGCAAAAGTTGTAAATAGTATGAGCGAGATCAAGCCGAATTTGATAGTTCTTAACATTCAGTCACCCTGTAATAGCGAAGTGTATTCGAGACGAACGGCAATTTAATGACCCGGTGAAAGGGTCGGTTTGGTTTTACGCGTCCGCGATATGAACTTTTGGAAGCAAGACACGTGGGGCGAGAGGGGTATTCGGTGATTCAATCTTCTGCTGGAGCATATCTACCGCCTCCTGCCCCATTTCGAAATATGGAAGGACAACCGTATCCAGTTCATAACCCAGAAACGTAAACGGTTCGTCGGCGAACGTAACCGCCGATAGATCAAGGTGCATGTGCAACCCGGACATCGCGAGTAAAAACAGTAGTTGACTGGCAACTTCCGGGGAGTAGCAGACGAACCCGGTACATCGTTCCGGGCCGACCAGCCACGGTAGATTTTTTCGATCTGACGAAAAAGTACGGTGGACATCGAAAGTCATTAGCGACACCGGTTCCAATCCCGCACTCTCCATTTCGCTTCGATACCCTTCCTCACGATGCCTTTGACTGAAATGTCCCGAACTCCAGTGGAGATACGCGATGCGCTTGTGTCCCGCTCCGAGCAAGTGGCGCGTGGCGAGTCGTCCCGCCGACCGGTCGTCGGGGTAGACACAATCGACATCGTGAGTGGAATTGATCCATATCGCGGGCATCCGATGCTCCCGGAGCAACGCGATCATTTTTTCCGGAATAGCCTCATTGTAGTTGATGAGCAGTCCGTCCGAACTCAATTCGCGCAAAATACGAGGCAGGCGTTTATCACTGGTCAGACTGGTATCCGGCAATCGCGCCAGGATCAGATTATTTTCCCGCGCTACGAGAGCATCCAGAATACCGTCCCGCAGACGAAGACTGAGCAGACTCAGCCAGGGAACTTCACTGAGCAGGAGCGCGATACTATCAAACCGTCCGTGCCGGATGGCACGCGCGGAACTATGTCGCCGGTACCCCAATTTTCGGGCAGCAGAAAGTACGCGTTCGCGGGTAAGATCGTTGTGCGCCTCGACGTTGCCGTTCAGAATCCGGCTGACAGTCTGAAAAGACAGACCGGTATCCTGAGCCACATCTTTTAAGGTAACTTGAGTTCGTTCCATGAATTTCGTCATCGATTCTGTTCGTGAGAACGTTCTCATGATATCGCAGTGCGTCAAAAAGCGCAAATCTCCACGACAGGTGAATCGCA
>JAYULM010000021.1:0-5367 GCA_043763605.1 Armatimonadota bacterium | reverse complement strand
CACCCCCCCGCCCCCTCTCCCTCCGAAGGGAGAGGGGGAGCCAGAGGGTCAGCGCGGCAGGCGATCCACCTCCGGTGCATCTACTCCCCCTCTCCCTTCGGAGGGAGAGGGGGCGGGGGGGGTGAAGGGTCCTTACGATTACACAACAATGAAAACTATTACGAAGTATTGCTTGACCACATTCGTGCTCGCCGCCTGTAGCCTGCCGCTCGTCGCGGGCGCGGCGGACTGGCCGTTCTGGGGGCGGGACGCATCCCGGAATATGGTGTCCGACGAAAAAGGCGTGCCCGCAACGTTCGAGGCGGGTCGCTATAAGGGGACTACCGAGGAGATCGACCCGGCGACGACCAAGAACGTCAAGTGGACAGCCAAACTCGGCTCACAGACGTATGGCAACCCGACTGTCGCAGGCGGGAAAGTATTTATCGGCACCAACAATGAAACGCCGCGCGATTCGAAAATCAAAGGCGACCGTGCGATTTTGTTGTGCATCGATGAAAAGACGGGCGATTACCTGTGGCAACTCGCCATCCCGAAACTCGGCACCGGCAAGGTCAGCGACTGGGAATTCCTCGGGCTGTGCTCCTCACCCGCTGTGGAGGGCGACAGGGTCTATATCGTCACCAATCGCTGCGAGGTGATGTGTCTCGACGTGAACGGACTCGCGAACGGTAACGACGGCACGTTCCAGGACGAAGCCAAATACCTGACTGACAAGGGCAAACCGGCACACGTTTTGGGACCGAAGGACGCCGACATTCTGTGGACGTTCGACATGCGCTCCGAACTCGGCGTCTTCCCGCACAACATTACGAACTGCGGACCGTTGATCATCGGCGACAAGATCGTGGTGACAACCTCGAACGGCGTGGACTGGACGCATACCAACATCCCGAACCCGAAGGCACCGGCTCTTTGTATGCTCGATAAAAAGACCGGCACGCTGATCGGCGAGGAAGGGCAGGGCGTTTCGTCACGAACGTTCCACTCGAACTGGTCGTCCCCGGCAGGCGGCAAGATCGGTGCGAAAGACATCATCATCTTCGGCGGCGGCGACGGCTTGCTGTACGCATTCGACACCGCGACGACCGATAAGGAAGGCGTGAATGTTTTCAACGAAATCTGGCGGTTCGACTGCAACCCGGCGACGTATCGTAAGAAAAACGGCAAGGTGCTGAAATACGCCACGGTGGACGGTCCGAGCGAAGTGATCGCGACGCCGGTATTCTACAAGAACCGGGTCTACGTGCCTATCGGTCAGGACCCGGAACACGGCGAGGGGATCGGGAACTTCGTCTGCATCGACGCCCCGACTGGCAAGCAACTGTGGAACTACACGAAAATCGCGCGGTCGCTTTCCACTCCCTCTATCGTGAACGGGTTGCTGTATGTCGCGGACTTCAGCGGGTTCGTGCATTGTCTCGACGCCGAAACCGGCAAGCCGTACTGGGTGTTCGACTCGAAGAGCCATATCTGGGGTTCGACACTGGTAGCCGACGGAAAAGTCTACGTCGGCACGGAGGACGGTGACATCGTCGTTCTCGCGGCGGGCAAGACGCTCAAAGAGTTGAGCCGCGCCGATATGCGTGCCCCGGTGTACGCGTCACCCGTGGTCGCTAACGGAACGATGTACATTGCAACACCGACGCATCTGTACGCGGTTGGCGGTGGGACAACATCCGCCGCGCCGAAAGCCGCGTCGCGAAACGATGCGCAGGGCGACGCACGAATGGCTGCCCGTGCGAACGAACTGCGCCGCGAGCATGACTGGGTGATCGGATGCTCCGGGCATGGATGCAGCAAAAAGACGCTTGCGGCAAAATAAGACTGCGGGGATGTTCCATCCTCCGGTGGAAGCCTTCGGCTTGGGTTTCCTTCGGAAACGGGCTTGCCGAACTCGTCAGGCAACCCCGCTAACGCATCTCGTTTCCGAAGGAAACCCAAGCGGAACGCTTCCACCGGAGGATGGAACATCCCCGCATAGCGCAGGTGACAAAACTATGAAACAACTACTCGCGGTGCTGGTCGCGGCGGTGATACTGCTCCACCAGGACATCTGGAACTGGACCAACCGGACACTGGTCTTCGGGCTGTTGCCCGCCGGGCTGGCGTATCACGCCGGATATTCGGTCGTCGCCGCGTTGACGATGGCTCTGCTGGTGCGCTACCTCTGGCCCGCACATCTGGACGAGGATGAAAACCCGTCCGCCTACGCGCCCGTTCCTGCGGAGGTTGCTGTCCGATGATTCCCGCCATCGTTGTTTTTATCTATCTTGCCATCGTGCTTTACATCGGCATCTTTGCGTTCCGTAAAAGTGCCTCGTCGGGCGAGGACTTTTTTCTCGCCAGCCGTAAACTGGGTCCGGTGGTGTTCCTTCTCTCGCTCTTCGGCACCAACATGACCGCCGTGGCGATCCTCGGCAGTTCCGGGTTCGCGTATCGGAACGGAATCGGGGTGTTCGGACTGATGGCGTCCTCCTCGGGCATCATCATCCCGCTGACCCTGTTCTTTATCGGAACACGGCTCTGGGCACTCGGCAAAAAGCACGGCTACATGACGCAGGTTCAGTATCTGCGCGACCGCTGGGAAATGCGCGGCATCGGGACGTTCATCTTCGCTCTGACCGCCGCGATGCTCTTGCCGTACATTATCATCGGCGTCATGGGGGGCGGGACCACGCTGGAAACGATCAGCGGGGGCGTCGTGCCCTACGCAGTCGGGGGCGCGGTCGTCGCCATCGTCGTGATGAGTTACGTCTTCTTCGGCGGAATGCGCGGCACCGCCTGGGTGAATGCTTTCCAGACGGTACTGTTCCTCTGCTTCGGGGCAATCGCGTTCAGTCTGATCGCGCGCAGCCTCGGCGGTTTCCCGCAGATCATGCAGGGGATCGCCGACTCTCCGAAAGGCTACCTGCTCAGCCGCGAGCGTATTCCGCCCGAAGAGTTCTTCAGTTACATGTTCATCCCGCTGTCGTCGATCATGTTCCCGCATATCGCGATCATGTGTCTGACGGCGGAGAAGATCGCCCACTTCAAGAAGACGGTGATACTTTACCCGCTGTGTATTCTGGCGATCTGGCTGCCGTCGGTGTATCTCGGCGTCGTCGCGGCGTCGCAGTACCCGAACCTCGATCCCGGTGAAGCGAACAACGTCATTATCCGCTTACTCGCCGACAACACGAACACCATCATCGCCGGTATCCTCGGCGCGGGCGTGATGGCGTGCGTGATGGCGTCCGACAGCCAGATACTCGCCTTGAGCACGATGTTTACGGAGGATCTGTTCTCCTATTATGGCGGTCGCCAAAAGTTCGGCGCGAAGGCGGAAGTGTGGGCGGGACGTGCATTCATCATCGCTATCGGCGTGGTTTCGTATATCATCGCGCTCCAACTCAAGGACAGGGCGAACATCTTCGAGTTAGCGATCCGGTTCGCGTTCTCCGGGTTCGCCGCGCTTTCCCCGATAATGCTCGCCGCGCTTTTCTGGAAGCGGAGCACGAAATGGGGCGCACTCGCGGCGTCGGTGTGGGTGCTGTTCGGCGTGCTCGGCACTTGGTACCTGACCGCGATCTCGGACGAAATGGCACCGAAACCGCCCGCCCCGCGCCCGCGAGTGGCACAAGCGGGTGGTCCGGCAATCGTGCCGACCGCCGGGACCGTCCCCGCTGGCGGCGCACGTCCCGGACCGCCGAAACCTCTCAAACCGGTGCAGATCTATCCATCCCTTGGAAACCTCTTCCTGCGCGGTCCGGCGAACGTGACGATCTATGGCTACCTACCGGTCCTGCCGATGGTGCTGGGATCGGCACTGTTGATGCTCGTGTTCTCACTGGCGACCCCGCCGCCGAGCGCGGCGACGATCAACAAGTTTTTTCCGCCGGTTTCTCCCTCCCCCCAACCCCCTCCCTCATCAGAATGAGAGAGGGGGAGTCCGGGATAGTCAGGCGGTCCCGCTTGTCAGACAGTTCGGGAAGCGGGCTTGCCTGTCTCCTCATGACTCCCCCTCTCTCATTCTGATGAGGGAGGGGGTTGGGGGGAGGGAGAAACCGGCGGGAGGGGGTTGGGGGGGTGAGGTTCCGTACAAAAACAAATCGGGAAGTAGAAAGTCCCGAGCGGTGTTCTTAAAAACATGAGCAACCAATCTACGACCGTATCGCCTGAAGCCGTGCGACATGCCGCCGACACACTTGACGCCCATGTGCGCGAGATCGTCGCGTGGCACTTCTCGCCCGAAACCGGCTGCCCGTTCTGGCTCGACTGGGCGAAGACGAGCGACTTCGATCCGATTGCAGAGGTCAAGTCTGCCGCCGAACTGATCAAATTTCCGCATTTTCAGGATGAATGGCTACGCGACGAGCAAAACGAGCGATTCATCCCGAAGGCATTCGCGGGGCGACCGTTTATCGTGTTCGAGACCGGTGGCACGACCGGCATGCCCAAACAGCGCATCGGCTGGGAAGACCATCTGCGCGACTACGAAGAGTTTTCCGAAACGCTGGACGACGCAGCGTTCCCTCGCGGCGGGAACTGGCTGATGCTCGGACCGACCGGACCGCGCCGCCTGCGCCTCGCGATTGAACATCTCGCCCATGTGCGCGGCGGTTCGTGCTACCACGTCGATCTCGACCCGCGTTGGGTCAAGCGGCTGATCGCGAGCAAGGATTTCGACATGGCGAAGCGGTACAAATCGCACGTCGTGGAACAGGGCGCGACTATCTTGAAGAACCGTAAGGTAAGTTGTCTGTTTACCACACCGCTTCTGCTGGAATCTCTGGACGAGCATATCACCGTCGCGGATTCGGGAATTAAAGGGGTATTCTGTGGTGGCACACAGATGACGCCACAGACGGTGCGCTTCCTGGTCGAGGAGGTGCTGGACAACCGGGTGCAGTTCGTGCCGACCTACGGAAACACGCTGATGGGGCTGGCGTGTAGCCGCCCGCTGACGCCGGAAGACAACTGGAGCATCACGTACCACGCGCCGCAACCCCGCGCCATGCTCCGTATCGTGGACCCCAACGATACCGTGCAAACCGTCGGGTACGGCGATTGGGGGCGGGTCGAACTGTCCACCCTGACCAAAGAGTTTTTCATGCCGCGCTTTCTGGAGCGGGACGAGGCGGTGCGCCGCGAACCGTTCGGGCGGTTTGCGTGGGATGGCGTCGGGGAAGTCCGCCCGTTTGGGCAATTGGACACGAAGGCGATTGAGGGCGTGTATTAGCGTTTCTCCCTCCCCTGGGCACCCTCTGGGTACCCCTCCCACATCGGAATGAGAGAGGGGGAGCAGGATACCGAAGGCGATTCATCTTCCCGCGTGTCCCCTCTTGACTCCCCCTCTCTCATTCCGATGAGGGAGGGGGCGGGGGG
>JAYULM010000020.1:0-1549 GCA_043763605.1 Armatimonadota bacterium | reverse complement strand
ATCTGTGCTGGACGCGGCGACGCGTTCACAAGCCCAGACAGGGATCTGGCTTCCTGTTGATTTACACGATGGAACAAAAGGTGAGGCGAAACCACCTCTTTCTCAGTACCGTCCGATCGCCGTCGAACAGGCAGGAATTACAAACGTATGAGCCTCGAACGCGCCGCGAAATATCTCGCTATGATGCAAACTCCCGACGGTGCATTTCCGATGGCAAAGCCGGGTAGTACCGACAGTAGCCGCGTCATCCCGTATTTCTCCAGTCTAGGGGCGTTCGGACTCACTCTCGCCGCTGCCGAGATGCGCGACCCGAAGCAACGCGATCAGTTTGTGAAAGCGGCTCGCCGCTGGGCAGAGTGGAACGACTCCCGCCGCAATTCTGATGGAACTATCTTCGATCATGAAGGTAAGTCGGGGGCGTGGAAGCCGACCGGCAAGTACGACTCTACCGACTCGTATGCCTCAACCTATCTGGAACTGCTCGGCTTACTACACCGGGTAGAGCCTGACCCGCTCTGGCTCCGGGGACGCTGGCAGTTCGTGCGTCGCTCTGTTGCGGCAATCGTGTTGACTCGCCAGCCGAACGGACTAACGACGGCGACGCCCACATACCCGGTCATGTACACGATGGATAATATCGAAGTTCTTCGCGGTCTTCGTACGGCGGTGGCACTGGCGAAATCGTTCGGCAGCAAATCTGAGGTTTCCCAGTGGAGCGCACTTGCCGATGCGACGGAGTCGGGCATTGCTAGTAAACTCTGGGACTACAAAGAAAACTGTTACCTGGTGGGTTTGCAGGTAGATGGCGGGCGTGCGGCCGGTTTATCCAAGTGGTACCCCGATGTCATGGCAAACTTAATGGCAGTAGGCTGGCTCCCAAAGTCTGAGCGGCGGATGCAACTGTATGGAAAACTCGTTGCGAAATTCGCGGACGCTCCGGACACCGGAATCCCTCATGTGGTTGGTAACGAGAATGCCCTGGAACGACTGATCTGGTGGGGATTCGCGGCGCGAACGGCAGGGGACCGGACCCGATTTCCTGCGATTCAGGCTACGCTTCGCGCTACTGATCCAACGAAACTCGGAGTCGCTAACCCGGCTACGGTGGGGCATGTTTGCCGCCTTCTTTCGCGCGGGGATGTCGGCAAATAATGCAAGCGGATCGAACGCTAAGCCGGCGTGAGTTGCTTACACGGATGCTGCCCGTTACGGCGGCAGGTATGGCAACATCGGCACTCGCCGGTTGCGCGAACACTGGCGGGCGGGAACTCATCTACTGGACAGGCTGGAGTGGAAGCGAACTGAATGTACAGGAAAAACTGGTGTCCGAATTCAACAACAGTAATCCGCTTGTCCGCGCCCGAATACTGACACAGTTTGGTCCGTCCGGGTATCAGAAGGTACGCATCGCTTTCGCGGGTGGCGCGACGCCGGATGTTATGTCTACGGTTTGGGCAGAGGAGTTGGCGAGTTATGCGTTGCGTGGTGTACTGACGCCGCTCGACTCATATCTGGCCCGTTCCGGTCGTGATTTAGAGCGAGAGTTTAC
>JAYULM010000019.1:0-5398 GCA_043763605.1 Armatimonadota bacterium | reverse complement strand
CCTTGTCACACGGAGTGTGACAAGGGAGACGCCGGATTCGCGGGAAAGGACCAAACCAGAATCACCAAACAGAAACGAGCACCGCAGGTACAACGATCCAACGTGTGGTTGGCGCCGTCCGCGTAGGACAAAGAAAACGCCTTCGTGTACAATGAGGATAAAACAAGGAGCCGATAGAAACAATGGCAAGTGGGGATAGTTCGTTTGATGTGGTGTCGAAAGTAGAGATGCCGGAGGTAGTCAACGCCGTGGATCAGGCCAAACGCGAGGTCGAAACCCGGTTCGACTTCAAAGGATCGATTTCGGAGATCGAGTTAGACGAGAAGAAAGGCACACTCCTGCTCACGTCCGACAACGAGGCGCGTTTGACCGCATTGGTAGACGTATTGGAAACGAAACTGCATAAGCGCGGGATCGACATCCGGCAGTTGGACCTCGGAAAGATCGAAGACGCGACCAAAGGCACCGTGCGCCAGACCGCGACCATCAAGCAGGGGCTGGACACCGAGACCGTGAAGAAGATCGTCAAGTTCATCAAGGACAGCGGCATCAAGGTACAAGCCGCGATCCAGGGCGACACCGTGCGGGTTTCGAGCAAGAAACTGGACGACCTGCAGGCGGTAATGGCGAAACTGAAGGGCGAGGATTACGGAACCCCGCTCCAGTTCATAAACTACCGGTAAACCTTCCACGCGCAAGCCCTGTTCGCTGTCTTAGGCGAACAGGGCGTACGGGCACCGACGATGGATCGGCTATGCCGTTTTGCGCCGACAGCGCGCCAAGCCGAGTACCGAAACCGCGCCGAGGCACAGGAGCGACACCGATCCCGGTTCCGGCACGGTGACGACTGCCGCGCCGTACATGAATCGCGCCCCGGCGATGTCGTCAGCTTGTGGTCCGGAGAAGTTTTCGCTGTAGGACGGGTTCATCAGCGAATTCGCAACTCCCGTATGGTTCAGACCGATGGAGTGACCGATCTCATGCGCTGCGACCTGGAAGATGTCTATACCGGAACCGGCGAACCCGACCGTCCATGTCTCGCTCGTGTCGAAGTGAATATCACCTTCGGTGGGATAGTAGGCGTGCGCGATCACGCCGAACGGACCATCGAAATTATGACCACCGATGCGGATGTTGCCGACAGCAAGCCCGGAACCGAACGGCACCCCGTTATCCGGGACTTCGAGGAACTGGATGTTTGCCACCGCCTCCCAGGCGTCGAAAGCCCGCGCGATTTCTGATCGGTAGTTGGCGGGCATAAACGGATCTAACGGCACAATCGTGCCGGTGAAGCCCTGTTCCGTGATGGCATAACCGCTACCGGTTGCGAAACTATAGGTGACGACACCGCCCGCAGTGCCAAACACCTGGCTTGCCCCCCATTTAGATCCGCCGACAACGAAATCCGCAGGCACGACGGACCCCGGCGCGTAGCAATTGCACGAGGACAGACCGAAGCCAAAGCCGGCATCGGAATGGGCGAAGGCACCGTTCGGAAGAAATAAAGGGATGGCGCTGGCGACGAGAGCGACGAGAAGGCGGCTCTGACGAACGGGATTGTGAGCGAGCGATCTGAGATGTAACAATTTGGTGGTTGACTTTCTATCTATTAATGAGCATCCCGATTGGAGCGGCTCCCCCACTGTCGGTGTGGATGAACCGTTATTCGGTACACTCCCCGATCTATCCTCTTCTTCGAGGGGGCACCTATTTCCCCGGCTGACTTATGTATTCTGTTTGACACGTGTTGACAGATATTTATCTTTGACAGATGCCGTTTCGCGCCGTATACTATGACGTTGACAAAGCCGCCGACGGGCGGCTTTTGCTTGCCTGTTACGGAACAGAAACGAGTTAATTTTTTTACGTGACCATGACCGGCAAAACACGAATAGGGTTAGTATCGCTCGGCTGTCCCAAGAATCTGGTTGACAGCGAGGAGATGCTGGGGGCGTTGGTGGGTTCGGGACAAGCCGAACTGGTGGACGCGGATTCCCCCGACGCCGAAGTGATAGTCGTCAACACTTGCGCGTTCATCGAATCTGCGAAGCAAGAATCTATAGAGGCGATTCTGCGCGCCATACGCAAGAAGGAAGGCGGCACGGTACGAAAGGTCGTCGTCACCGGGTGCCTCGCCCAGCGGTACGGCGACGAACTCGCGGGCGAACTCCCCGAAGTGGACGCGTTCCTCGGCATCCAGTCCGCCCCGCTGATCTCCGACGTTTTGTTCGGGACGGCGACGGCGCGCAAAGCAGCGTCTCCCGCCCTGAGCCTCCCGATGGCGGGCGCGACTCCCTCGCGAAACTTCGTCCAGCCGCTGACGGAAAAGTACCCGCTCATCCCGCCGTCGCGCATCCGCGCCACTGCCCCCTGGACCGCATACCTGAAAGTCTCCGAAGGATGCGACCATGCATGTACTTTCTGCTCGATTCCGTCGTTTCGCGGGCGACATCGCTCCAAGCCGGTCGAATCCATCGTGGACGAAGCGAAGCGGTTGACCGACGCGGGCGCGACGGAAATCAACCTGATCGCGCAGGACGTAACGGCGTACGGCATGGACCTGTATCAGGAGATGGCACTCCCCCGTCTGCTGACCGCGCTCGGCAAGGTGGACAATCTGCGCTGGGTTCGGCTCCTGTACTGCTACCCCACGATGGTCACGGAGCGACTGGTGAAAACGATGGCGGACACCCCGAACGTCGCACATTACGTGGACGTCCCGCTACAGCACGGCGACGACGGGATGTTAAAACGGATGAAACGCGGCGGGTCGTCGTCCTCGTATCTACGCATGTTAGAGCGGCTCCGCACGGCGATGCCGGACATCGCGGTTCGCACGACATTTCTGGTCGGTTTTCCCGGCGAAGAGAACTGCGCGTTCGAAAATCTGGTACGCTTCGTACAGGAAGCACGATTCGACCGTCTGGGCGTGTTCGCCTATTCGCCGGAAGAAGGGACTCCCGGCTTCGACATGACCCCGGCAGTTCCGAAAAAGATCGGGCGACAGCGGCGCGACGTGCTGATGCAGGCACAACAACCGATCTCGCTCGCGCAGAACGAACGCTGGGTCGGCACCGAGACCGACGTGCTGATCGAGGGACGCGCCGAAAATGGAACGCTCCTTGCCCGGTCCTGGCGCGACGCGCCGGAGATCGACGGCACAGTGCGCGTCGTGAACGCGCCCGATTCGGCGAAGCCGGGGGACTGGCTCCGGGTGCGCGTGATCGGCGCGGAGTTCTATGATGTTACCGCCGTGCCCGTGTAACCGGCGTAAAAAACTGTTTGAGAAATCTCAACTCGCGGCGTACGGGTTGTCCCGCCCCTCTTCCGGAAGGCGCGTTTCAACGACCCGCCGCACTATATCCGTGGAGGCATATTTGGCTACCGAACCATCGAGCGAGCGCGACGCCGCCGCCCTGACCCGCGACGCGGGGCTTGCTGACGAATACCTGACCGACCTGGTCTACACCGCCCTGCTCGAGCGTGGCGAATCGAGCAAAGTTTCCGAGATCGCCCTGGAGATCAACAACCCGCGCGTTTCCGTCGCGCTGGTGCGAAAAGCGGTCGGCGATTCCGCGCGGTTCCTGTCCGTCGACCGGCAGTGGAACCTCGCTTCGCGTTATCTCGATAAATCGCGACCGACCGACCGCAACCTGGTGGAGATCCTCCAAGCCGCCGGTCGCCCCTTGTCCAAATCCCAGATCGCCAGCGAACTGAGCGAGATTTATCGCAAACCCTCCGAGTCGTATTTCGGACTGATCGACCGTTCCTCCGCGAACCGGACCGCGTACTTCAAAACGAAAACCAGCGAACTCGGACTGGCAACCTGGCTTACCGTGACCGACGGCGAGACCGAGGAAGACATCCTTTCGGACAACGGCTACAAGGCGCAATCGGTGGCGCAGTTCCGCAAACTCCCCGCGCAAGCCGAGTGGACTGCGAAAACCTACGCCGAGACCACGCGGAAAATCGTGACGGCGGCGAAGCGCGACCTGCCGCACCGGTTTCTCGGCGTTCTGGCATGGTTCAAGATGGGGGCGGCGTACGACGCTCTGGCACACTTTTCCGCCTGCCTTTCCGACCCGGGTCTGGTCTGGATTCCCGGTCGAGGCAAGTCGCAGGGGCGGTGGATCACCGGCACCCATGCTGAGCGGTTGGAACGTCTACTGGAAGAACAGGGCGCGACGCTGACGAACGGGGCGGATTACGACGAAGTGCCGGAACCCGTGATCGTCGCGGTCTCCGAACCGGAAACGGTCGCGGACGATACGCCAGTGGAGGCTCCCGCACCGGTTATCGAAACCGCCGCGCCGGTCGCGGACGTGACGAAACCACTCGCCGTTTCCGCCGAGGACCTCGCCGCGATGGCACGGATCATCAGCGAGCGCGGCGCGGCGGTGGAAGCGACCGAGTTGCTAGGGTTACGCTACGAAGTGTTACCCGGCGACCCGTCGTACCGTGCCGACGTGGAAACCCTCACCCGGGCACTCAAAGACAGCGACCAGTTCCTTTACGTCGGAGCCGGTCGGTTCCGCGAACCGAACAGCCTGCCACTTTTCGTGTATGACATCCCGGAGTTTCTGGCGTTCCCGGAATTGCAGTTCGTTTCGATGGACGGCGAGATCATGGACGAAGTGATTTCCGAGGAAGGGTATGCCGCGTCGCTCCGTCAGGATGTGCTCCTGCCACTCGCGCAGGACGCGGGCGACGATGAGGAAAACTACACCGGTCCGGCGTATGACGGGCGTTCTCCGCTACGTCTCGTGGTCAAGAACCACCATAAGGAGATCGGTACGTTCCCGCTCTGCCAGGTCCCGGACGGTTTCTTCCCCGCCGACGCCCCCGTGGTCGAGGTGATCGTGCGTGCCCCGGACGGACAGACACACGAGGTCGTCGTCAACAACGAGAAACGGCTCGCGTTCAACCTGTTCGGGCTGTACGAACTGTTGCCCGTAGACAGCGGTTCCGTTTTCCTGTTACACCCGACCACGCGCCCCTGGGAGTTCCGTTTCGAGACGGTCGCCGAACCGGACCCGCAGGTTTACGTGACCCCGGAGCGTCAGCAGGAACTGCTCGGACTGAAGGAAGCGATTGACGAAGGCGCGGAGATGGCGACGTTCGACATCACGTGCGAGGTCTTGGCGTACCACCAGAAGGGACTCGACTTCGTGCAGGCACTGACCGAGATCAACCTGATCCGCCGCGTCACCCGGCGTAAATTAGCGTCGATCCTGTCGAACTACCTATGCTTCCTGCAGAAGGCGGGTACGCCGCAGTGGCGGTTCGACCCGCGCAAGCGTGACTACGGCACCGACCGGGACAAGCGCAAGTATCTGAAGCGGTAATTGTGCCAGGTGCCCTCACCTGTTTTTTCAACCGGAGGTTACACTAAAAATAG
>JAYULM010000018.1:0-21398 GCA_043763605.1 Armatimonadota bacterium | reverse complement strand
GTACGACTGCCCCCGCCGGGTAACAAAAATGCCAACAGAACCGGAACGCTCACACGACGGCAACACGCTCGCGTCCACATGGATACGCATCCAGGCGACTGCGGACGGACGACAACTCATCCCGTTCGGCGGCGGCGACCCGCTCCCCGGACCATGTAGCGGCATCCGAATCCGGGGCACGGGCGAGATCAATGCAGTCGACCGGAGTCTCAACGAAATGAAGTGGGATAAGGCGGCGGACGGACCGATCTTTTCGGGACGCCCCATCGGGGTCAAAACGGCCGGCACGACCGCGACCGAATTCTACGCGCTCTATTAGGCGCGCGTCGGATAACAAACAAATATGGCAATCATCCTTGACCTCGACTCGGCGAACGCCGTCGGCTCCCCCGGCATCACAGCGTGGAACGATACTTCACCATCTCTAAACCATGTCATCGGTTTTGGATCTGGCGTGCAGGTTCAGGCGAGCGTTTTCGGCGCACTCCCCGGCGTGTACATCGCCGATTCGCACCTACTCTACACGAACATCACGACCGTTCGCACGGGGCACATAGTCGTCCAGGGCGGGACGAACATCGCCGGGCTTACGACGAACGGACCCCTCGTCGGGCAGAACAACACGGGTTCAGACAGGGCGTTTCAAGGCGAATCGAGGCAGATGGGCGCCCTGCGGTACTTCGCGGCAGACATCGCCGCTGGTTCAGCAGCCGGGACGGCGGAGGTTTGGCAGAACGGGCAACCGACCGCCCTCAGTTGCCTGCAAGTCTCTCCAGGCGAGACGACGATCATCTCATTCCGCCTCCCGACAGCGAAGCCCTTCAACAGCCTCGCGAATGATTTTAATGGGTTCCATCAAGGCGGTCGGTGGAAATACGGCAAGGTACGCTACTACGACAACGCGCAGACGGACGCGGAGATCGCGGCGACGGTCGCGGAACTCGCGACACGGTTCGGAGTGAACACGTCCCTGCCGCTCAAAGACGTGATCGTAGACGTTACCGACTCCATCGGCAACGGGTTGTGGGCGGGACACTCCTCGAACCTGCTGGCGAAGAAACTCAACGGCGCACGGATAACGGCGGGGTTGTCTACGCTGTGGGACACGTCGTACCACGGCTACAACGGATGGCAGGTTATCGACCAGGTTGCGAACCCGACCGACCTTGCGAAAGGATTGCGCCCCTTCCTCGCGAACCGTAACCGGAAAATCTACATCGGGTCGAAGGGCACGAACGACATCGGGAGCGGGAACACCTTCCGCACAATAACCCAGGTCATTAACGCCATCGTATCGGAGATCGAAAGCGCGAAAACGGCGGGCGCGACGCACATCCTGTACCGGACGATATTGGAGCGCGGTAAGTTCGACGCGCAACTCGACGGCGCCGGCTATGCCGGCGCGACCCTCGCGGACCGGCAGCAGACGCAGTTCAACGAGCGTCGCGCCGCGATAAATGTGTTCATCCGCGCGAAGGTGTACCCTGCCGGACACCCGAGCGCGGGTCTGCCTCTGATCGACTACGTGATCGACGCGGGCGCACCGACGATGCCGTACCCGGTGACACTCCCCGACGCGACCACACTCGCGATAGGAGACGTGAACTATACCGGCGTGGACGGCGGGAGCGGCGTCGCCGCTGGCTGGAAATACTACGCATCGAACTACGGTCTGCGCGGCGACGGTCCCGGACCTACGGCGGGGTTCACGGCGGGGACGGGTAAAAACGACCGCATACACCCGTCCGACCTCGGCGGCGAGATCATAGCCGAGGGCTACCGCGTCACCGTGGTCGCCGCGACCACCGCCCCCTCCGTAACCCCCGGTCCACCGACCGACCTCACGCACAATCTCACGTCGGGCGTTTCCCGCATCGCGTGGACGGCATCGACCAACGCGGCGACGGGCTACGTCATCGAACGACAGGTGGCGGGCGTCTGGACGGTCATCAACAACAACTACACGGCGGGCTTGAATTTCAGCGACACCGGTTACACGGGCGCAATGCCGACCGCGTACCGTGTGGCGGGCAGGAACTCGGCGACCGTACCAATCGGGGAAGCGGCGACCGTACCAATTTCGGGCGGCGGCGGGTCAGGCGCGGGCGGGCGGATAGGGTACGGCTACTAAAGATGCGAATACGGAGTTTTCGCTTTCGAAACTCCCCTGAAGGGAGTTTCGAGTGATGACACGGCGGATCATGCTCGCCAGGGCGCACGGCAACCTCATGCTGGAGGAGGGAGACGCCCTTCTCGCGTGGGCGGGACCGAACGAGGAATACGACCTCGACGACGCCGCCGACGAAACAGCGCAGGCGACCGATTGCTACACCGCCGAGCAGATCGACACGCTGACGATCAACCAGGCGGAATACTGCTTCCCGAAGATCTACAAGCCGAAGAGATGGTATGCCGTAGACGAGAACGGGAACCGTCGCGTACTCGTCCCGGCGACGGCGGCGCAACTGGACCGGTGTGAAGCGGGATTCGGCTTCACCAACACCGGCACGGGCGAGACAGGCTGGCGGACGTGGACATCGCAGGACGTGCCAACCTATCGCGTCATGGACGGGCTGACCAGTTTCATCGCCGCACCGGTCGCGAAGGCGACCCGGGTCGGCGGCATCATCATCGGCGGGTTCGCCCTGTCCACGCTCCCCGCGACCGGGCGCGAGCGTCACCAGTGGGACCTGCCCGGCGACGAGTGCCCTCTGCCGGAAATCGCCCACAACGCCGTCGTCGAACTGCTCACAGCGAAACTGTGCCGCCGGATGAAGGTCAGGAACCGCGAGTACCGGCAGATGGAAATCGACTACCGCGAGTCGTGGAGAATGCTTTGCGGCGACATCGCGACGTGGGCGGCGAAGAACTACAGGGGGGGGAGGTAAAGAATGGCGGCATCGACACGCACCAGGACACTGTACGCGCAGGATGTTCTCCAGCTGCTTGCGGAAGCGGCGAACGCGACGCAGGCGGCACTCCCGACCGGCGCGGGGACGAACGCGCTCACCATCACGCAGGCGGACGGGATCAACGCGCTCATCAACGTCGCGAAGGACCGGATCTGCCGGTACGCGCTCCTGGTATCGGTTGCCGGTACGAAGACGCTGGCAGTCGGCGACGGGTCCACGTTCCTTTGGACCTCGCTTACATTTTCGAGTGTCAAAACGGTCAGGATAGCCCGGAGCGTCGCGTTCGACCCGACCGGGATAGGGGCGGGGCAAGGGAACTATACGCTGGCGAAGATTTCGGCGGCGTGCCTCGCCAACTGGTACGCCGACCGGGACAACGGTGCGAACGCCAACCCGCGCTACTTCGCGAACACGGAGGACAAGACGGGTATCTCCCTGCAGGCGAAAACCGCGCTCGCGGGCGTCCTGTCCGCCGCCTGCTACGTGATCCCGTCCGACATGGCGAGCGACGGTGCCGCTTTCACCTGGCTCGATTCCGCCGACGAACCGGCAGTCCCGCTCGAAGTCGCGGTCATGCTCGCCGAGAAGAGGCGCGACGACCCGCGCATGCCAGCGATCCGCGCCTATCTCGCCCCGAGACTGGACGCGATCATCGCCGGGATCAGGAGCCGCTATTCGGCGACGCTGGCTAAAGAGTACCTGGAACCGTACGTCCCGCTTTCCACCACGGAGACCGGCTGATAAATGGCCGCCACCTTGACCGCCTACGCCATCGCGCAGGGGTACACGCTCGACTTGCTCGTTTCGGGGATCCCGTACACCTCCGGCGTAGATTACATCGCGGCTGGCGCAATGGGGGTCACACGCCAGGCAGGGGCGGGATTCCTTCTCACCGCAAGCCTTGCCGACCCACCCCGGGCGAGTTTCCAGAACTACCGGTTTTCGACGCGGGCGTTAGGACAAAACGCGAGCGCGGCGACGAAAACAGCGTTCCCGGGCACCGCGAGCACGTTCGGTTTGAGCATGATTTGCTCCAACGGCGTGATCTACACGCAAGGATCGCAAGCAACGCTGACGGTGCCCACGCTGTGGCAATCTGCCGACGACGGCGTCACCCACTCCGTAGCGTATACCTATGCCGGTGACATGGCTAAAATGTGCGCCGACCCAGCCGCGAACGCCCTGTATTCCGTCGCGTTTAGCAACGCCACCGTCTATAAGGTTGACCTGGCGACCGGAACCCGGACCGTGGTTTCGTCGCAGTCGGGGAAATTCGGTCTCGGTATAGCACTCAGTTATGGCAGAACTTCGCTCTATCTGGCGCGGTACACCGGCATCGACATTATCCGCCTTTCGGACGGCGCGATCACCGGTTCCATCCCGGCAATCGCGGGGACGCCCGGGTACTACGACGTCATGCCCATGACCGGGGGCAAGGGCGGGAAACTGCTCGTCGTCGGTCGGTTCACAAGCACGCTGTACGAAGTCCCGACGAACGGCATAGGTACCCACCAGCCGATACTGACGGGTTGCACCGACTTCGGGCGTATCCACATCTTCCAGAACAACCAGGTGGCAGTCGCAGAGACCAGTCGCGTATACCTGCTCACGGTGCCGACTGGCTCGGGGGTCAGTCAAGGTTCATGCTACGATTCTAATTTGGGCGGCGACGGCGGCGGGAACGACGGCACCGGCGGGGGCGGAGACGGCGGAGTCGGCGGACCCGACGCGGGCGGCGGCGGTTGCGATTGTTGTTCGTGGCAGACACCGGCGAGACCGACAAGCAACTACACCACACCGACCCGACCCGTGAGCAGTTGGCGCAAGCCGGAGTGCCCCTGTTAATTATGGCTACACTTAGAATGGGGGACCGGGCGTTCCGGGGTCTGGACCGGTTCAACGCCCCGCAGGACATCCCGCCAGGCTACCTGTTTACGGCGGACAACCTGTACCCCGACGCGGGCAGGATGCGCCTGAGACCCGGGCGGCGCGCCCTCTGGACCGCCGCCCGCGCGACCGCGCTCCAATGCCTCACGCCGGTCATCCGACCCGACACGGGCGCGACCGACCTGTGGTTCGCCGAAGGCGCGGGACTCTTCCGGCACGTGGACGCCGCGACCGTCGCCGTCGCCGTCGCGCTCCCCGGCGGGAAGACCCTGACAGCCGCGAACGTTCGGATCTGCCCCGCCGCGAAGTACGTCTACGTCGCCGACGATAACAGCGTCAACGGGCTGATGCGCTTCCCCCCGGACGGCGGCATAGGCGGCGAAGTCGTCACCGGGCTGCTGGTACCGAACAAGCCGACTTCCGCCGCGCTCACCCGGCTCCCCCTGATCGCCGAACCGGGGCGGCTCGCGTGGGCGATCCACGACGCCGCCTCGCCGAACGTCAACCTGCTCACGACGCAACCGACCAGCTCCGCGAACGTGGACACGACCGGGACGAAATACTGGACCACCAACAAACCCGGCTTATCCTTCAACGCCGCGCTGGAGCCGGGGAACACGTTCGTAAACCTGACCGAGTCGAACGCCTACATCGAAACGACCGCCTCGCTCGAGACTGTGGTAGGGACGGACGGGACTTACCCTTCCCGCTTCGACGTGCGATTCCGCGCGCGCACCGAGCCGCCCGTGGTAAGCAACGAACAATCCATCGCCGTCGTCACGGTGACGTATTACGGCAACGTAGGCGGGACGGGCACGCCGCTCGGGACGCAGACGAAATACCTCGGCGTGATGACGTACGAAACCGCGCTGTTTTCGGCGACGTTCGACGCGGCGGCGGCGGGGGTAGCCGCCGACATCCGCTCCTGCCGCCTGCGGGTCGGAACCTCGGTCGAATTCAACAACATCAACGACCCCATCGCCCACACCTTCAGTTTTTCGGCGGCGGGCGGCGGGTTCGACGTGCCGACTGTGGCGGCACCGGGCGCGCCGACGACCCTGACGGTCCGGGCGGGCACCGTACTCCGGCAGGACGGCGGCGGGGAAGTTTCGGGGGGCGCGATAGCGACCGCCGTACCCGTGCCGCAGGAGCCTTCGTATCTCACGCGCGGGCGGCGGTTCTGGACGCAGTTCGCCGGTCCCCAGAACTACTCCGACACGCAGACGATAGCCGCCGCCGACGTGACCCTGCAGTTTCCCATCCCGGCGGGGCACCCCGGCGTCCCGGTCCGGCTCTTCCTGGAGAACGCCACCCCGAAACGCGCCTACTCGCCGGCAGTCCGACTCACAACGGGAAGCGCGACGGCGATAGTATTCGACATCACGACGATAGACCCGGCGATCCGTTCCGCCGCGACCCGGCTCGGCTTGGAGTTCGTCGAGGACACGCCGGTCGGCGGCGCGGCGGGGGACTATATCGCCGCCGCGACCGACCAGACCATACTGCTCACGATAGCCGCCTTCACCAAGCCGGGGAACCTCACACCTGGTAAAACGGTCCGGTACCGGCTGGAGGAATGGAACGCGGCGACCGACCCGGCGAGCCTGCTGAACGTAATCCGCTCGGACGGGTCCGCTTTCTCGCCCGACATCACGCCGACGAAAACCGACGCCGTCGGAGTCGTCACCCTGCCGCTCCCGAAAACGAACGGGACGGCGACACACCTCGCGCTCTACCGCGACGGGGATTTCGACGACGCACTGGGGCGGCTCCTCGCAGTTTTGCCCTACACCGGGACAGATTTCGCGTACGGCGACCTGACGGTACAGGCACCCTACGCCGGGGCGCAGAAGAACCCGCACGTCGCGGCGGACTACGAAGCCGGGGACGGCGGAACACTTTCCGCCAAGATCACCGTTTCCGACAACACCCCGGCGAGTTTCCTGCTCACGCGCGAGACGTACAAAGGCGGGCGGGACGCGCCCCCGGCGAAGATCCGCGAAATAGTGTCGTGGAACGGGCGGCTATGGCTGATCGCCGGTGAGGGCAGACGTTCCGAACTGTGGGGGAGTTGGCTCCTCTCCGACGACACCAACGCCGGGCTGTATTTCTCCCGCGTCAACCTGCCGAACGACCCCGCGCTCGCGGTCAAGGGGTTCTATACGCACATCGGCGACGAGGACGGGGACAAGGCACTGCGCCTGATCCCGCTGGACGACCGGCTAATAATCCTCTTCGGCAGGAAGGCACCCTACGTGCTCACCGGCGACGATCCGAGCAACTTCCGATTGACGCCCTCGACCGGCGAGGAATCGGGCGCGCTCGGTCTGGTCGCGCGGGACGCGGCGGCGACGTTCGGCTCGCAGATCCGCTACCTACCGCCGGTCGGCGTGGTCGCGTGGGACGGGCGGACCGCGTTCGCGCGGGATGTCGCCGAATCCGACCAACTCATCAGCGAGCGGGTTCGCGCGCTCGTGACGCCCGCGCGGGCGGGACTGACGGCGTACTCACCGGCGGCTCTGGCACTGTCGGCGATATGGGCACAGGGCGGCAGACTCTACGTAACCATGCCGGGTGCGCCTGCCGACCTCACGCCGACGACATTACTCGTTTTCGACCCGAACGAACGGAACGGCAGCGGAAACGGAGTTTCCGCGACGTGGAGCCGCTGGACGTGCGGCAACCTGACCGGCGGCGTCTCGGTGCCCGTCGCGGGAGACGTGGCCGCCCACATCGTCGCGGGTAGGGACGGGATGCTCTACCGGTTCATACAGAACACCGGCGACACGGCGACCCTCTTGGGAGCGGAGACGGCGATCCCGTTCTCACTCGCAACGCGGCGGTACGGCAACCAGGAAGGCGAGGAGCCGTTTCGCGACAAGCGGCCGTATTCTTTTTTCGCGGAGGTTGCCCACAAGAACGCCGCCGCCCTGTCGATGTCATTATCGCTCACGGGGCGGAAAGCGACAGACATCTGGAGTCAGGCGTGGGCACTCGCGGGCGGCGACGAAGAGCGGCAGGAGATCAGCGCGTCGCCGGGATATATCCAGAGCGACACGATGTTCGCGGGCATTTCCGGTTCCAGTGTACGCGACGTGGAGATCGACGCGGTACGGGTGGATTGTTCTTTGGGGAGCGAGAGGTACTGAAACAGTTTCGCACCTCTGATACCAAAATGGTTCGATTAAAGAACGCCCGGCGTGTTCAGCCAAACGTGGACGCTTGCGGGGTTTCCATACCAGGATGGTTCGATTAGAGAAGCACAGTTAGACGCCGCCCGTGAACACACACGGTATATTGTACCCTTTTTGACGCAACTTAGCATCGCGTCTGATTTTTTCTACGCTCCGATTTCAGGATAACAACAAAAACTATGGACCCATTCACAATCGGCACCGTCGGCGCGGGAATCGTCGGCGGACTCCTCGCCAAGAAGAAGCCGCGCAACCCGTTCCGCGCCGAAATGGACCAGCAGACGCAGACGCTTTCAGGCGTGGCGGGGCAGTATGGTGGCATGGCGAAGACCGCGCAAAACCGCTACAACACGTTCCGACCGCAGGCGGACGCCGCCCTGGGCGACTACGCCGACTATTTGAAGCAAGACCCGTTCACCGACCAGGTTTCCACCCAGGTACTCGGCAGGGCGACCGCCGGGACGAACACCGCGTACGACGCCGCCAAATCGAACCTCGCGGCGAGCATGGCACGGCGCGGGCTTTCCGGCGACAGTTCGGCGCAGGTCGGCGGGGACGCGGCTATCGAAACCGCGCGCGCGGGCGACTTCAGCCGCGCCGAAAACGACCTCGCGCTACGCAGACTGGACACGCGCCGCTCCAACCTGTCCACGCTCACGGGGTTGCTCGGCGGTCAGGCGGAGAACGAGCGCGGCAACGCGATAGACGCGACCGGGCGGCAGGCGGGCGTCAGCGGCTCCCTCCTCGACTACTACGCGGGGCAAAACAGGGAAGCGAACGCCGACAACGATGCGGCTTACGGAAACACAATGTCAACGATCTCCGGGCTGGGCAGTCTCGCGGGCGGCATGGCGGGTGGCGGCGGGCGGGCGCAGAACCCGTTCAGGACCGGTACACCACCATTCACCCCCGAGCAGGACGACCCATACGCCGACCCCTACGACCCCGTACAGATGGCTTTCGAGGAGCGGATGCGCAAACCGCGACTGGGAAACCCGTTCGCGAACTACTCCCCTATGGGAGGGATCTAACCATGCCATTCGATTTAGCGGGAGTCGTCGCCGGTGCGACCGGCTTCCAGGGCGGCTACGAACAGGCGCAAGCGCGCCGCCGCGCCATGTCCCTCCAAGAACAGCAGATGCGCGACGCCGCCGCGCGCGCCGCATTGGAACGACAACGGGTGCAACAGGACGCCGACCAGGCGGAACAACGTTCCCGCGAGTTCACGGCGACACAGAAACAGCGGCAGGGCGAGTTCGACGCGACACAGGCGGGCGTCGACCGGACCGCGCGAGCCGGGGCGGTTAAAACGTTTTTCGGCGAAGTACGGGAGCACCCCGGAGACTTACCGTACCACCTGAAACGCAGGGAATTCTACGAATCGCAGTACCCCGGCATCAGTCAGTACATGCAAATCCCCGGCGAGAAGACCGGCACGAGCGGCGCGGCGTACCGAGAACTGCCGGACGGCACCCGCGAACCTATGGGCGACTTCGACACCGTGAGACCGGGTTTCGCGCCTACAGCAGAACAACTCGCGGAGAAGGCTAAGCAGGAATCACAGCGAGCGGGCGACATAGCCGCGCTCGGCAAGAGCGAGCAGGAGATGCGCCAGGGCGCGGTCGGTCAGCCGTCCGGCATACAAAACACGACCGGCAAAAACATCAACGCGGCGAGGGCGGCACTCGGACTGCCCCCGGTCCCCGTCCCGTTCGACCCGAGCGGACAAGTGCGGACGGTGACGAGTAGCGCGCTCGACCTGTCCGACCCATCGAAAATCCCGCCGATGGACGAGTTTTTCGCGCAGGTTATGGGGGGCGCGACCCCGCCGACACTGCCCACGAAAACGACCGAGAAACAGTTCCCCGTCCTGAACCCGGGGTACGAGCCGGACGTGGAGACGCAGGGCAAACAGGCGCAGACGCGGAGCCTGCAGGAATCGGCGAAGGCGCGGGCTATGGAAATCGCACTCATGCCCGCGAAACTCCAACTCGAATACAAAAAGATGTTGCAGACGGGCCAGTACCAGCAGGCGCAACTCATGCTCACCAAGTTCAATGCCGAACAGGGCAGGAACGTCACATTGCGCGGGCAGGACCTGTCGGCGGCGACGGCGGCGGAAAACCGGGCGGCGACCAACCAGCGCGATTCCGACGACCGGCAATTCCGGGGCGAGTCAGAGGAGCAGAAAACGGCCGAGACGAAACGCCAGGCGGCGTGGAAAGCAATCGAAGCCGTCACCCAGAAGCGCGACGAGGCGTGGAACGGGGCGAACTACTACCGGCGACTCCTCGACAGCGGCGTAGACGCGGACGGCAAAGTCCTCACCCCAGACAAGAAAAAGGCGTACGCGGCACTCGCCATGCAAAACAAGACTACCGGGCAGTTTTACCAGAACTCCATCGACCAGAAGAAAAAGAGTCTCGGCGTTAGCGCGGGCAACCGCACCCCCCAGCCGCGCGACAAACCGACCGGGCGGTTCACGACCCGGACTAACACGGGCGGGAGAGTCATCAACGCGCCGAGCGGACGAAAGTTGACGGTGAAATAAAACCATGCCGGATACGATCACAGTCACCGACGAGCGCGGGCGCAAAGCGACGATAAGTTATGTCGGCGCACCTCCCAGCGACGACGACATCGCGGCGGCGTTCGAGACGAAATATCCGTCGAAAGCGGTAACGCCGAAGAGTGCCGCGCGACCGGCGACCGTCCGGTCCCGACCAGCGGACCCTTTCCACACGGCGACGCCTGCCCCAACCGTGCCCACCGGAGCGTCTGCAGGTATGCAGACCGACACCCCCGGGCAAGCCGAGCTACGGCGCATCTACCCACAGATCAGGGCGAAGAATCCCAACGCCGACCTGAACATCATGCTGTCATCCGTCAAAACGATGACGCCGGAGCAGGTTCGCGCCGGAATGGACGCACGGCCGTCCACGAACCGCTCCACAATCCGGCAGGGCGCGGGGCCGTCCCCCATCGACAACGCCGTCAGGTTCGCCGGGGACGCGATCAAGAGTGCCACCGACATACCGGCGGCGGTGATCGAGGCGCGGCTCCTGAAGCGCCAAGAAGTCGCGGCGGGCATCATCCGCAAAGCCGCGAACCGAACAACGGCGGCGGGCGCGTTCGGGCGTTCGGCGGGACGGGCCACCCTGCCCACGGCGGCGGGCTTCGCGGGGGCAACGGCGGCGGCTCCTGCGGGCGCGGCACTCGGCGGGCTGGCGATGGCACCCACCGGCAACCCGCTCCTTGTCGCGGGCGGCGAGATCGTCGGGGGCATAGGGGGCGGTCTCGCGGGGGCGGTACTCGGCGGGCACGTCGTGAACAAATTCCAGGACGACGCGCTCGGCTGGCTACTCGGACCGGAGACGAAGGTACTACTCGACGCCGCGTTCGCGTCCGACCGGGAGGAACAGCCCGTCGCGCAGTTCGCCGGGGAACTGGCACCGTCACTCGGGTTCGGCTTGCCCAACCTGGAGCGGGGCGCGGCGGCGACGATGCAGAGGGTCGCGGGCGCGGGAGTCGGCGCGGGCATGGAAGGCTACTCGCAAGTACAGGAACGCCGCTTTAATCCGTTCCGACTGGCGGCGGCAACGGGAGCCGGGGCACTGCTATCCGGCAAGGAGACGCAGGTAGGCAAAGTCATCACCGCGCCGACCAGGGCGGCGGGGGAAGCCGTCGCGGGCGCGATCCGCAAGAACGCGACCGCGCCGATTCTTGCGGGCAAGGTGCTGCCGGAAGTGGACGCGGGAATCGTCAAAGCGGAGCGGAACACGGCGGAGCGCATCGATGCCGCCATAGCCAAAGGTCTGGACCCGGAAACGGCGCGGCAGATGTTCAACGCACCGATCACCAGAGACGGGCAGGTCATGTCCTACGCGGGCAAGAACGCGGAGGGCGAGCACACCTTCAAGATCACGGAGAAGCCCGTCCCCCAGACGCAGGACGTGGACGCGGTAGTCAAAGCGGACGCGCCCTTCTCCCGGCTCGGCATCAAAGACTTCGACACACTCCACACCGCAATCAAGCAAACGAATCCGAACATTACCGACGAACAAGCCCGGTACAGTGCTATCATCGCCGAGTCTGTCGCTCGGGGAGCCGCCAAGATCAAGGGTATCAGCACGGAGCAGTATTACCGCGAAAACCTGTCAAGATTGACGCGGGGTGGCGAAGAACTTTCCCAAGAGTTCGCGCGGGACTATAACGCGAAAGCGCGGCGGGACGGTGATAAACCCGACGCTTTGCCGACCGACTACGGCGGCTACACTCAAATGTCGCCGGACGACGGGCGACAGGTCATCGCCACTCTTATGTCACACAACGCGAGCACGTTCCCCCACGAACTCACGCACGTATGGCGGCGGTCCCTGCCAGCGAGCGAACTCGCCCCCCTGGAAGTATTCCTCGGCGTCAAAGACGGCAACTGGACAGGAGACCACGACGAAGGACTTGCCAGATCCTACGAACGGTGGTTACGCGAAGGCGACGCGCCGAACCCGTCTCTCAAAACAACCTTTTCTAAATTCAAAAACTGGTTCCGAACGATATACCAGACCGTCGCCGACAAAGTCACCGGGCGACCGAAACCCAAAACCCTCTATGCGGAAGCGTTCCCGCCCGAAGCCATCGAAATGCTCAAACGTCTCCACGCAGACGTTAGCGATATAACGGGGGAAGGGGCAGACCTTTTCAGCCCCCAGAAAGGCGGCGACAATGGCGGCGGAAGAAATCGACTGGTCGGAGAGTTACAAGAAACACCCAAGGGCCACCGGGTTCGAGGGGCGGGAAATGCCCCGGGCGCAAATAATCAGGCGCGAGGAGGAACTGCAGGAGGCACAAGCATCCTACGTCCCGGCACCGGAGCAATCGGAGGAGGGCGCGGCGGCGGAAGCGACAGTGGCAATGACCGAGGGACGGGACGCACCCCGGGGAATCCCTTTACTACCGGGAGACCTGCTACCGATAGCCGGAACCAACCTGCCCAGACGCAGGAGATAGTACCTGCCGGACACAAGCGCGTCGCGGTCGTCGTGGACAACGCGCCGCGAACCGCCGTGCTCACCCCCGAAAAGGCTACCGAGTGGGACGCGGAGATCACGCGCTACGCCAAACAGAAGGTCGAACTGCAACGCGTCGGTAGCAAGGCGGATAGACCGGGCTTGCTACGCGCGGCGGCGTTCCAACACGCCAAAGCGAAGCGGGAGATCAGCGGGCTACTCACGGCACGGGAACAGTACCTCGCGAACGAAAGCGCAGGGCGGAAAAAGCGGAGCGATCCAGACGCCCGCGTACTGCCGACCGACGAACCGGACGCCAACAATCCGTACGAAATCGAGCCAGCCGAATCCCCCAACCCCCAATCACCGCGACCGCCCCGACCGGCTACAGTTACCCCCACCGGCAAAGAATCTACCGTCTACACGCCGACGACGAACAAACCCGTCAAAACCCGGTTCGCCGTAGTGGACGCGGACAGCCTGATCCTTTCCCAGACGGACACGCTCGCCGACAACCCGAACTACGACAAGGAACTGCAACCGAGGGATAGAACCCGCGTCGCGTCCCTCGCCCAGATCGATTCGATTGCCCGCAAACTGACACCGGAGCGGCTCGGGGATTCGGCGAGCACGGCGGAAGGCGCGCCGATCATCGGGAGCGACGGGCAGGTAGAGAGCGGCAACGGGCGCGGTCTGGCACTACGGCGGGCATACGCGCAGTACGCCGAAAAGGGGCAGAGTTACAAAGCCTGGCTCAAAGAGAACGCGGCACAGTTCGGGATCGACCCCGCCGACGTGGACAAGTTAGCGAAGCCCGTGCTCGTTCGCGTCCGTGAGGGTGACGTTCCCGACCGGGCGGCACTTGCCAGTGAGATGGGCGCGTCACCGGTGGCAAGCAGGAGCGAGACCGAGATCGCCGTCGAGGACGGGAAGCGGCTACGGGACACCGGGCTTATCGACCGCGTGACGCCCGGGGAGACCGGCGACCTCAACACCGCCGAGAACCGGCAGTTCGTGCGGGACTTCCTCGCCACGGTACCGGAATCGGAACGCGCCGCGCTGGTCCAGGACGACGGCAGATTGTCGTCGCAAGGCTTGCGGCGGGCGAAGAACGCGGTACTCTCGGCGGCATACGACGACGCGACAACGGTGTCACGCCTTGCGGAATCGACCGACGACAACATACGCGGCGTCTCGAACGCGCTCCTGTCAACCGCGCCCCGGTTCGCCAAACTGAAGCAGGGAATCGCGAAAGGCGACCGGTTCGACGTGGACATCACGGGCGACATAGCGGAGGCAGCGAACGCGCTGTCTGACGTGCGGCGCAAGGGGCAGAGCGTCACCGAGTACTTGTCGCAGGGCGAGATGTTCGGCGACGGCATATCACCGGAGGCGCGCAAACTGCTCGCCTACATGGACGCGAACAAGCGCGCCGGTAGCAGGGTCTCCGAACTGCTCAGAGCCTACGGCGACGCGGCGGACGGGCTGGGCGACCCGAAACAGGAGACGCTCTTCGGCGGCGACGCACCCCCGACCAAAGGCGAGGTACTCGACCGTGTATTGAAACAAATCACCGCCAACGAAGCGCGGGCGAATGAAACCAAAGCCGGGGACCGGATAGAAACGCTCTTCCAGCGGCACTACCGGGGACTCGGTACCCGCATGACCAGCCCGAAGACCGGCGAACGGAACTTCCTCGGCAGTGCCTACGAAGCGGTACGCGCGTCGCAACTGGACACCGACCCGAACGTCGTCAACTGGCGGCGAATGGGCAAGTTCGACGCCATCCCCTACACCGACCCGACCACCGGCAAGGAGCGCAAATACTACCCCGACTTCATCGTCGAGGAGATGGACGGCTCCCTGCGCGTGGAAGAGATCAAGCCGGAGCGGTTCGTCGGCTTGCCGGAGATCCAGGCGAAGGCGGCGGCGGCGCGGGCGAAGTACGACGAGCAGGACATCAAGTACGGCTTCGTCAGCGAGACGACCCTGACGAACAAACGCATCGTCGCGGCGCGGACCGCAATCAAGGACGGCAGGGTGCAGGACGAGAGCGGCGCGGCACTCTTCCAGCGCACCCGCAAAGACGGCACACCCGCGCCGATGTCGCCCCGGAAGCGGCAACCGGGCAACCCGTTCCTTGCGGGCGTCGCCGAAGTCGCGAACATCCCCCGGACTATCATGAGCAGTTGGGACCTGTCGGCACCTTTGCGGCAGGGCGCGGTGTTCACGCTCACCAGCCCGGGCACGACAATCGCCGCCGGTTCCGACATGCTGAAGGCTCTCGCGTCGAAAAAGAACTACGACGCGTTCGTGGAGACGATAGAGCAACACCCGCGCCGGGACCTCGCGGAAGACTCGGGACTGCACCTCACGAGTCTCGGCGGTGATGAGGGGCGTGAGGAAGGCTTCGCGTCGAAACTCGCGACCAGAATCCCCGGCGTCGGCGCGTCCGAGCGGGCGTACGTCGCCTACCTGGATCGGCAACGCCTGGACGTGTTTTCCCGCTACGCCGACCAGATCGACAACATGAACCTGTCGGCGGATCAGAAAGACGCCGCCCTACGCGACATGGCAAACTTCGTGAACGTGGCGACCGGCAGGGGCAGGATACCCGGCGAGATCCAGGGTAGCGCGGCGAAGATCCTGAACGGGGTTCTGTTCTCCCCGCGCTACATGTCGAGCAAGGTGCATTTCATGGCTATCGAACCGGCGAGGCTCCTGCTACCAGAGAGCAAGGGCGGCTACGCGCCCGGAGCGCGGCGTCTGGTCGCGACCCGGTACGCGCAGTACATAGGCGTCGTAATGATGACGGCGGCACTGGTCAAGGCGGCGGGCGGCACCGTGAGCACCGACCCGGAGCAAGCCGACTTCCTGAAGGCGAAGTTCGGCGACACCAGATATGACCTGACGAGCGGCAACGCGCAGTACGTCCGGCTCGGTTTCCGGCTCGCAACAGCCTACACCAACACGGCGAAGGGCATCGAAAACCCGCGCGGCAAGTCGGCGGCGGACATATGGCTCTCCTTCGGCAAGGGCAAACTATCCCCGGCGGCGTCATTCGTCGCGGACGCTTCGACGGGCAAGGACTTCAAGGGGAACCCCTTCAGGCTCACGCCGGGGACGGTGGACGGCAAGTTCGAGTTAGGCGCGGCAGGGGAGCGAATCGCCCCCCTGCCGATGCAGGAGTTTTACGAGGCGTACCAGGAAGCGGGCTTGGTCGGCGTCGGGAAACAGTCGCCGTCGTTGTTAGGCGTCGGCGTGTCCACGTACAAACCGAGGGAGAGTAAAGGGGGGCGGGCGAGCAACCCGTTCGCGCCCGACCTGCCAAAGTTGCCGGAACTACCCAAACTGCCAAAGTTACCGGGGGAGTGATCACATGACAGTCGTACAATTAAACTTAGAGGGGACCTGTCGGAGCGACAAGAAAGCCCGCCCGCCGAAGTTGCTCGAATCCGCGCTACAGCAACAGATCCGGGGGACGCTCGCGAACGTCGGTTATTCCAGCGAGGAGATAGGCGCGGCGCGGATCAAACTCGCCTGCACGTGCCCGAACTGCGGCAAACGGTTCGAGCAGTACCCCGAGGGTAAAGTCGGCAACACGACCGGGACGCCGGACCTCCAGGTGTACCGCATGACGTCAGCGTTCCCGCCGGTGGGCATCCGGCTTGAAGTCAAAACCGAGAAGGGCGGGGTACGACCCGCGCAGGAGTACCTCGCCCAGAACGGGCGGTCGCTCATCGTCCGGAGCGTCGGCGACGCAGTCGAAGCCGTCCGGCGAGTGGAACAAATGCTCACGGAGTACCAAACACCGGCGGCACAAATAGAACGGTTGTCACGACTCGAAACAAAACCATAGAGAACAAAGGAAGGATTTAGGCGACTCGAACGAGCCGCTTTTTTTTTATCACCATGCCCAGGCGTCACATCAACATACCCGCACCGAAACGCAGGTCGGTACAACCGGTACCGAACCTGCACTTCGTTATGATCATCATCGTCGCCGCGCTCACCGCCGTATGCGTCAGCGCGTACGGCTTCGTGCCCGCCGACCGAACCGGGCTTTACAAAGATGTCGTGCTCATCCTCCTGGGACTACTGGGGGGGAAACTGTCGAACGCGTTCGGCAAGGAGCCGAACTTCACACCGCTGACGGGTGTCGCGGAAACGCCCGCGCACGAAAACGAAAACGAACAGGAAGAGGAAGAGGAAACCAGCCAATGAAACCAGTCAAGAAGTTAGCAATCGACGCCGGACACGGACTCGGAAACGTGAGACCCGGCAAGGTGGACCCGGGCGCATCGTTCGGGGGGCATACCGAGGCGGCTATCGTGCTCGCCTACGCGAAAACGCTCAAACACTACGCCGCCCTCGAAGGCATCGTCGTTCACATGATCAACACCGGCGAGGACGAAAACCCGGTCGGCGGGCGCGACGAACAGGCGGAACTCGCCGGGTGCGACAAATACCTGTCCATCCACTGCAACGCGGGACCTACGGCGAGCAAGGGCACCGAGACGCTGTACCGGGACAGCCGCGACACGGTGTTCGCCGCGATCATCCAAAAGGCGACCGTGCAATCGCTCAAACTCAAAGACCGGGGCTTGAAACCGGAGACGGTCAGCCCACACGGTAGGCTCGCGGTTTTCGACTTCGACAACGGCGAGACCGCGCTGGTAGAACTCGGTTTCCTCACGAACGCGGGCGACCTGGCGGCGATCCTGGATGAAGACAACCGGAGGGCATGGGCGCAGGCTGTCATCGGCGGGCTATCCAGGATCAAGTAAAGGGGCAAACTATGCAACGGAAACACTTTGCGAAAACACGTTTTCGCGCCCTTACTATCGCCTTCGCCGCGCTCCTGCTCGCCGTGCCCCGCCCAATCAGCGGTTGCGGCGGGAACCGGAACGCGCCGCCGCAAGACCCGGCGCGGCTCCCGGCGGCGTTCTCGCGTGACGAATACCGCCCGAACTACGGCGGCGACCTCGCGGGCACGAACTACCACGCGGGGCAAGTGGTCACCTACCGGATCGTGTCGGGGAAAGCCACCGGCATCCGGCTCGCCGAGATCGAGGCACTACCGCCGACCGACGAACAGGCGAACGACATCCGGGACGCCTTCCGCAAGTGGGAAACCGCGTTGCGCGAAAACCCGTTTTCGCAAGCGGGGAAAAGGCGCATCCGGGAAGTCGCGCCGGACGACGCCACCGCCGCTATCGATGTCGCGATCCAGCCGCCGGAGGCGTTCGCGGGGACCGGGACGTTCGAGGTGTACGGCGCGTGTGACACCTGGTTGTCGGACACCGAAGCCGGGATAGTCGGGCGGGCTGTCATCCGGCTACGCGCCGACATACCGACCCGCGCCCTGCGCTACGCCGCGCTCCACGAGGCGGGACACGCGCTCGGGCTACGCGGGCACAGCCGGCGACAGAACACGATCATGCAACCTGTCCAGCCGTTCCTGATCCCGCTGGTCGAACTGGACCGCTACGACGTGAACACGATCCGGGCAAACTACGACGGGCGATAAAACAAACGCCCTCCGATTCCCGAAGGAGCCGGAGGGCGCGAACGAGTCGCCATCCCCTGCGACCCACGGATATTATACGACGGCGGGCACACAGAAAGCGAACTTTTTGTTTACGGTTTCCCGTTCCCGGCTTACCGCTTTTACCGCGCCTTCTTTTTCCCCAGCCGCAGACCTTCGACGGGCGAGAACTCGCGGTGCTGTGCCGCGACATCCGCCTGCGCGACGGCAACGTACCGGTTCGTCATCTCTAAGGATTCGTGCCCGAGGATCTGCTTCAGGGTGAACACGTTGCCGCCGCGCCGCAGGAACATGACCGCGAACGTGTGCCGGAACGTGTGCGGGGAGCACCGGACGCCGGAGACGTTCGCCCGTTTCGCGATCCGCTTGATCACCCGCTGGAGACCGACCGCGCCGAGAGCCGCGCCGCTCTCGCGCCCGCGCTCGGAGACGAACACGGCGTCCGTCGACAGGAAGTTCTCGACCGCGCGTTGTTGTTCGATGAGCGCGACCCGCGTCGCCCTGCCGATGGGCACGACGCGCCGCTTGCCGCCCTTGCCCGACCGGACGATTATCTCGCCCTGGTGCAGGTTCAAATCCTCGTGCGTCAGGGCGCACACCTCCGAGACGCGCAACCCAGTATCAAGCAGGGTGAGCACCAGCGCGGTGTCGCGGGTCGGGTACGCGGTATCGGCGGCACCCGCAATCAGGGCGCGGACCTGCTCCTCGTTGAACGGCTGGACCTGATCCGGGCGTGATATGGGCGGTTTCGTGCGGGCGAGCGGCGACGCGCCCATGCGGCTCTCCTCGACACACCACCGGAAAAACGCGCGTATACCCGAGAAAAACGCTTTGACGGTTTCGGTGGACAGCGGGGCGACGCAGTGCCGGTTCCCCCAGCGACCGCCGGGCGGCGCGGGCGCGTTCATGTAGACGAAGAACTGTTTGACCTCCCGCTCGCCGACGACCTCGTAACCGCGCCCGGACACGAACCAGAGGAGTTTCCCGAGGCGCACCCGCTTGTTCGACAGCGACGCGGCGGAGTGGCGGGCGATGGCGCAGTCGTCGATGTAGTCATCGACCAGACCGGCGAGTTTAGTCGCGGGGAGCGACGCGGGATCGACGGCGACCGGAGGCACCGAAGACGCCGGACCGGCGGCGACGCGGCGCGACAGGACCCGCCTCACGAGCGGTTTTTGGGGCGTCCCCAGGACACTTTTTGTATCGAAAGATACGGCTATTTTCTGCATTTCGACCCTTTCCGGGAGTGGAGAGGGACAGAAACACGGGCGGTACTGCTACTTGTTGGAACTTGACGATAGCAAATGTGGCGTTTGCGGACGTCAAATGCACCCGGCGGGATTCGAACCTGCGGCCTTTTCCTTCGGAGGGAAACGATCTATCCACTGATCTACGAGTGCTTGGACACCCATTCTATCCCCCCGTGTCCCCGGTGTCAAACGGTTCGTCAGGCACTTCGGCGACCGGCAAGGCGCGCGTCAGCATCGCTATCTCCGCGAGGCTCAGCGTTTCCCCCCGGCGGGTGCCGTCGATGCCGGTCGTCGCGAGCGCGGCTGCCACTTCCTCCTTCGCGAACGCCCCCGGCGACGCCCCCATCAGCGCGTTCGCCAGCGTCTTGCGCCGCTGCCCGAACACGGCGCGCGACACCCGGAAGAACGCCGCGTCGCTCGGAACGTCCACCGGGGGCGCGGGGCGTGGGGTGAGATGGATGACCGCCGAATCCACCTTCGGGGGCGGGAAGAACGCGCCGCGTGGCACGATCCCGGCGACCGACACGGTCGCCTGATACTGCGCGAACACCGATAGCGAGCCGTACGCGGCGGTGCCCGGCGTCGCCTTCAATCGCTCGGCGACCTCTTTCTGCACCATCAGCGTGATCGAGACGAACAATGCCTTGTGTTCCAGTAGCCGTATCAGGATCGGCGACGTGATGTTGTACGGGATATTGGCGACGACTTTATAGGGCGGGTCGCCTAAATGCTCGCGGAGGAACACCGGCAGATCGAGTTTCAGCGCGTCGCCCATGACCAGCGTCGCGTGGGGGAACGGGAACAGCACTTCGGCGAGTACCGGCGGCAGGGCGCGGTCTAACTCTACGGCGATCACCCGTTCCGCACGCGCGGCGAGTTCGACCGTGAGCGTCCCCGCGCCCGGACCGATCTCGAAAACCCGGTCTCCTGCTTGAACGTCCGCCGCGTCCACCACCTTCAGCAAGTGTACCCGGCTGGTGAGGAAGTTCTGCCCGAACCGCTTCGACAGGTGCAACCCGTGCCGCGACAACACTTCCTTCAATACCGACGGTTTCGTAAGATCCATTACCCACGATTAAACCACGCAGGGCGGCGTGGGCGCGGTCTGCTCCGGCGAGCGCGTCTCCTTGTTCCCGTAGCGTTTACACCCCGGTGGACCGACGCTCCGGAAAATCAATCTCGATTCGCCTGAATCAGACAAACCGAGCTACCCCAACGCTTCCTGTTCGGCGACCGCCTTCTCCCACGTGGCAACGGCGGCGTCTACCTCGTCGCGGAGACGGGCGTGATCGGCGGCGAGCGTGACGATGTCGCTATTGCGGCTCCCCGACGCTAAAATCGCCTCGACCTCGGCAAGTTTGAATTCGCGGGTCTGCACCGCGCGTTCCGCCTTCTCAACCGCATCCTGCGCCCGGGCGCGCGCTTTGGTCTGTTCGCGTGAACCGCCGTGCGCGACGGGGCGAGCGGGTTCCGACACGGCGGCGGGCGCGGCTATCTTCGGCTTCGGGGTCGGCGGCGATTTGGGCGGGGGCGGGCTTGCCTGAGCCTCGCGCCACGCCGCGTAGTTGCCTTCCACCGTCAGTACGCTACCGTTGCCGATG
>JAYULM010000017.1:0-5430 GCA_043763605.1 Armatimonadota bacterium | reverse complement strand
TTAAAGCTAAGCGCTTGAAGGCAGGATGGGATAACGACTATTTGTTGGCATTATTGGCAGGGCAAACAGAAGAAAACAATTAAATGCAATTGCCCTGGATGCGTGAATCTGTTCACTGAGGTCGGAGATTTTTGGTCGCCTGTACGCTCATGCCATGCGATCTGAGCGGCGCGATTACGGGAGCGGGACGCGGACAAATACGCTCGTTCCGCTTCCCGGAGACGATTCGATAAGCACGGTCCCACCCACCATCTGCGAACGCTCCCGCATGCCCACTACTCCGAGGTGGCGTTTTTGCCCGTCGGAAACGTCTACTGTCGCGCGGTCGAAGCCGACCCCGTCGTCCTCGACGATCAGTTGCACCTGCCCGGCGCGACGCTCCAGGACGACACTGACGGTCGCCGCCTGCGCGTGCTTGACGATGTTCGTGAGTGCTTCCTGCGCGATGCGGTACAGCGCGGTCTCGACCGGCGTGGGAATCCTCTCCGCGTCCGCTCCGTCCCCGTTACTGCTGTGGAAATCTACCGGGATGCCGCTCCGTTCCGACCACTGCTCGACATAGTTTCTCAGCGCGGTGGCGAGTCCCAGATCATCTAGCGACGTGGGGCGGAGTTCTACCGCGAGGTGGTGGAGTTCGCGCCCCAATTCCTGTAGCAGATCCTGCACGGGAGCAATGGTTCCCCGCAGGCGCGCGTCCTCGGGGAAGGCGTCCTGTAACGACCGGAGACGGAGCATCCCCCCGGCGAGCAGTTGCCCCGCCTGATCATGCAGTTCGCGCGAAAGCCGCCGCCGCTCCTCCTCCTGCACGTTCACGACCCGCTCCACGAGTAGTTTGCGCTGCGCCGCTTCTGTGTTCAGTAGCGTGTTCAACGCTTCCAGTTCGGCGGTGCGCTCCACCACCCGTTCCTCCAAATCGTCGCGGTTCCGCTTCAGTTCCTCCTCCGCGCGTCGTTGCTCGGTGGCATCGCGGGTCACCTTGGCGAACCCGCGCAAACTCGCTTCGTCGCCCGCGCCGCCGTCGAGTCGCATCAGCAGACCGTCCGCCCAGAAGCGGGAGCCGTCCTTGCGCAGGTGCCAGCGGCGGTCCACCGCCCGCCCGGTCGTCCGCGCGGTATCCAACTCCTTCCGGTGTTCGCCGCGCTCCCGGTCCTCCGGGCTGAACAGGACGACTCCTTCCTGCCCGAGAATCTCGCCCTCCGTCCACCCGAAGACCCGTTGCGCTCCCGTGCTCCAGTATGTGATCCGATTGTCGGAATCCAGCAGAAACATCGCGTAGTCGGTAGCCCCCTCGACCAGCACTCGGAATCGCTCCTCGGACTCGACCAACGCGCGGGCGTTTTCTTTCTGCTGGGTGATGTCGACGAAGGTCGTAACCACACCGTCGATCCGGTGATCCAGCGTGCGATACGGGATCAGGCGGGCGAGATACCAGCGACCGTCTTCGCTACGCACCTCGCGTTCCACGACGGTCAAGCGCGACAGTACGCGCTCGGCATCTTCGGCGAGGGTCGGGTAACTGAGCCGGTGGGTCAGATGCGTCAGGGGGCGACCTACGTCCGAGTCCATCACATTGAACAGGGATTCCGCCGGGGGAGTGTACCGCTGGATGCGCAGTTCCCGGTTCAGAAAGATGGTGGCGATGTCGGTGGCGGAAAGCAGGTTTTGCCGGTCGGTGTTGGCGAGGCCGACCTCCTCGACGCGCATCTTCAACTCCTGGTTGACGGTCGACATCTCCTCATTGACGGATTGCAACTCTTCCCGACTGGTTTCCAACTCCTCCGTTGTGGAGCGCATCTCCTCGTTCATGGACTGCAACTCCTCGTTCGAGGCTTTCAGTTCCTCGACGGAAGCGTCGTGCTGCTCCACGGTCGAATGCAGTAGTGTTTGCAGGCGGGAAGATTCCTGCTCCAGATGGCTGACGACCCGGCTTTCCTCAATGATAGCGGCGCGGCGGTTGTCCGCGCTTGCCCTGGTATCCGGCGCGTCCATTTCCTGCCGGTCGGCTATCTCCTCGAACAGCACCAGAAAGTAACCCGGCGTGTCACTCTGCCAGCGCACCGGGCGGATGATCAGCCGGACCTCGGTCGGTTCGGCACTCGCATCGAGGCGGGCGCGGACGTGGCGCGTTTGCTCCTGCCCCTGTTGCGCGGCGGTATAAAGCGCGGTACGCAGTTCCAGACGCAGATCCGGATGCACGAGTTGGAGAAGATTCGTGCTTGGTTCCCCCCCGCCGACACGCAGGAACCTTCCCGCGCGATCCGACAGGTGAAGTATCTCCTGCTCCTCGCTGACGAGAGCAGAGGGCGGCGCGTAGGCTTCTAACAGGCCGCGATGGAATTCGGCGACCGACGACCCGCGACCCGCGAAGCCGGGCGAGGCGGCGAGGGTACGGAGAAGGGCGGGAGACGACTGGCGGGCGGGGGGCACCGGGAGCGGCGGCGGGAGGCGGGCGGCGGCGTGGCGCAGATACAGGCGGTGTTGTTTGTGCGTCGGGTGGAACAGCGGCATATCCCCCTCCACCGACTCGGAAGGTCCGAGGAACAGACGCCCCTCGGGGCGTAGCGCGAAGTGGAACAGATCGAACGCGTTTTGTTGCGCCTCGGGGTTCAGGTAGATCAGCAGGTTGCGGCACGTGACGAGATCGAGGCGAGAGAACGGGGTGTCTTTGAGCACGTCATGCGCGGCGAACAGCACGGTGTCGCGGAGTTCCTTTTTGACCCGAAGGCTCCCCTTGTCGTAGTCGAACCAGCGTCGTAGCCGCTCCGGGGAAACGTCGCCGGAAATCGTCTCGGGATACCTGCCCAGGCGGGCTTGGGCGATGGCGTCGGCACTCATGTCGGAGGCGAATATCTGTATGGCGGGCGGGCGGGATTGTAGAGCGGCTTGCTCGGCGAGCAGGATCGCCAGGGTATACGCTTCCTCGCCCGTGGCGCAGCCACACACCCAGGCGCGGACGGTTTGCTCCTGCCGTCGGTTCTCGAAGAAACGCGGAAGAACGTCCGTCTCCAACGCGCGCCAGGCGTCCGGGTCGCGGAAAAACTGTGTCACACTGATGAGCAGGTCGTTAAGCAGACTGCTCACCTCGGCAGGTTTGCGGCGCAAGAACGTCAGATAGGCACTCAGATCCCCCAAATTATTGATTTGGAGACGCCGTGCGATACGCCGGAGCACGGTCGCCCGTTTGTACCGGGCGAAGTCGTGTCCCACCTGCGTCCGCAGGTGGGCGAGGATCTCGCGTAACGCGACCTCGGCGTCGGGGCGTTCGTCGTGCTATCCCGGTGAGGGGGCAGCGTCAGACGGCACGAGCATCCGGCGCGACGCTTCCCAGTATTCGGCGATCTGCGCCGCCATCCCGGCGGCGGGCAGGACATAATCCACCATACCGGTCGCGATGGCTGCGCGCGGCATCGCGTCGTACTCGGCGTCCTCCGGTTCCTGGGCGACGGTCAGTCCGCCCATTTCCTTGACCATCCCGAGACCTATAGCACCGTCCTCGCCGGTCCCGGAAAGGACCACGCAAACCACCTGTGGTCCATACCCCTCGGCGAGCGTACGGAAAAACTGGTCGATAGCCACGCGCCGCCCGAGGGTCGGCACGAAATCACGCGGGTACAATATGCCGTCTGATATTTCGAGATGTTTGCCGGGTATGACGACATAGATGTGGTCGGCTTCCGCACGGACCGGCTCGGTCACCGCGACCACCGGCAGTGCCGTGATTTGCTGTATCACCTCGGGCAGATGGCTGACGTGATCGGGCGACAGGTGGAGCACGACCACGAACGCCATCCCGGTATCGGAGGGGGTCGCCTCGAAGAAGGTTTGCAGGGCACTGACGCCGCCCGCCGACGCGCCGATTCCCACGACAGGGAGACCGAAGGGGTTTTCTCTGGCGGGGAGCACCGGTCCCGCCCCCTCACCCTGGCGCGGAAGCTCGGGGGCTACAGTATCGGCGGTGTCGGGGTTTATTTCTGCTTCCATGTAAGGGGCGGTTCGGGATCTTAATTCATGGGATGGGACTCGGGGCGGGCATACGACCAGTCCCCTATTGTACAGGATTTAGGCAAAACCTCAACGTGCCCCCGCCGCGTCCGCTTTTCGTTATTTCCTCCCTCCCGCCGTTTTCGCCCCTCCCCCGTTGTTCCTCCCTCCCCCCAACCCCCTCCCTCATCGGAATGAGAGAGGGGGAGTCCGGGATAGTCAGGCGGTTCCTCTTGTCGGGAAGTTCGGGCAACCCGGTAACGTCTCGCCTCCGGATTCCCCCTCTCTCATTCCGATGAGGGAGGGGGTTGGGGGGAGGGAGGAACAACGGGGGAGGGGCGAACCGAAAGTCGGACGCGCCACCGGTCAGCGGAAGCGAATACGTTTCGTCGCCTGGACGCTGGTACCGCGCGGCTGCATCGCGGTGAATACCACCTCGTCCGCGAGGATTTCGACCAGCGGGATTCCCATGCCGCCGATGCGATCTACCCCACCGTCGAAACCGGGACGTAACGTGGCGGGAGGCAAAACAGCGTCGCGTCGGAAGCCGATGCCGCTATCGGTCACGGTAAGAACCGCCTGCATGTCGGATACTTCCATGTTGACATGATACTGTCCCGCGTTCGCATGACAGGCAGCGTTCGTGGCAAGTTCGCCCAGAAGCAACTCAACCGTGTCGATGTCGTCCACACAGACGCGGCACAAAGTCAGTGCTTCGCGGACGGTGCGCCGAAGGTGAGGTAAGTGTTCCAGATCCTCGGGCAGTTCCGCCGATAAGGAGAATGTCATTGTACTTGCCTGGCAAGTCGGGTTGCGAAAGTTAAAGGCATGGTCGGCAACGGTTCCTGTTTACTTTCGCGCCGGGCGGAGGAAGATCTATCGCCTCTGCTCCGGTAATCTCGAAGTAGAACTACTGTACCCGAAATTGTGTCAGGATAAACCTGACAAAGTGGTTGGTTGAATACTTTTTTGAAGCCACGTGAACGGACAATAAATTGTTCCGGTGGAAGCCTTTGGCTGTAGACGCTTCGCGTCACCGGAGGCGTACCATCCACGCGGCAACCTTCCGCAACCGGTGACGCGAAGCGTCTACAGCCAAAGGCTTCCACCGGAACAATTTATTGTCCGTTCACGTGGCTTCAAACGGGAGCGTCTATTCCGTCACCTGTACCGATACGATGCACATGTCATCGCGGAACGTTTTCTGGTGAAATCGGCTCGTTGCTTCCACCACATTTTCGGCGGGGAGACGCGCGGTTACGGTGACGCCCCGGCACCCGTTCCGGGCGTCCCGCACGGCGTCGGCGATCCCGGAAGTGCCGAAAAATCAGTTCCCCGGCGGGACTCCGTGATGCCGTCGGTAAACAGAAACAGAAAGTCGCCGCGCCTCAGGGGAATCTCCGAGGTGCCGTATTTTTGGTGGGGCACGATTCCCAACGCCAAACTTAG
>JAYULM010000016.1:0-21498 GCA_043763605.1 Armatimonadota bacterium | reverse complement strand
CGCAGACGATAGAGGCACTTCACAGAGCAACGTGGGGGCACAAAATCCAGGTAAATGCCCCAAGCCTATGGATCCGTATTTCGCATCAGGTCTTTAGGCAATGATGTACCTATCGATCATACTCCTGGCACTTTTCGTATATTACGCTATTCCCGTAGTCGTTCTGGTTTTCCTATTCCAAAACGAAGATTTCTCCCGGTGGTACAGGCATAACCCGTGGCAAAAAATGCTTCTAATGGCACTGGTTACTACCGCGATAAGGCTGGTAATCATTTGTTCGACGTGGCTCGCAGGCAAATTCCTTACCTACTTTACGTTCTTGTTTCTGTTGGATACCATGATTGCCGGGTTGTTTCCTGGGGCAAACTGGTATTTGGGGCAGAACCCCATCCCGCCAATGTTGCTTTTGGCTACACCTGTCAACCTCGTTTTTTGGCTGATTGTTTTTTCTACGATAACGTCGAACACGAAACCCACCAGACCGAAGCCTCAATCATCGCGGTAGTCCTGAGTCCGGTGGCAAACGCGATCACACCACACCTGATTTTCTCCGTTCTAAGACTGCGGGTGAATACCGTATGGGAACTACCACCAACCTACATCAGCCCCTTCTCCTTCAACGACGTGAACCGGTTGTCGCCGAGCACGATGTGATCCAGCACCTCGATACCCAGCAGTTCGCCCGCCTCCTGTAATCGCCGCGTCACAGAAACATCGTCCGGCGACGGGGTGGGGTCGCCGGACGGGTGGTTGTGTGCGACAATCAGGCTCGCCGCGCTGTGTCGGATCGCCTCCGCGAACACTTCGCGCGGGTGTACGACCGACGATGACAGGTCCCCGACGCTGACCGTTTTGGTGCGCAACACGCCGTTCTTTGTGTCCAGAAGGACGGCGACGAAATGCTCGCGCTTCTCCTCGCGTAGCGACGGACCGAGCAGATTGTAAATGTCGCGCGGGGACGTGATTTTCGTCCGCTCGTCCGGTGACGCGGCGACCAGGCGACGCCCGAATTCGATAGCCGCTTTTATCTGGGCTGCCTTCGCCGGTCCGACGCCATGTATTTGTGACAGTTCGTCCACGCTCGCCCGCGCCACGCCGCGTAGTCCCTCGAACGACGCCAGGAGATGGTCCCCGAGTCCCATCGCGCTGTATTTCTCGGTCCCGGTGCGGAGCAGGATCGCCAGCAACTCGGACGTGGACAGGACATCCGCGCCGTACTGGATCAGCCGTTCGCGCGGGCGTTCGTCGGTCGGAATCTCGCGGATACGGGTGTGATAACTCGCTCTGCGCACGGTTGCCTCCGGCTTCGCGTCCGGCGTGTCGGGGATTTCCACGGTGATAAACGTGTCCCGGGTATCTTCGGGTGTTTCGCGTATGGTGCGGATGCGCGGCGGGACGAGCGAGACGATGGGCGAAATGGCGGCGGCGAATGATGGCATGGTGTCGAATGGTTTCCTTCGCCGGGAGTAACGTAAGTCAGGTGCCGTTTCTTACACCACATTCCCTGCCAAAAAAATAAATTTTATGGCAGACAGGAGGAGGCAGGAAGACGTTTCCTCGCTGACGAAGATTATATATGCAAGTTGGTCCTACGCGGCTTGCCGACACGGTCAGGCGGCAGACCGTGTATTCCGTGTGTATACGCCGCCGTTCGCGCCAGAGAAAACACGTTATCACCTACCGTACTTGACCCGCCCTCGGGTCAGAACACTGTGCCCCTACCGCATCGTGCCCGAGCAGGTAGGGAAGGGAGACCGAGAATGTTGATAAATACGCCCGCCGCGCCATCCGCGACGGCACCCGCCGATGACTCCGAACTCGCCGCGCCCGTCGCCGGTGGGACGATCACTTACCAGGCTGTCGCCCGACCCGGCGGCGGCGGCGAAATCACCGCCACCGGGGACGCGCCGTCCTCCGGTTTCGTCTTCTTCTTTCAGGAACTGCCCAAGCAGGACGCGCCGGAAGGCTACGGAAGCGTCGCGGCGAACCGCTTTGCGTTTCGTATGCGCCGCCCGACCGGGGTCGTGTTGCCTGTCATCACGCCGTTCCTGGTCGCGGAGCCGCTCCCGTCGCTCCTGCCCGGCGGTTCGGTCGAAGTGACCGACGCCCTCGGCACGCGGACACTCCGTATCACGGACACCGCCGCACCCGCAAAAAGTCTCTACTAACCGCGCGAAAAGTCGCGACGGGCGGCGGGTTTCCGCTGCCTGTATCTGAATGGCTGTCAAATTGCCCTGCAACAATCGTGCCGACGCGGCGGTCCGCCGTCGCCGGACAGGAGGTTTCTTGAATGCCCGCTAACTTGCCGAAACTGAACCCCGACCCGAACAACCGGGTCGAACTGCAAAACAACACGTTCACGCTCGACGGTCTCGCCCGCTACATTTGTAGCACGTATGCCGAAGCGACGACCGCCACGCAAAACACGGGCGGGTTCGACGCCGTCGTGATCGGCTCCGGGATGTACGGAGCCTATGCCGCCGCGAAACTGTTCCAGTTCTCGCGGGGCTTGCCGAGGCGCGACCGCCCCCGCATCCTCGTGCTGGAAGAGGGACCGTTCTTTCTGTCGGAGCATTTCCAGAACTATCCCGTCGGACTCGGCGGGCTGTTCACCGTCCCGCTCGCGCCGCTCGTCCCCGACGCGCAGACCGCTATCGCCGAGCCGGGCCGCTACAACGCCGCGCGCCGCGCCGACGGTCGCCCGGTGTTCACGCCGCATCATAAGTGCGTCGGCGGGAAAAGCCTGTTCTGGGGCGGGTGGACGCCGCGCTACACCGTCGCGGATCTCGAAGACCCGCTCTGGCCCCGCGAGGTCGTCGATTTTCTGAATAGCGGGGACGGCTACGCGTTTATCGAGCGCGAGATCGGGTCGGCAGTCCCGGACGGGTTCATTTTTGGTACCCTGTATAAGAGCGTACTCGACCGGGCGAAAGCGGTCCTTGCGGGCACGGTCGGCGGGCTGGACGGCTTCCTGACCGACGGGACCACGATAGACCGGGTCCTCCCGCCGCCGATAGCGGTCAAAGTTACCAGCCAGTTCTCCGGTCTGTTCAGCCCGAACAAGTTCAGTAGCCTGCCGATCCTGATCGAAGCCCTCCGGGACGCGGCGGGCGAGGCGGGCGACAACGACGCCGCCCGCCGTCTGTTTCTCGTCCCACGGGCGAAGGTGCTCAACCTTGTCACCGATAAGGGGCGTGTGGTCGGGATCGACATCGCGCTCCTGAACCCGGTCGAACCCGGCAACGCGTCCTCGGTGCAACGCCTGACCCTCAAACCGTCGGCGCAGGTGATCCTCGCCGGGAACGCCATCAACTCGACGCGCCTCGCTCTGAACTCGTTCCCGCGCCCCGCCGCCCTGACGCCGGAGCGGATGGGCGCGAACCTGATGGTACATGTCCGCGACGACTATCTCTGGCAGGTGCGACGCGACGCCGTCGATCCCGCCCTCGTCGGGCAAGCCCTGCAAGCGGCGGCACTGCACGTCGAAGGGACCGCGCGAAACCTCGGCTCGGGGAACCGAGTCGGGCGGTTTCACTTCCAGTTCTACGCGACGACCAACTCGGACAGCACCGCAGAAAACTTCCTGTACCAACTCGTCCCGAACGAGGACGAATTGCGGGCACGCCTTGCCGCGCTGAAAAATCCGAGTATCGAATGGCTGACGTTCGGGATACGCACCTGCTGTGAGTACTTCGGCGACCCGGACGCGCCGGTCGGGGCGGGCAAGCCGCGCTCGAACACGGCGAGTTACATGGACGCCAGCCCGTTCGCGAAAGACGCCTTCGGGCGCGCCGAATCGTTCGTCAAACTGGTGGATACGCCCGAGGCGCAGGAGATGCGGCAAGCCGCCCGCGCCGCCGCGTTCGCGTTCGTCGCCGCGATGGCGAACACGGGCATCGCGGAGTCCGGGCGCACCGACGACAACGGCGTCATCAAGTATCTGCCCGGGGCGACCAACGAGAACGGTCTCGCGACGACCTACCACGAGTGCGGCACGCTCTGGATGGGCGACGACCCGGAACGCTCCGTAACCGACGCCAACGGGCGGTTTCACCACGTCGCCAACGCTTACTGCGCGGATCAGGCACTGTTCCCGACCGGGGGGAGCGCGAATCCGGTTCCGACCGGTCTCGCCCTCGCGCGGAAAATGGCGCGTAGCATCGTCGCCCGCTACGAGACCGCGCCCGAAGTCCGCAACGACCCCGGCTTCACGTATCTGTTCGGCGGCACGATTGCCCCCGACTGGTCCGGGGCGGGCGCGGCGAACTTCGCCGCACTGACCGGGTTCGCCGACAGCGCGCCTATTCTGCAGGCGGGGCAGTTCGGGTTCGACAGCGTACTCGGTCTGCTCTGGTTTACCCCGCGCACGTTCAAGGATTTCGTACTCCGGCTCGAATGGAAATCGTTCGCGGCGGAAACGAACGCGGGTATCTTCCTGCGGACGCCGCAGCCGCCCGGACCCGGTCAGCCGCTCACCAACGCCTTCTACGACGCCTGCACCGAGGTGCAAATCGATGAGAGCGCGAAGAACTTCGCCGCCGGACGCAACCCGCAGTCGATCTACGGCGGTTTCCGGGAAAAAACGGGCGCGGTCTACCAGATCGCCCCGGCGACCCGCTGGGCGGCGAAGGCGATCAGCCCGCGCCAGAACGGGCACCCCGGCTACTGGAACGCGATGGAGATCACCGCGCAGGGAAACCGCATCACCGTAGTGCTGAACGGAGTCACCGTCTGCGAAGCGACGGTGCCGATCCCGGCGAAGCGACTTGAAGGCTTCCTCGCGCTCCAGTGCCACACCGATGTCGTGCAATTCCGCAACATCCGTATCAAGAATCTCTAAAAACACAACCGACAAAAGGAACTTATCTCATGCCACTAGACATCGACCTGTTATCGTCTCCCATCGAGCCGACCGCCCCCGATTTCGCGCCGCTCCTGGCGCATCTGCAGGGCAACATTCTCAAATCGCACGGGCGCAATCACACCGTGGATCTGTTCCTGACTTTCCGAGCCGGGAAGCAAGACGAGGTGAAAGAGTGGATCGGCGATTTCAGCCGCCGCTACGTCACCTCCGCGATCCGACAGTTGCACGAAAGCGCGGAGTTCAAAGCCAACGGGCTTTCGGGACGCATCTTCGCGACGGTGTCGCTCAGTGCCGCCGGGTACCGGTATCTGGAGTATGACACGAACGCGTTCGTGGAAAAACGAGACCCGGCACTCACGACCGGGGTGACATTCGCCGCCGGGATGAAGGCGGCGACAAGCGAGTTGAAAGACCCGGCACCGGAGGATTGGGAGTTTGGCGCGGGCGACATTCATCTGCTCGTATTACTCGCCGACGAGGACCCGAAACGGTTGCAGCAGGTACTCGACCGTATCAAGGAAGATTTAGACGAAAAGTACATCGTCGAACATCAATTCGAGCAACCGGGCGTTGGAATCCGCGACGAGAGCAATCAGCCGCTCGAACATTTCGGATACCGGGATGGGGTCAGCCAGCCGCTTTTCTACGAAAAAGACGTGGTTGAGGAGCGGGAACGGTTCGGCACCTCGCAATGGGACCCCTCTGCCGCGCTCGGTCTCGCGCTGGTCCTCGACCCGTTCGCGCCCGCCCCGGAGAGTTTCGGCTCGTATCTGGTGTACCGGAAAATCGAACAGGATGTCCTCAAGTTCAAGACGCTCGAAAAAGGGCTGGCGACAGCACTCGGCTTACAGGGTTTGGAGGAAGAGCGGGCGGGCGCGTTGGTCGTCGGACGCTTCGAGAACGGCGTCCCCGTGGAACGCTCCGGTTCCGAGCAGGCGGTGCAACTGCGCGATTTCAACGACTTCAACTATCACGACGATCTGAAGGGCGCGCGTTGCCCGTTCCAGGCGCATATCCGTAAAACCAACCCGCGCGGTGACACGGCGCGCGTCCGAATCCCCGGACTGGACCCCGCCCAGTTCGCGGTGACGGACACCGGGGAGCGCGGACGCCGGATCACCCGACGCGGCATCACGTACGGCGACCGGGTGACGAACGCCGAGGGGCAACTGATCCGACCGGAGTTGACGGACGCGGGCACGTTGCATCCGCCGATTGAAGAGGAAGTTGGTCTGCTGTTCCAGTGCTATCAGGCGAGCATACCGGATCAGTTCGGGTTCATGCAGAAGGCATGGGCGAACGCGGTCGATTTCGCCAATCCCACCCCGCCGGACTTCACGGGGATCGACCCGATCATCGGGCAGACCTTCGCCGCCGACGTGAACGCACAGGCGGAGGATTTCGCGGACGGAAGCCCCGCCACGCCGTTATTGCATCAATGGCCGCTCCGGTACGACGACGCTTCCACCAAAGCGGCGTTCAACTTCGGCGACGTGGTGCGGTTGCGCGGCGGCGAGTTCTTCTTCACGCCGAGTGTGCCGTTCCTGACCGGTTTCGGCAAGGCGAACCGTTCCGTCCAGGGCGACCTCGCCGAGCAGGAGCGGCGGATCATCCCGAGCAAGACCGCCGAATAGCGGGTCGCGCGGGCGAGTGCGCGACATCTGCCGCGCACTCGCCGTGCCTGGAAAAATCGACGTAATTATTTCCCCCGTCCTGTTTAACAACCCGTCGCACCCCGGCGATAAAGAACCCGAAAGCAACGTCATGAAAACACTCCGCGATAACCGAATAGCCGAACGCTCGAAACGGAACGCCGCAATCACGGGAACGGCACAAACTGTCTCCGCCGATGCGCTCGTTTCGCGCCGCGCCCTGTGCGGTAGCGCGGCCGTGTTCGCCCTGTCACTCGTCTGTGGGAGTGTCGGCGCGGCGAGACAGAGTAATGGTAGCGGGCGTTCCTATCAGGATCATAACGAAGAGTCGTGTTGCGAAAACGCGTTTTCGCGGAGTACGGCGTGGGAGGAAGAATCGGACTGACCGATCCCCCACGAAAAACGGTTTATACAAACCGCCCCCGGTATCCGCAAACGACGCGTGAAACCGGGGGCGGTTTGTTTTCGATTCGTGGTCCCGTCTGCTAAAGGTCAGGCTCTCAGGCTTTCAACCTGAAAATGCGAGTTCGATTCTCGTCGGGACTACTAAACGCTATTATCACGATCCAACATTGCGCGAGTGCTTTATCATCGGCGAGATCAGCGACCTGTAAAGTCGTGGCTTATGGCTGTGGGGGTTCGAATCCCTCCGCTCGCATCGTTCGGGAAAAATGCGGTTGTGGTTGAGTGGCACAACATCTGTCTGCCGTACAGAGGGCGCGAGTTCGATTCTCGCCAGCCGCTTGGGGGTGAAAATAGGCGACTGTAGTGTAGCGGTTAACATGACAGTCTTCCACACTGTGGTCGTGGGTTCGATCCCCACCAGTCGCTTTGTTCGTACATTATGCGCTTGTGATGCAATGGTCAGCATATCAGATTGTCGATCTGAAGACGCGGGTTCAATTCCCGTCGAGCGCGTGTGAGCCTTTGTGGCGCAATTGGTAGCGCACCCGACTTGTAATCGGGCGGTTGTCGGTTCGAGTCCGACGGAAGGCTTTGGATGAGTGGTTAGTGATGAGTGGTCAGTGGACAGAACAGGACGACAAACCGCCTGCGACTGACCACCGGTCACTAACCACTGACCACTATCGGAACGCCCATGTAGCTCAATCGGTCAGAGCACTCGCCTTTTAAGCGATAGGTTGCCGGTTCAAGTCCGGCCGGGGGCATCGGGAAGGAAGGGAGTAGGGAAATAGGGAGTAGGGAGTAGTCAGATATGGGCGCGACACGTCACCGCGTGCCCTCTGGAATTACTTCCTATTCCCTACTCCCTACCCCCTTCCTCAAACAAGCCTGCGTAGCTCACCGGAAAAGAGCGTCGCCCTGCGAAGGCGAAGGTAGCACGTTCGACTCGTGCCGCAGGTACTCGGGGATACGGAAGGTGACTGCGCCTGGGGGCGTAGGCTGTCTTGAAAACAGAGCGAACGGGGGACCGTTTGGGGTTCGATTCCTCCGCCTTCCTTGTGCGAATGGATAGAAAAAGGAGATCACAGAGTTCGATAGCGTTTGGGGAGAGTGACCCACGCGGGAGCGTGGTCGGTACTGCTAATGCATGAGCGCGGAAAATTCCGCGTGGGGTTCGAGTCCTCCGCTCTCCGTTTGTTCTCCGGTGGCGTAATTGGTAGCGCGGCACCCTGTTAAGGTGACGGTTGCAGGTTCGAGTCCTGCCCGGAGAGTTTGCTCGCGGATGGTGTAATCGGTAACATCTCTCACTTTGAATGAGAAGAGTCCTTGTTCAAGCCGGGGTCCGCGAAATCGGAAAATTTGCATAGTGCCCGCGAATGGTGTAGTGGAAACATCCCTCGCTTACAACGAGTAGATGCCTGGTTCGATTCCAGGTTCGCGGACTGAGTTGAGTTTGCGGCAGTGCCACGAGTGGTCGAAGGGAGCAGTTTGCAAAACTGACGGCTTAGTTGCCCGCGTCGGTTCGAATCCGACCTGCCGCTTCGGTGTGATGTTTGGTTGGTAATTCGGGGTGTTCGTTCAATGGGAGGACGGGATGCTTGCAACATTCAAAACGGGGTTCGACTCCCCGACGCTCCATCGGTTGGTTCGATTTGCGGACGTGGTGAAATGGTAGCCACAGCAGACTTAGAATCTGCCGCCCTGACCGGCTTGCGAGTTCGACTCCCGCCGTCCGCACTATCATTGGTTAGTGACCAGTGAATAGTGGTCAGTGGATAGTGCCAGAGATGCGGGAATGGTTCGGTCTCCAGTCTAATCTGTCCACTGACCATTATTCACTAACCACTCATAAAATATGGCGGCGGTAGTCAAGCGGTCAAGACGCCTCACTGTGACTGAGGTAATCGCGGGTTCGAGTCCCGTCCGTCGCCCTGAAGGATGAGTGGTCAGTGTGCAGTGGTCAGTTCGACGAAATCGGACGGGCTGTCCGCATCCGTACACTGTCCACTGACCACTGCACACTGACCACTCATTTTGTTCTCGTAGCCCAACGGATACGGCGCGACGCTTCGAACGTCGAGATTGCAGGTTCGATTCCTGCCGGGAACATTCGGTCGCATCGGAAGAAAAGAAAGATCACAGCACCCGTCCCCGTCGTCTAACGGACAGGGCACGACGTTTCTACCGTCGCAGTGCAGGTTCGATTCCTGCCGGGGACATTGGCGGAACCTCACCCCCCAACCCCCTCTCCGTGCCGGAGAAGGGGAGCAGATGCACCGGAAATGTCTCGCTACCGGGGGGGCTCTGGCTCCCCCTCTCCGGTACGGAGAGGGGGTTGGGGGGTGAGGTTCCGCGTCAGGAGGGCAGTATGCAAAGAAAATTAGCCAGTGTGCAGCGGGTGATCCATATCGAGCCGATCCCGAACGCCGACGCGATTGAGCTGGTGCGGATCAACGGCTGGCAGTGCGTGACCAAGAAAGCGGAATTTTTGCCGGGGAGCCTCGGCGTCTTTTTCGAGATTGACGCGGTGCCGCCCGACGACGAACGGTTCCGCTTCCTGTGGACGCCGAAAGCGATGGTGGAGGGCGCACTGGTTCCTCGACCGGAGAAATTCCGCATCCGGACGATGCGGTTGCGCGGCGCGTTGTCGCAGGGTTTGTTTATGCCGCTCGCGGCGTTCCCGGAGATCGGTGACGCGGTGGCGGAAGGCGACGATCTGACCGAACTGCTCGCGGTTGGGAAGTACGAGCCGCCCGCGCCGGTAAACATGGGCGAGTGGCGCGGACCGTTCCCGCCTCTGGTGCCGAAAACCGACGAAATGCGGGTGCAAAGTGTGCCGCAGGTTCTGGACGAACTGCGCGGCAAACCGTACGCGGCGACGCTCAAATATGATGGAACGTCGGCGACGTTCGTGATCGACCCGCGCACCGGCGAGTTCCATGTCTCCAGCCGCAACCAGTCGCTCCGTGACGGGAGCAACCCGTATTGGAACATGGCGCGGAAGTACGACATTGAGGCAGTACTACGGGCAAACCCCAACCTCGCTATTCAAGGCGAGATCGTCGGTCCCGGAGTACAGAAAAACCCGCTCGGCTTGCCCGAAGTCGCGCTGTTCGCGTTCAACGTCTACGACTTCTCGGCGGGGACTTACCTTGACCACGACGGAGCGCGCGCGTTCCTGGGCTCGAACAACATCACGGCGGTGGAAACGGTGGAAATCGGCGAATCGTTCGCGCATACGCAGGACGAGCTGCTCGCTCTGGCGGAAGGGAAGTACCCCGGCACGAAAAACGAGCGCGAGGGAATCGTCATTCGCCCCCGGACGGAAGCGTTCAGTACGACGCTCGGCGGACGGCTGTCGTTCAAAGCGATCAGCAACCGGTATCTGCTGGCGGAACGGGATTGAATCGTTCGCCCCCCGGCTTGCCCCCACCCCCCAACCCCCTCCCCCGCTTCGCAGGAGAGGGGGAGCCAGAAGGAAAGGAACGCCTCCGGTGTCTTTCTCCCCCTCTCCTGCGAAGCGGGGGAGGGGGTTGGGGGGTGGGGGCGAGCCGGGGCACACGAACGAAACGGTAAAATAGCGATTCTTCCGCACTTTCGGTGAAAGGCATCGTACCTTACCCCAGGGCTACTCTGACGGTACAGTGCCCGTCAATCCTTGTCAGGCGCGACGGGATTGCTATCATTCTCGGTCGCGAAGTTATCGTTACCGCATACGGCACGATAAACGGCGTGAAGTAGTGCCGAATCGGGTTTCGCGCGTAGCGCGTTGCGGATCTCCTTCGCGCCGTCCTCACGCTCGGTATAGCCGATCCCGTTGTCGTACGCTGCCTTGATCTGCCCGAGTGCCTTCTCCGTCTGACCCCGGCGTGCATAGATGTACGCGAGCACGAGGCGCGCCTTGTTTCGCGCGTCATCCTGGTCGAGTGCCCGCTGCGCACTCTTGACGGCATCGTCAAAGCGGCCCGCATGGTACAACTGCAAAGCTGCGTACTCCCAATACTCTCGTTCCTCCGGGCTCAACCGGGTCGCAGCCAACGCGTCCTCAACCGCCTTGTCGTGGGCGTTCAAGTGCGCATAATACTGCGCGCGCTCGACGAAGCCCGCCGCATCCTTCGGCTTCAGGGCGATCACCTTCGTCGCATCCGCGATCGCTTTGTCCCATTCTTCCGCCTGCGCATAGCGGAACCCACGCTCCCGCCAGGCGTCGACGCGCTTCGGGTCCAGTTCAATCGCCCGGCTGAACGCCGCGATGACCTTCGGAGCCTTTTGTGGCTCACTCAACCGGTCAGATTTCCCCCAGGCGACGGCAAGTCCGTAATGTGAGGCGGCGTCGTTCGGCTGAAGTTTAATCGCTTGTTCGAATGCCTTGATCGCCTCGTCCGGTTCCTTGGCAGTTAGGGCTTCGAAACCCCGATTTCTCTCCGACTCGTAGCCAGGGAGCGCGGTCGCCCTGAGCCTGGGGAACGGCTTGTTATCTTTCGGAACGAAGCGGCCCTTGCCCGATGAAGTTCCCTTCCACACATAGACATCGACAAGCGTATCAACCTTCTTCGACCCGTACTCGGGACCGAACTGGACAAAGAGGCGTTTCCCGTCGGTGGTCACCTCGTAAAAGGCGTAGCCGTCTCGCGGGGGCAGCAACTGGGCTATCATCTCCCGCTCCTCATCGTGTTTACCCCTCAGCGGGCGCCAGCATATAAAAGCGGCGGACTTCTCCGACGCGCTCGGGTCGTACCGATTATAGAGGGAGGTGATGGAGGAGAATAGACGCCCGCTGTTTTCCCCCTCGTCAAACGCGGGGTCGGTAAAGAAGTCCCGATCCGCCTCCGTTGTGTTGACGGGTGCGGCAACAGATCCCCTGACCTCGAAGCCGCCGGTAAAGAGGTGGTCCGGAAGCGGAATATCCAGTTGCGAGGAAACAGGAAAAGGGGCGAAAGGATCGGTATCCGCTGCTACTTCTGCCTTCTGCCCGGGAGGCGCGGGCGAGGCGGTAACGTCCTGCCCCTCGTGTGCTTCTTGTTTCCGGGGCGTATCTACTGGCGGCGTAGGGGCAACAGTCGAGCGACGCGTCGTACATCCGAATACAGACAGGAGCAAGATGAGGAGGGTCGGCATTAGGTGTCGGTTTCGTCGAATGTTCATGGCGTTGGGTAGGGGACAATGTACAGGATAGATTCGTCATCGGTCTGTCCTGATTGAGTGTTCCTCAGATCGGATAGGGCAGTTCGACGGAGAAAAGCGGCTATGACTTATGGTTGCCTGATATCGTAGTATACAGGGCATTCATGGGCTTAAACAAACATAGACCCTGTTGCCGAATTCAGGGTTTTCATGCAGGAGCCAATCTGAGAAAGTGAGAATGCCGTGATTTCTCCGGCTCCCATCCACAAATTCAATCCCATGCCCCACCAGATTGACCGCCGCTGCCGTTGCCAGATGTTGAAGACGCGCCTTGGCAGATCCCGAATACCGACACTGACGAACGCCACACCGGCACGACGCCTGACCGTGCGTCGCCTCAACACGCGCACGGAGACGGTACACCGATCGGAACTCCTCGGTTTTCTGAAGCGTCCGTGGTTGCTTGAGTGCCTCATACTCCTCACAGGATGGTCATAAGCATATTGTTAATGTTCATACTGATCGTAATGCATATCTCACCGGGGCCTGCCACGTTTCATAATCATCACTGACAGCGCGGGCAGAAAGCTCGGTTTGCCTTACGTCTCGACACCGCTGACCTGACCAGTTCACTCACTACGCGAATGGATCGCAGCAGGCGGCATCGCTACCGGGCCCCCTGTTCCGCGAGAACGCAGCCGCTAAAAACGACTCGCAGATTTGATGCCTCGTTCCTACAGGATAATGCCTTTTATACAGCACAAACGGATAGTGGGAACCTTGAAACTCGCCTGTACTATCCTATAGTTTCGAAGGGCATGGCAAGCAAACTCACCTATTTTGAGGTAGATTCTTAACTAATCTCGTAGAAAGAGTCCCGAGCATAGCCATGTCTAAATCAGTGTCTATACGACCGCTTACGCGGCCTAAATTAAAATACGACGCAATGACGATATCTTCACGCGGTCTCACAAATGCATTAGTATAGTCTCCACGGGAAGTTCCTCCAGCATGCATCAAGGCAAGTCCATCCTTACCGCTCTGAAAACCAGCACGTGTCTTTCCCATTCCATACGGCGACGCCACGCCCTCTGTAATGGTCTTATCATTCAGTAAATTACCAGTCGCATCTCGTGACAAACTGCCTCCCCAAATAGAAAATAAAACAGCGAGATCACTAATCTTATTACAAAATATGCCTCCCGACGGTCCTACTGCCATATAATGATTGGAATTTTTAGGTTCCTCAGTTTCTTGCCCCGAATCACGGATAAGATGCCCAATTGGCTGCCCGTCCGGTGGATCTCCCATACCGAAATCTCCTAATTTTAGGGGAGCCGCGATTTTCTGATTCAGCAAGGTCTCAAAAGGTTTACCATAAAGCTTTTCCAACATGGATCCCACAATGGTAGATCCGTTTCCATACTGGAATGTCGAACCAGGTGTCGAACGAGGGCTCTCAACTAACAATTCAAAACTTATGCGCCGACGAGCTTCGGTAGGAGAGTACTTCGCTACGTCAACCTTTCGCCTAGGTTCAGGTCCCATACCAGCAAAATGCGTCATCAGATGTTCCACAGTGACGTCGTAAAATTGGTCGGGTATTCTTCCTTTCCACTCGGGGAATACTTGCCCTACAGTCGTAGACCAGGTTAGCGTTCCTTCCTGAATGGCCAACGCCGTCAGTGTTCCGGTGACCACTTTAGAAATGGATCCAATCGCTACGTTGTCGCCTATGTCAGCCGCGAGACCACTGTTCCGCCTCTTTCACCTACCGCGCAATTTGCCACGACCTTTCCTTTCTTCATCGCGCAAACCCATAGCCCGGGGGCTCCGATTTTTTCGAAGCGCGACTGCACAATAGCTTGAATTTGTGCCTGATAGGGGGATGTGGGGATGCTGGCTGTACGTCGGCCTGCAATGTCCCCCTGCGTGGAGGCACTGGCGGAGAAAAGGGACGGCAGAAACAGGGCGGACTGTAAAAAAGTGCGGCGGGTGTTGGACATCGGCGGGAGAGTTCCTCGTTCGATAGATTCGCGTCTTCAAGTGACATATCCTGCAGAAACCGTGCCGACACGCCCCCGCGCGGCCGGTCCCACTCCCGCCGCCGCCGCGCTCATCGCGTTAGACGCGAATATCATCAAGCGGTCCCGGTCCGATGCGCGCGCGTGCTTCGACCTTTTAAAGCGAAGAGTGCTACCGCTGCGGATGTGGAAAAATCATCGGAATCGCGGATAGGGAAGCCATTCCGGCTTTCAACGAAAGTGCGGGGCATCGCAATTTTCCCGAAAAACTACAGTCACGCCTTACTGGTTGTACGCGCTCATTGCGTCGGGTGTGGGCTGAGCCGCGTGCCGCTTTGGAGCAGGATAGTACTGGTTATAATCTTCCCTCCCGGGCTTCGGCTCCAATTCTGACGCCATGACCCGAGTCGCAATGCCACGTTCGTCGTAGCGCACTGCTATTTTGGCGTGCCCCTTGATATAGGTATGCCAGGCGGTCTTTGCACGCTGGCCGACAAAAATAGGGCGGCCATATTGCCGTTCCACGCTTTCTTGCGATTCCCCGTACAGTGCCCTCGCCATCCCCGGCTTGAGGTGGCTCTGTCCCCTCACCGTTACAGCCCTGCTCAGCCCCAAACTCATCAACACTAACGCTATGGGTAAACCCAGCACGAGAAAGTACGGCTTTTTCACGATATTGCGCCTCCTTCCCGGGAGTTGAAACTGTTAAAGGTGCCGCCGCCGCAGGGCACTGCGCCTGTTCCGGTGACGTCCGTGAGCGTGTACCGGGCGTATGGCGAGTTGCCGTGCGCTGCGGTGCACGGCAAAAGGTTAGCGGCAGTGAGTGCGGACCATGAAAAAACGTTTTTTCTGATCGGTAAATAGCGAGCAAATACAGCCAATCGAATGGAACGTTGGGACATGAGAACGGTTCTTTCTTCGGCAGAATTTGGGCAGTTTTGAAGATGTCCGTCTCGGTGCGTAATCAGCCCTGGGCTGATTAGCGAGTGATCGTGTCACACCAGCGCAGGTATCCGGGGAACCAGACCTACGCTATGCGGTGTATTTGTACCATCCAGGCATACGCTACTGTAGGGTATTAGTCGAAAAAATAAAATACTTGACGAGAGATAAAGATGTGCCGTGGGAAGGTCTCAAAATGCCTCGCCCACGGAACGCACAACATGCGGTTCAGCCGCACTTTCGGCGAAAACGGCAAAAAATCCTTCTTCTGGAGCCTGAAGCCAAGGCTATTCAGTTATTCCCGGCGCGCCGGGCAATTTTTCGGATAACTGAATAGCCTTGGCCTGAAGAAGTCATAAAATTTAACGGCGAATGAACTTAATGAAAAGGACTGCTCTCGTTTTGAAGCGAAAGAGCGTTCTTTGCACTGAAAATTCCGGAGATCTAAAATAACCCCAATGACACAAACTGATGACCTATGCCGTGCCGCCAACGCCATCCGAAACGCCGACGCGCTCCTGATCTGCGCCGGGGCGGGGATCGGCGTTGACTCCGGCTTGCCTGACTTTCGCGGGAACGACGGGTTCTGGGAGGCGTACCCACCGCTCCGGGACGCGGGTATCCCGTTCACGCGGATCGCAAACCCGGATAGTTTCGACGCTGACCGCGCTCTGGCGTGGGGCTTTTACGGGCACCGTCTGAACCTGTACCGCGCGACCGTGCCGCACGTGGGATTCACGCTCCTGAAAGAATGGGCGGACGCAAAGCCGTTCGGCGGGTTCGTGTTCACGTCCAACGTCGATGGACAGTTTCAGAAAGCGGGGTTCGACGCGGCGCGGATCGCCGAATGTCATGGCTCGATCCATCATTTGCAATGTCTGTATGGGTGTTCGTGGGACATCTGGGACGCGGATGGAACCGAGGTGGCGGTGGATACAGCGACGCTACGAGCATCAGGCGGTCTTCCCCGATGCCGCCACTGTTCGCAACTCGCCCGTCCGAATGTGCTGATGTTCAACGATTGGCGGTGGCAACACACACGTTCGGCGGCGCAGGAGCGGCAATTGGAATCGTGGCTCGCCAGTGTCCTGGAAAAAGACGGGACCATCGCGGTCCTGGAAATCGGGGCGGGGCGCGCGATACAGACCTTACGCCTCCTCGCGGAGCGCGTCGCGGACGTTGCGAGGGCGACGCTGATTCGTATCAATCCGCGCGACTGCGCCGCCCCGGCACGTGGGGAGTGCGTCTCGCTCCCGCTCGGCGCGCGCGACGCTCTGGAGCAGATCGCCGTGCTGTTGTAAGTCCGAAGTCACGACGCAAAAAAATGCCCGGCGTGAACCTTGCGATTCACAAGCCGGGCGAGTCATGGTGTTTCTCGTGCGATTATTACTGTTTGCAGGATGCGTGCCAATGTGGGCGATTCGCGCGAAAGTTTTTTATTTATTTTTTGCGCCGCCCTCGCTGACGCCGCCCGCTGGCAATTTCCTCAACTCCCGAAGCCGTTGGTACGCCGCGATGTAGTTTTCGGTCGGCTCCGCCGTTCCGGTCACGAACCCCTCGCCCGTAGTCGTGTCTAACAATATCGGCGCGTTCCCCAGGAGCATTTCCCCGGGATCGTGGGTCCGCAGGTAATTGGCGGACTGACAGTAGTAGATCCACAGATCCCCGGACGGTTTTTGATGAATGACCAATTCCACCTCGGGGATCAATGAATTCATGTATCCGGCGACCGCATCGAAAGCCGCTTCCTCCGTCACGGGCAAGGTGAGACGGAAGACGGGGCGGTTCGCGGAAAATGTTTCGTACATGGTGTCATTCTTTCCCCGTCCGTTCGCGAAGAAACGTCAGTACCGCTTGCTCTTCGGGGAGCAACGCGCCCCTGACCGCGTCCGGGTCGGCGGAAGGCGATACGCCGAGCAGCTCCCTGAAATCCTCGCCCACGTACGCGTCCAGCACCGCCGGGTGGACGTAGCATTTACGGCACACGGACGGCGTGTTGCCGAGATGTGCGGCTACGGTTTTGATCGCCTGAGCTATATTCTCCTTCGCCGTCGCCGCCGTCGGCGCGGACGAAAACGCGGCTAATTCCACCGCGCAGAGTACGGTCCCCGCCCACGTCCGGAAGTCTTTCGCCGTGAACGGTTCGCCGGTGATTTCGTGCAGGTATTCGTTCACGTCCTCGGAATGGACCGGCTTGATGTCACCCGTCTCGGTGTCCACGTATTGGAATAGTTCCTGCCCCGGCAGGTCGCGCACATTCTGGACGATCTTCGCCAGTTTGCGGCTTTTGAGTTCCAGCCGGTGCCGGACGCCTGATTTGCCGACGAACGAGAAACGGAGCGTCCCGCCTTCGACGGAAACGTGCCGGTTGCGGAGCGTCGTCAAGCCGTAGTGCTTGTTGTCGCGGGCATACTCCTCGTTCCCGACACGAATCCGCGTCGTTTCGAGTAGCCGGACCACGGTGGCGAGGACTTTTTCACGCGGCAAGCCCCGTCGCGTCAGATCCTCCGCGACGCGGGCACGCAGGGCGGGCAGGGCGTCGCCGAACGCCATCATGCGGTCGTATTTATTTTCGTCGCGGGTTTCGCGCCATTTGGCGTGGTAGCGGTACTGCTTGCGGTACTTCGCGTCACGACCGGAGGCTTGCAAGTGTCCGTTCGCGTGCGTGCAGATCCACACATCGGTATATGCCGGGGGCACGGCGATATTACGGATGCGTTCGAGCGTCACTGGATCGGTGATCGTCGCGCCGTCCGGGGCAAAATAGCGGAAATCCTGCGGCGTTTGCCCTTCGCGCCGGATGCCGGACTTGGCGTCGGTCACATACCGCAACCCGGCGGCGCGGGCGGCACTCCGGTTCGCGGATGCACGTTCGGTGGTTCGTTCTGCGGCGTTATTCATTCCCCGTTCATACCCACCAAAAGATAATTTTAACAAACCCTTGACAGAACGGAACGGTGTACGGTATCTTGTGCGTATACGAATACGCAGGGCAAATATGTACTGCGTATACGAATACACAAAGGCGAACGTTTATGCGAAGGAGCGAACGAAATACAGGCGCGGTCACCGCGAAAGACATCGGCAATGCCCTCGGCTTGTCGCAACCGACCGTGTCACGCATCCTGACCGGCGCGGCGGGCCACCGGGTCGCCGAAGACACCCGGTTACGGGTTATGCAAGCCGCCGCGCAGATGGGGTACCGACCGAACGCGGTCGCGCGCTCCCTGCGCCGTCGCCGTACCAATATCGTCGGGTTTTACACCGGATATGGCTATGTGGATGCCCGGAATGTCTTCCTCGCCGCGATCATCGGTAGCCTGCAGCAAGCCGCGAGTCATCGGGGGCTGGATGTCCTGCTGCATAGCGTGTCGCGGGGGACTGCTACGGACGATATTTACGCCGAACTGATAGATGGGCGCGTAGATGGTTTATTTCTGCATACCCATGTCGGTGACCCGCTCGCCGAACAGCTTGCCGGGTCCGACGCCCTGCCGGTGGTCGCCATCGCGGACGCCCTGCCGGGAATTCCGTCGCTCGTCTGCGACGACGAAGCCGGTACCCGCGCACTGGTCGCGCATCTCTGGGAGCGAGGGCACCGGCGCATCGGCTACGTGTACCCGCGCATCCGATTCGCCTCCGTCGAGCGACGCATCGGGGCTTTCCTGACCGAAATGCGCGAACGGGGAACCGAAGCGGACGCGCCGCTGTTTGCTATCGATGTAGAGGAGACGCGCCCCGCGCTAGAGCAGATCCGTGCGATGCCGCACCCCCCGACCGCCGTTTGTTGCTGGAACGACCTGACGGCATACGATCTGATTCGAGAGTGCGGAGACGCGGGTATACGGGTTCCGGGCGGTCTGGCAATCGCAGGCTTCGATGGGTTGATGGACCCGAAACTGACCCCGCGCCGTCTGCTGACCGTTGCTGCGAACTGGAACGTGATTGCGGAACAGGCGATGGAGCAACTCTGGGCGCGTATCGAGTCGCGATTCTGCCCGGACGAGGAGCGGATGCCGGTGCCCCCGGTGACAACGCTCCCGGTGCATCTGATCGAAGGAGACACTACGTAGGCAGTAGTACAATAACCATTTTCGCCGTGAAAAAGAAGCGGCACTTACCTCCCGACGCCGGGAATCGTTTAGAAGGACAACAAAACAATGCAGAAAACAACCCTATCCACCGCCGGGCGCAAGCAAACCGGCTTCACACTGATCGAGCTACTCGTGGTCATAGCCATCATAGCGATCCTCGCCGCGATACTCTTCCCGGTGTTCGCCCAGGCACGCGAGAAAGCCCGACAAACGTCGTGCCTCTCGAATACCAAGCAGATGGGACTTGCCGCAATGCAGTATGCGCAAGACTATGACGAGTCTATCTTGCCGTCCTGGGTGGCGGGCGGTCCGAGCTGGGGTGGCGATGGCTGGCCCGGTTTGCAACGCTGGCCCGATTTGATCTTCCCCTACATAAAGTCGGTTGCGGTATACACGTGCCCTAGCGACTCTGCCGATACCAGCACCTGGAAGTACACACCGCCTGTCCAGGACGATCCTCTGGGAATGAGTTTCGGAGGTATGTCGACTGGCTCCTACGCCATCAACCACACCTACTATTATGATAATGACGGTGCCCGCGCACCCGGGGGCGCGGCATCATGGGGCGGGACCGGCACTCCGACGCAAGCTGACGCACAACACCCGTCGGACACTATCTTGTTCGGCGAATTCCAGCCGTATGCCAACGGGGCTGGCTGGGGGATCAATGAATTAGCCTGGGGGGATCAGGCGCAAGCGGATACTTTCTTCGCCAACATCAACAACTACAACCCGCCCAGCCTCGGTCCCGCGATGCCGGGACGACATAACAAAGGGATGAACGTCGCATTCCTGGACGGTCACTCGAAATGGTTCCGGCTGGATCAACTTGGTAAGAAGAACAGCAAGGGTGTTTACTTCCTGTTCACGTTGGAGGATTAAACAATGAGAAGCCGCCGATTTTTGGTTCTCCAAGCGGTTTGCCTCGCCGTATTGGTGGGGGGCGTGACCGGTTGCGGCGAGGAGAAATCCGGCGGGGCTTCCGCCCCGGCCGGGGGGACGGGGAAGGCGTCGGCGAACGCTTCCGTTAGCAATACGGGGACGGTTGTTGTCCCCGGGGGCGACGCGAATACGCCCCGCTATGATGCGAACAACCCCGTCAAGCCAGAGGATCTCAAAAACGGTCCCCCCCCGGGGTTCCGCTACGAGAAAAATGTGCCCCCGGCGAAGTAATAAGGGGAGGGAGGGGGCGAACGGGAGCGACACCCGTTCGCCCCGATGACCGGAGTAAAGTCAGCATGAACCGTAGAGAATTTGTCGGGGCGGGCGTCGGGCTTTTGGCGTTGGGCGGCGTCGCCACGGCGCAAGCCGCGCAGCTTGGGGCTACCAGACTCGTCAAAAAGGGCGCGGCGTGGCAACTCGTCCGCGACGGCAAGCCGTATTTCGTCAAGGGTGTCGGCGGAACCGAGAAGTTGCCCCTGATGAAATCTCTGGGCGGCAATTCCGTCCGCACCTGGGGCGTGGAGAACGCGAAGCGCGACCTCGACGCCGCCCACGCGCACGGTCTGTCCGTGACGCTCGGAATCTGGCTCGGGCACAAAGCACATGGCTTTAGATACGACGACCCGAAGATGGTACGCGAGCAGTTCGAGAAGGCGCAAGCCGCTGTGCGCGAGTTCAAGAACCACCCGGCACTACTGGCATGGGGAATCGGGAACGAGATGGAGGACGACGGGAACGATCCGCTGATCTGGAAAGCGATCCAGGAGATCGCGGCGATGGCGCACCGGGAAGACCCGAACCATCCGACGATGACGGTTACAGCGGAAATCGGCGCGGGCGCGAACAAGGCGAAGGCGGTGCAGACTCTCTGCCCGGACATCGACATCCTCGGTATCAACTCCTACGGCGGGCTGGGTTCGCTGACAGATCGCCTCAAGGAAGCGGGTATCATGAAGCCGTATGTAGTGACGGAGTTCGGACCCAACGGACCCTGGGAGGTTGGCAAAACCACTTGGGGCGTGTCGATAGAACCCAACTCCTCCGAGAAAGCCGGCATGTATCTGGCGAACTACCTGCGCTCGATCCGCGATCAACCGGCGTGCGTCGGCTCGTATGCGTTCCTGTGGGGCGATAAGATGGAAGGGACGCCGACATGGTTCGGGATGCTCCTGCCCGGCACTGGCGAGCGTTTAGCCGCGACCGACGCGGTTTGCTACCTGTGGACCGGGAAATGGCCCGCGAACCCCGCCCCGGAACTGCTGGCGTTCCTGGCGAGCGTCGCCGAAAAAGAGGTAAAGCCCGGCTCGCCCCAGACCGCGACCTGTGTCGCCCGCTCGGCGTCACCACTGAAATACGAGTACGCGATCCGCCCGGAAAAGGTGGAGGAATCGAAGACGGACCCGGGACAAAAGCCTCTGGAAACGGTAAAAAATCCGCTGTCCGCCGACGGC
>JAYULM010000015.1:0-5463 GCA_043763605.1 Armatimonadota bacterium | reverse complement strand
GGCGGCGTTATGTGCGCGGTGGCTCGCAAGATCGCCCGTCTGTGTTGGTCCCTGCATAAGCACGGGACTCGTTACGACGTGTCGCGAGTCGGGGTGCAGCCGACCCGCGACAAAGTGGTGCCCGAGACGGACGCTACGGTCGCGGCCAGCGCGGTGATTGCGGCATAAGAAGTCAAGAATTTAGCCCCACCCCTTGACACGAAACATAGAATCTCTCTCATTCCGATGAGGGAGGGGGTTGGGGGGTGAGAGAAACGGAAACAAAAAAAAACAACGGCGGGAGCGATTTGCTCCCGCCGCGTTTGTCTTGCGCTGTCCTGCTTTTACAAACCGTCTGTTACTAACTGTCGAACATTTTGAAACTAATCGAAACCTTGCGTAACGTTCGGGCGACGTGCCCCCGCCCAGTGGTTGACGTAGTACGAGTCGTTGAGATTGCTCTCCTTGACACCGCCACGGCTGGAGGCGTGAATGAACTTGCCGCTGCCCATGTAAATACCGACGTGCGATACGCCGCGCTTGTACGTGTTCTTGAAGAAGACCAGGTCGCCCGCGCGCATCTCGTCCTTGTCCACAGGGGTTCCCTTGCGGTATTGCTCGGCAGCGGTTCGCGGCAGGTTTTCGCCGGACTGGCGCAGGATATAGCGGGTGAAACTGGAGCAGTCGAACGCGCCACGTCCGCCCGGCGCACCCATGCGATACGGAACACCGCGGTACGTCAGGGCGCGGGTGACGATCCGGTCACCGCGCCTGGAAGCGCGGACAATCGGGACGCGCACCGCCGGGGCGACTCCGCCTTTGATCGTTCTGCTTTTCGGGATCGGTGCGGACACCGCGATCATTTCGGGGGCGACCGTCATCTCCACGGGAGCGGTCGCGGTCGCGGTCGGGGGTACCGACTGCGTCAACTCCGCAGTCACGACACGGGGGGCGTTCGTCGGCAGGTCGGCGAGCAGTTGTGTCTCGACACCCTCACGCAAACTCGCGGTCTCGAACTCTTCCGTCATCTTTGGCGCGATCTGCGCGTCCGGCATGGCGATTGGGCGCGGCGGTGTCGGCAGGGCGCGGAAAATACGTTGCGGGGCGACACGGGCGACCTGTATGCGCTTCGCTACCGGTTTCGCCTTCACCGGCGGTTTCGCTTTCGCGACAACCATCGGGCGCATCACCGGCTTACGAGCGGCGACAACCTTTTTCCCGGACTTGCGGGCGGGGCTGACTTTCGCGGCGATGACCGTGGGTTTCGCACGGCGGATGCGGCGGGAGGCGGGAGCGGCGACGGGATGTTGCGCGGCGAACGCGCCGGTATCCTTCGTCTTCTTCTTATTGATGGCTAACAGATCGGCACGAACCCAACCGGTCTTGCCGGACGCCAACTTCAGTTTCGCCCAACCGTCCCGCTTCTCCAGAACACGGGCGACGCGCCCGGCACCAAGGAGCGCGGTGGCTTTGCTTTTCTGTCCGGGGGCGGCGCGGAGTCTAACCGTGGTCGCCCGTACCATCGCCTTGCGGGACTTGGGGGCTTTGGCGTTTGCGAGCGACGGGACGAGCAAACCGAGGGAGAAGACCGCGAGAGTCGCGTACAGCGCGGCGGCGATTGCGCCACGGAAAGTGATAGCACGCCGGGTGGAAACAGGGGAAACCACCTCGCCGCGATTATCGGCACGTAAGAATGTCAAAACTATTTCACTTCCTTTCACGATTCTTTCGCAAGAACCGGGGGATACGGTGATGGAAACGGTTGTTTTTCCCGTTTAGCCGGGACCGTAAACATCCTGAGTAGACGCGGTGCCGAAGTGTCAGCCCGAAATCGTCAGGGGCAGTATAAGCCGCCACTTATTGCCGTGTCAAGCACCGGGCGTGAAAAAAATCACAAATTCCCGAAACTCCGGTATTTTTGCGGGGACAAATGATGGTTGCGAACAGCCTCGCGACCGTGGCATAATGCGATTGCGCCGCCACCCGTTTGCGCCTTTAGAAAGTAGCGCGGCGAACTTTTTTGGAGGATATTCCCTAACCCATGCCCTATGTTATTGCCGAACCCTGTATCGGTGTGAAAGATAAGTCCTGCGTCGCGGTCTGCCCGGTAGACTGTATCCACGGCACCGACGACGATACGCAACTGTTCATCAACCCGACCGAATGTATCGACTGCGGTCTCTGCGAACCGGAATGCCCGGTGGACGCGATCTTCATGGAAGACGAAGTGCCCGAGCAGTGGAAGAACTTCATCCAACTCAACACCGATTACTTCAACAAGTAGTTTGTTAGTGGTCAGTGGATAGTGGTCAGTGGTCAGTCCCGGAATGCACGTCGTAGCCGTCTGATCACCGGGATTTTACTGACCACTGACCACTATCCACTGACCACTCATGTACCCTCTTCACACTTCCGTCCGGGTTCGGACTTACGAACTGGATTCGTTCGGGCATGTCAATAACGCCCAGTTTCTTCACTATCTGGAGGAATCCCGCTCCGAGTTTCTGCGGCAGATGGGCTTGTCGTTCCATGATTTCGCGGCACACGGCGTCCAACTGGTCATTGTCGAGGCGAACCTGCGGTTTGTCTCGTCCGCGCGTTACGGCGACGAGATCCTGATCCGGGGGCGGTGCCGGGACGTGCGCCCCGCGTCGGCATGGATCGAGTATCATCTGACGGATACGGCGACCGGGCGGGTGATTGTAACCGCCGAAACCAAAGGCGCGTTCATCGACGCGCGGACATTCAAACCCTGCCGCGCCCCCGAAACGTTCCGCACGGCATTTAGCGCGAACACCGGGGACGAAACGTAGTGAACCGAACCCTCGCCATCGGCGACATTCACGGCTGCCGGATCGCGCTGGATGCGTTGCTCGAAAAGGTCAAGCCCGACGCCACCGACACCCTGATCCTGCTCGGTGATTACGTGGACCGGGGCACCGACACTCGCGGCGTCCTCGACCGGCTGATTCGATTGGTAGACGAGACTCACCTCGTTGCGATACGCGGCAATCACGACATCATGCTGATGGAAGCGCGGACACAGAGCGACCTGTATTTCCATCAGTGGCTCGCGGTCGGGGGTGGCGCGACGGTGGCATCCTACGGCGGCTCCCTCGACAACGTGCCGCCGGAGCACTGGCGATTCCTGCAAAACACCCTGCCGTTCTACGAGACGGAAGCGCATATTTTCGTGCACGCCGGAGCCGAATTTGAAACCCCGATGCCGGAGCAACACGTGGGAATCCTGTACTGGGAGAAACTGCGGAACCCGCAGGCACATTTTTCCGGCAAAACCGTGGTCGTCGGGCACACGTCGCAAAAGAGCGGCTTGCCGCTCGACCTCGGTCACACGGTCTGCATCGACACATTCGCGTACGGTAGCGGCGGCTATCTTTCTTGCTGGAATATCGCTACCGGGGAGATCGTTCAGGCGAACGAAGCGGGCGAAACGCGATCTTTGTGGCGCGACGAACTCGCAAACGATTGACTGACCGCGAAAGTCCGTGATAATATCCTCAATGTCCGTCGCGGCACGACGTGCCGTTGCGCGTATGTACCGCCCGCGATGGCAGAACCACGCACATGCAAACGCTGACAGCGAACTCACTCCTTTCGTCCTATATACCGGTCCTCGTAATGGGACTCGTCGCCGTCGGCGTGTCCGCCGCGCTGGTTTTCCTTTCCTACCTGCTGGGACCGCGCAGACCCTCCCCGCAAAAAGACGCGCCGTACGAGTGCGGCGTGACGCCCATCGGCTCGGCACGGGAGCGGTTTCCGATCAAGTTCTATCTGGTCGCTATGCTGTTCATCATCTTCGACATCGAGACGGTCTTTCTGTACCCGTGGGCGGTGACCTACCGGGGTAGCGGCGGGATGATGCTTTTCAATCTCGTCGAAATGATGGTTTTCGTTGCCATTTTGTTCGTCGGCTATTTTTACGTCTGGAAACGGGGTGCGTTCGAATGGGAGTAGGCTTTTCACAAAGCGAGACCGATCAGAGTTTTCTGACCGCGTCCATGAGCAAACTGGTCAACTGGTCGCGGCGCAACTCGCTCTGGCCCGCCACTTTCGGTCTCGCCTGTTGCGCGATTGAGATGATGGCGAGCACCGACTCGCGCTTCGACCTCGCCCGGTTCGGTTCGGAAGCGTTCCGTGCCTCGCCGCGTCAGGCGGACCTGATGATCGTCTCCGGGCGCGTCTGCAAGAAGATGGCACCCGTACTGCGGCAGGTGTACGATCAAATGCCGGAGCCGAAATGGGTGATCGCGATGGGCGACTGCGCCAGCAACGGCGGCGTATTCAACAACTACGCCGTGGTGCAGGGCGTGGACCAGATCGTCCCCGTTGACATCTACGTCCCCGGTTGCCCGCCGTCCCCGGATGCCCTGATTTACGCGATCATGGAACTGCAAAAAAAGATAGATAACGAAACGTTCGAGAAATACGCTTGATAAGTGGTTAGTGGTTAGTGACCAGTGAATAGTAGGAGCCGGAGTCGAACGACCGCCGCGTGTCCGCACCTGGTACTAACCACTAACCACTAACCACTGACCACTATGATAGATACCGATGTTCGACTGGGGCTTTCCGGCTCCGACCTTGCTATCCGCGACCGTACCTTCCAGTCCGATGTCGCCCGCCTGGATGATTTTAATCTCGATGTGAACAATTCACCCGAGTTGCGCGTCCTTGTGGAAGGTGGCTACGTGGGCGAGATCGTCGGGGCAAAACGTTTTCGTGAGGAAGATTTCATCATCGTACGCAAGGAGCGCATCGTTGACATGCTGATAGCCCTCCGCGACGATCCCGTCACCCGTTACGACCTGGTGTCGGATATTCTGGGTTTGGACCTGCTTGGATTCGACCGCGAACCGCGCTTCGAGGTGATATATTCGCTGTACTCGCTGACTCACCGAAAGCGCATCGTGATCAAGGCGCAGGTGAGTGAGGATGATCTCACTATCGACACGGCGTCGGGCGTCTGGGTGGCGGCAGAATGGGCGGAGCGTGAGATATTCGATATGTTCGGAATCTCGTTTAATGGGCATAATGATCTTCGCCGTATTCTTATGCCGGACGATTGGGTCGGGCACCCCTTGCGCAAAGACTTCCCGCTCGGCGGCGAGGAGGTCGAGTTTTCGCACAACGTGCGGGATAAATCGGAACCCTTGACATAATAAGGTCGCCTATAATAGGCTTACTGGAATGATAAAAGAGCAGAAGAAGCGTACTTACGAATCATTGGACATGTGGCGCGGACTGCTCTCTATCTGGGTGGTACTTTTTCACTGTGTCGGGGGAGTTGCCAGTGATTTCTCTGAGGCGATGAGTGGCAACGGTTTCGTCGATTTCCTTTTGTGGAGTGGGCTTCGTGTCCCCATGTTTTTCGTGATAAGCGGCTACTGCATGGCCGCCGCCGCCGCGAACCTTATCGAGCGTGGTCAGACGGTGGGGCGTTTCGTGTCTGCCCGGGTGCGTCGC
>JAYULM010000014.1:0-5477 GCA_043763605.1 Armatimonadota bacterium | reverse complement strand
CCGGAGGACGTTCGGCAACGAAGTTGACCGCAGACGTGGGTTTCAACCCGCGATTATATACGCGGTTCAACCGAGAGAGCGATAATGCAATCGCCCTGTCAGTGCCATCCGATATGTTGTATATACGTAGCAATATCGGCAATCCGTGGCGCGGGTGTCTTTTCTGGATCGGTGTGGTCATGGACGCCCTTCTGCCTGAACTCTGTTCATTACACCCTGCAACGCGTCGGGCGTGAATATCTGTACTTTCGGAACGCGAACACGTCTGCTTGCTACATTCTCGGTCCGTGTTGCGGCGGGATGGTACCAGTAAAAGCCGTCTCGGATAGTCACGCCCTCTTCATTCACCTTCAACCATTCCGCTCTATCCCTCGGTAAACATAACAGCAGTAGGAGACAAGTGGATGCTCCCGACGTACTGTTTTGCATCACCATCTTGTTGTAAGCGTTCGCATCGCAATAGTAGATTATATCGGTCGTGTCGGGTGTAAGTCATGAAAGTGGTGAGGAGACGATTTTGTTTTCCTTTGGCTTCTGGCATAATCTGAGGCATGACCCAAGAAACTAAGAAACGCCTTCAAGAACGCTTTCAGCAACTTCTCGATTCTACTGACGAAAGCCCACGCACTCTCTTCGAGATTGAAAAACTTACTATAGAACTCAGTGAAAAACTGACGCAAGCAACCCTTGAGGAAATCAGTCGAGACGCCCAAGAGCAAGCCGAGGAAGAAATTAGCCCGACAGAACTGACTTCCAAGGTTTGTTGTCCCGACTGTTCCCGCAGTGCCTGGTATAAGGGAAACCGTTCACGGCGTGTCGTCACCAAAAAAGGTATTTTGTGCTTCACGCGCCGTTACTACTATTGCAAGCGATGTCAGCATGGTTTCTGTCCTTTGGATAATCGTTTAGGATTATCCCAAAAGAGTGACTTTACGCCTCTTGTTGTTCAAGAAGTCGCTTATCTTTGTGCTTGTCTCCCGTTCGAACAAGCGACACAAATACTGTATCGGTTAGCGGGGGTTAAAGTCTCTGCACGTTCTGCCGAGCGTTTGTGTCTGAGCCAAGCCGATGAGCAAAGCACCGCTTTCCGAGAGCAACGCGATACCGAATCGCTTCCTCTTGCTTTCGTTCCTTCCTCCTCTTTGCCCGCTTCTTTGCCCCATCCTGAAGTTCTCTACATCGAAGCAGACGGGGTTCAAACTCCCCTGCGTGGAGGACAATGGCACGCGCAAATGCCCCCGAGGGCATTTCGCAAGGAAATGAAAGTCGGTGTTGTCCGCTCCGAACATAAGGATGGTCGAGAGGATAAACGTAGTCGCTATGTCAATTATCTGGGCAACACCCAAACATTCGGAAGTCGTTTGGAGTCGTTGGCACGCGCAAAGTTGCTGAATCAACTTTCGCAAATCAACTGCGGTTCTCTCACGGCGAACGTCGTTGTCTTTCTGGGCGACGGTGCGGCATGGCTCTGGAATCTGGCGCAGATACGCTTCCCGAAAGCCGTACAGATTTTAGATTTTTGGCATGCTTTTGAGTATTTGGGGAAAGTAGCACGGGAAGTTTTCCCTGATCAAGAAGTCTGTAAAGACGCATGGCTGACGGCACGGGCTTCGGAAATGAAGAAGAGTGCTTGGACACAAGTGCATTGTGCATTGGAGGCTGTTCGTGCCATAGCAAGTGAATCCGTGGAATCGGCGGTGCGGTATTTTACGAACAATCGGTCTCGAATGGATTATGCCAACTATCTCAAACGAGGGCTGTGCATCGGTTCGGGACTTGCTGAATCCTCGTGCAAGCGACTGGTGACACAACGTCTCAAAGGCAGCGGAATGCATTGGAGCGAGAAGGGAGCGCAAGCGATTTGTTCGCTACGTAGCCTGCTGCTCGGTGGGGAATGGGATGTCTTCCTCGACTTCTGGAATCGAAGACTTCAGATGCTCATTCCCTCACCACTTTCATGACTTACACCCGGTCGTGTCTTGCGTCCAATCTACAGTCGCCTTCAACTGGCCGTCTACGGAAATTCCTTCCGGAAAACGTATCTGTTCGCCATTCGCTAAAGTAGTCACGGTGACACGTCGGACGATAACGTATGCTCCGTAATCCAGTTGCTCGGACACTATATTGATACCGGCGTGTGCGGCTACCGCGCTGGCACATGCCCGGCTTAACATTTCCTCGGTGTGTTGTCCGGTGGTCATTTTAACAGGTGTTTATCCTACCGAATCTGATAAACCCGCACGGCCCGCCCACGCTCGTCGGCTTTCTCGAACACGACTTCGACTTTGCCCGACGCCACTGCTTCCGGCAGGTACGTACGCCAGGACTGGTTCATCGCGGAAGAGTCGGACTTGATCAGGTTTGTCGTCGCGTCGTCGGTGAGCAGATAGGTGTAGCCACGCCGCTTGAAATCGGACAGCCAGTCGTCGGCGTTGCGGTAGTCGTCCCACGGCAGGAGTGTCCCGCTGTGGTTCGGGTTCGCCCACAGAATCGGGCGGTCGATATAGAAGCCGAACACCACGTCGAACAGCGCGACTTTGCTATTTTTCGGCGTGTTGGCGTTGATCCACTCCGACGCGGGCAAGATCGTCCCCATCCATTGCGTCGATGCCACATACTCGGATCGTGACTGCGCCCCGAGCACCACGCGGATCGCCGGGACCGCGAACACGTTCGCCGCGAAGTACATTCCCCAGACGCCGGACGCCGCGAGCATCGCCGCACCGACATATCGCGCGAACCCTTTCCCGGCGTTCCATATGCCTAAAAACGATTCGGCGGCGAGGAACGCGAGCACCGGCAGAATCGGCACGATGTAGCGGGTTCCCTGCACCAGAAAGAACCAGAACACATAGCCGAACACCGCAAAAAACGCCAGCGCGATACTGGTCCGGCTCCATTTCCCGGGCTTGAACGGCGCGGCAAGCAACAACGGCACGAGCGCGAACGACAGTCCGAACGGGTATTCGTTGAACTCCGACGCCGTCGGCGCAACGTTCATCAGATAGGGCGCGAGGAGCAGGAAAAGCGGGTCTTTGCCCAATCCCAGAGTCGCCTGGTCGGTCGCGTATTGCGCGGCGTTCACTTCGCCCCAGAAACGCCCGCCGAAAATGCTATAGAAGTACGGGTAGACCGGGTTGCCGGTATACAGGTACGAGCGCAACAGCCAGGGCAGTGCGAGCAACAGCGATACGCCCGCCCAGAGCACAAACCGCTTTACCAGCGCGGCGGAAACGCGCCGGTTTTGTAGCACATCGGCGACTACGATCCCCGCCAGAACGATTCCCCAGAACCCGAGCACCGTCCATTTGGTCCCGATGGCGAAGCCCATGAGTACGGCGGAAAGGAAAAATGCTTGCGTCGCCCTCACCCCCCCGCCCCCCTCTCCCTCCGAAGGGAGAGGGGGGAGAATCGGTATATCAGGGCTGACCGCGTCCACTGCAAGTGCCCCCGTCTCCGGTCTCCCCCCTCTCCCTTCGGAGGGAGAGGGGGGCGGGGGGGTGAGGGCGACGACCAGCGCATAAACACTCAGCCAGGTGAACAGCGCGGTGGCTAAGTCGACGTAGGCGATGCTGGCTTCCCAGAGCACGATGGGCGATGCGGCGACGAGAAGCACGGCGATCTGCCCGATGCGCTTGCCGTCCGCGCCGGGGTGTTGGCGTCGCGCGAACGTGTAGACGCTGAGCACAAGCAGGACGCCGCACAGCCAGTGGCACAGTTTCGCCCCGCCAACGCTTTTAACCCCGAGCATCAGTGTGTAGAGCATCTGGAGCAGGAACGGGAAGTTCGAGTGATGGTCGTAGGGGATGTAGAAAACGCGCCCCTCGCGCAGGTACGTGCCTGGAACGGTCAGGTGGTACGACAACGCGTCCCACTCCGACCCGCCCGGCGGCGCGAGCGCGGCGATCAAGGTGCAGGCGGCGAGGACGGCGAAAAGCGCGTTGAAGCCGAGGTCGAGGAGGTCGTTGGTCCCCCCTATGCCCGGAGTCCCCCCTATCCCCCCCGCCCCCTTTCCCCCCTCGGAAGGGGAGAAAGGGGGAGTCAGAAGCGGAGGCATCGCCGCTTCGCTGGACGGATTCCCCGGGAGCGAAGCGACACCGCCTCTGACTCCCCCTTTCTCCCCTTCCGAGGGGGGAAAGGGGGCGGGGGGGATAGGGGGGACCGCAACAATGTCCCGCCACAAGAAAAACAGTCCCGGCACACCGAGCGCAAGAATCCCGTAAAACACGGGCGCGACAAAAAGGCGGCACACCCCCAGCGCAAGTAAAACGAGCGAAAGAACCCCCATTCCGAGCGGAACGGCGAACACGAATCGTTCAAGTAGGACGCCCGGACGGACGAGCCAACGCCCGATCCCGTAACAAAGCCCGACCAGCAGCACGAGATACAACAGAGCGAGGAGCGATTCCGTCATGGCTTAGTTTCGCGCCTCCTGAAGCGGGTGCAGGGCGTAGGATTCGACCTGGATTCCGTCGCGCCCGAGCGATAGTTCGGTGTGCCCGAAATAGCGGGCGTGGCTCCCGGCTTGCAGGATGGGGACACCGTTCACGATTTCCGGTTGCTCCAATACGACGTGCGTATGCCCGCCGATGATCAGGTCGATGCCCGGTACCTGTTCGGCGAGGTTGCGGTCCGGGGCGATGCCGATATGGGTCAGCGCGATCAGAATGTCGGCGTTGTAGCGCAGGTTTGCGACCTGCTTGCGCGCCACGGCTACCGGATCGTCGAACAGGAACGCCGATACCGCTTTCGCCGCCGCCATCCGCTCCGTGACCATCGGCACCGTGACGCCGAAAACACTGACGGTCAGCCCGCCGACCGCGATTGTCGTATGCGACTGCACGGGCAGGGTCGTGTCGCCGTCGTTTTTGGGGCGCATGTTCGCGCACAGCACCGGGAACCGCGCCCGGTTGATCTTGGTTTCCAGCGCGGTCTGCCAGATGTGGAACTCGCGGTTGCCGATGGTCATGGCGTGGTAGCCGAGTTCGCTCATCGTTTCGAGGATCGGCTCGCCGAACGGGTTTACCCCGACGTTGCCAGCCTTGACCGCGTCGCCCGCGTCCAGCAGGAGGTACGGCGCGCCGTCGAGGTCGCCGAGGGCGGCACGAAGACGGTCCGCGCCGGACGCGGTCAGTTTGCCATGGAAATCGTTGGTGTGCAGGATATGGAGCGTCAGACGTTCGCGGTTTTTCGGAGATAGAGACACGTCGCTATTGTACCGGCTCTGCGAGCGGGATTCTTGCGTGAATGCGTCTCCCGGTTATCTGCTACAAAGTCTATATTCTGCGATATACCCAACAGAGTTCTTGCGAAATAATACCTATGTCTGTTTAACTTGTCACTATTTCAAAAATGATGGCAAGTCACTTTGTTGACATTAGAGTTCTTGCGAAATAATCATTCCGACTATTCTAATCGCTTTATGGGCGAAAAAGCCGTGATTCGTCTCGTTTGCCTCCTCAGTGGGCGATTGCTCC
>JAYULM010000013.1:0-21617 GCA_043763605.1 Armatimonadota bacterium | reverse complement strand
CCCTCGGAAGGGGAGAAAGGGGAGTCATCTGCCGGGGACGCTCCGCTACCGGTAGCCGCCTCCGGCTCCCCTTTCTCCCCTTCCGAGGGGGGAAAGGGGGTGGGGGATAGGGGGGACGCGCCAGCAATCTCCCCCCGCGCCCGCCGCACCGCCAGCGAAAAGGGCGTAGATCTGGCACTCCTTTCTGCGCCGGGAACGGGAGTGCAGGGTCGTATTCAGGAAAAAGACGTACTATCCTTCCTCACTCAGGAAGCGAATGCAAAACCTGCGACCGAGCGTAACGTCAAAGCGTCGCCGCTCGCCCGCGCCGTCGCGGAAGGTGCCGGGGTGGATCTTGCCGCCGTTTCGGGTTCCGGTGCCGGGGGACGCATCGTCGCGGACGATGTTCACTCGACACGAACGGTCGCGCCAACGCCTGCTACGGGACACCAACCGGAAATCACGAACAAACGCACCCTCACCCTTTCCGGTCTGCGGAAGCGGGTCGCCGACAATATCATGAAGTCGGTGCAACGCGCGCCGCATGTGACGTTGCACCTTTCGGTGGACATGGGCGCGGCAATGGAACTACGTAAAACGCTCCTGCCCCCTATCGAAAAGAAGACCGGGATTCGTCTGTCACCGACCGACATCATTGTCAAAGCGGTAGCCGTGGCGTTGACCGAACACCCCTACATGAACGCGCACATCGAGGGCGACACGATCACCTATTTCGACGACGTACATGTCGGTCTCGCAGTGAGTCTCGGCGAAGACGGTTTGATCGTGCCGCTGATACGGGATGCACATCGCAAAGGGCTTGCCGAAATCGCGGCGAGCCGTGACGACATCGCGAAGCGGGCACGTGCGAACACGTTGACATCCTCCGATATTGTAGGGGGGACGTTTTCCGTTTCCAACCTCGGTAACTACGGAATCGAGGGTTTCAATCCGATCATCGCGCCGCCCCAGGTCGGCATACTCGGGGTGGGAGGGATCGTCGACGCGGTCGTCGCGCGTGGGGGAGTGCCGACAGTGCGCCCGATGATGGTCCTCTCGCTCTCGTTCGATCACCGGGCGACGGACGGTGCCCCGGCGGCGGCGTTTCTGGCGCGGTTGAAAGAGATTCTGGAAACTCCTTCATTTCTTCTGTTGTAGGAACAGTGTGTTCGCTATTCGCGGTATACTGTAACGGCTCAGGCGGGGACGGCGACCACCAATGTCACTGTTCCCGCCTTTTCGCCGCTTCAATAGTAAGGAACAATAGCAGTGCTCTTCTCTTTACGGTGCGTCGGAAATCGTGCCGCTTTCGTCATCGCAATATCTTCGCTCGTAACCGCCGCGAGCGCGCAAGAACCGTCCCTTCCGGCGGAGGTGTCCCCGACACCGGTAAATCGACCGCGTCGCCAGCCGTTCTATTTTTCCGTTTACACCGGTACGACATCGGCACAATCGTCCGATCTACATTTGATCCAGCCGCGCCTCGGGACCGATGTGCGGTATCGCGACGTAAATTACGAGGGACGACCGTTCACAGGTTCGCCGTATTACGGGGTCAAATTCGGATACTTCCTGCCGAAAAGCCCCCGGGTCGGTCTCGAACTGGAGTTTAACCACGCGAAGATGTACGCGAAGGTAGGGGAAAGCAAGCAAATAACCGGAACGTGGCAGGGGCAACCGGTGAACGGTGTGGAGCCGATCTCGGACCGCGTACGCAAGTACCAGATTTCGAATGGCATCAACGCGTTGTCCTTCAGCGTTCTCTATCGGGTGCCCGTGATGGTCAGCGACAAATACCCCGACGGGCGGCTACAACCGTACGTCGGCGGGGGACCGCAGTACACCGCACTCTACAGCATTAACAACATCGCCGAATTGCAGGTGCGCGAAAAGTATCACCCGAACGGCTGGGGGTACCAACTGTTCGGCGGGGCGCGCTATCTGCTCAATACGCATGTCGGGGCGTTTCTGGAAGGCAAGTATCAGCACGGCGACGCGGTTTCCCTGGTCGCCGATCAGGACGCGAGTGATGGCGGGCGGGGCGAGACCGACATCCGGCTCGCACAACTCGCCGCCGGGGTGTTCTACCAGTTCTAAACCGGCGGGGCGTCCTGCGGGGCGGCGGCGGGAAACGTATCCGGCGTGTATCCCAGTTCCCGGTCCGCTTGCGCAACCAGACCGGTGATCGCTTCCTGTACCCGTCGCGTCGCGTCCTCCAGATCTTCTTCCGGCGCGATGAAGATCGGGTCGCCGTACACGATCCGGCATTGCGCGAAGGGGAGCGGCAACTGGAATCCGTCCCAGGAGCGGAATTGGAGGCGCGGGCGGGCGGCGAACCCGCCCGGGATCACCGGTTTGCCGGTCTTCTGGGCGAAATAGATCATGCCCGGCTTGGCTATTTCGGACGGTCCCCGGGGTCCGTCCGGGGTCAGTGCCATGATCGCGCCGGGCTTTTTCATCACCTCGTTCGCGTGTTTCAGTGCCGCGACCGCACGCCGCCCCGACGACCCCCGGATGGTTCCCCAGCCCATGCGTTCGAGCAATCCTGCCAGAAGATCCCCGTCCTGCGAGCGGGAAACCAGCGCGTAATAGCCGCGCCCGGCGAACGCCGCGAACGCCGTGAAGACGCGCCCGTGCCACGTGACGAGGATCGCCCCGCCGTATGCGCGCGTCGCCCTGCGCACGGAGTCTTCGTTGTACGACGAGGTCCGCCACGTGCTATAGAGCGCCGGGACAAGCACCGCGAACAGATTCACCAGAAATGCCAACCGCTTCTCGTGGGGGAAAACGCGCCCCCATGCTTCGCGCCAGTTCATTCCGTCGGCGGCTCCTTCTGCTTCGCTTGCGTGGCATACAGCCGGGCATAGATGCCGTCGCGGGCGAGAAGGTCGGTGTGCGTCCCCGTTTCCGCGATCCGCCCCTGCGAGAGTACGACGATTTTGTCCGCGTTCTGAATCGTGGAAAGGCGGTGGGCAATGATCAACGTCGTGCGTCCTGTCAACAGCCGGTCCAGGGCGGCTTTCACAGACGCCTCCGTTTTCGCATCGAGCGCGGAGGTGGCTTCGTCCATGATCAGGATGCGCGGGTCTGCGAGCAAGGCGCGCGCAATAGCGACCCGCTGGCGTTGCCCCCCGGAAAGGGTCGAACCCCGCTCGCCAACACGGGTCTCGTACCCATCCGGGAGGGATTCGATAAAATCCGCGATGTTGGTGACGCGGGCGGCGTTGCGAACTTCTTCGTCGGTAGCATTCGGTCGCCCGTAGGTCAGATTTTCGCGCAGCGTCCCCGAAAACAACACGCTCTCCTGCGGAACGATCCCGATCTGCCCGCGTAGTGACGCCATCGTCACCGCGCGCAGGTCGTGCCCGTCCACCGTGATCCGTCCGCCGGTCGGGTCGTAAAAGCGCGGTACCAGATCCGCGAGGGTGGATTTGCCCGCACCGGTTTCCCCGACGAACGCGACGACCTGCCCCGGTTCGATGATCAGGTTGATCTCGGAAAGCACCGGCGTATCAGGGGAGTAGGCAAACGAAACGTTCTCGAATGCGATGCGCCCGCTGACCGGCGGCAGTACGTGGGCGTTCGGCGCGTCGGTGATTTCCGGCTGGACATCTAAAACGTCGGAAAAGATTCGGTCCGCCGCGCCCATCATGTCCTCGTAAGTGCTTTTGATACCGCCGATAGCGTTTACGTTCGTGGAAATCTTCGCCGCAATCAACAGATACGCGAGGAGCGAACCGGTCGTCATCTGCCCGTTGACCACGAGCGTACCACCGATGAAAAGGACCACGGCGACTCCGACCGCTCCGATAGTGTCCACCGTCGGACCGAGCCGCGCCGAGCGGGTGACAGAGCGGAGTTGCGCTTGCAGGGCATGTTCGCTTGCGGAGTCAAACCGCGCCATCTCCCTGTTTTCCGCCGAGAACGCGCGCACGATACGTGGCGCGGAGATCGTTTCCTCCATCACCGCCGACATCTCGCCGAGCCGATCCTGTGTGTCTTTCGACAGGGCGCGCAGGCGACGGGTAAGCCGCTGAATGGCGACCGCCATCACGGGCACGGCAAGGAGCAGAAAGCACGTCAGCACCCACGACTCCTTGAACAGGATGCCGAGGAAGATCGCTGCCGCGACCGGGGCGTTGACGAGGTCTTTGAGAAGCATCGCAGCGTTCTGCACTTTCGCCGCGTCACTCTGGAGCGTGGACATGATCGCCCCGGTGCGTCGCCGGTGAAAATAACCGAGCGAGAACTTTTGCAAGTGTCCGTAAATGTCGCGCCGGATGTCCTGCCCTATCTTCTGTGCCGCCGTCGCTAGCAGGATGGTCTGCCCGTATTTGAACAGCCCTAACAGGAAATAAAGCACCACGATCCCGAGGCAGATCCAGATCAGGAAGCGGCGTTGCGCCGGATCACCGAGGCTGTCAATAAAACTTTTAAGAACATACGCCGTGCCGCCCTCCACGACCGATGCCAGCGCACCGCAAAGTAGCCCGACGGTGAGAACGCCTTTATGGGGGGTCAGATACGCGAGTAATCGTTGCCGGTTGTTCAGGGGCGGGGATGTGAGCGAGGCGGGCTGTGTCACAGCGGCGTCGCTCGGAGCGACCTTCAGTGCGGCGGTACTCATTCGTAGTTAGTTTACCGTGCTAACGTCACTACCGTTCCCGTGTACTTTTTGCTCAACGAGGTCCACCGCCAGTTGCGCCGTCCGCGCTGCCCCTCCCGGCTGTCCGAGCAAGGCGCGCACCGCCGCCAGATCCTCGCGGGTCCGAAGCATTCGGTCCGGTTCCAGAAGGTAATCGATCACCGATTCCGCCAGCGCGTCCGGGGTGGCGTCGTCCTGGACGAACTCCGGCACGATACGCTTGTCGGCGAGCAAGTTCGGCAAGCCGATGAACGGCGGTAGCGATTTGCGGACCAGCCAGTATTGCGGCTTGTTCCAGCGCGACATTTTATACAGGATCACCATCGGCTTGCCGAGTATCGCCGCTTCCAGAGTCGCCGTCCCGCTCGCCATAATCACCACGTCGGATGCTGTCATTACATCGTACGCCATGTCCTCGACCAGAACGAGTGGCAACGGACCCTCGGGTTCGGGCAAACCGGACGCCTTTTGGATCCACGCCTTCTGACGGCGAACCAGGTCTTCCGGCGCGGCGAACTGACCGTCCGCCGATACCGGGACGCGCCCGCCGCCGATCCCGGTCGCTTCTTCCCACTCGCGCAGACGCCGCTCGATCTCGCCGCTCTCGATTTCGTGTGTCTGTTTCGCGCGCAAAAACGCCTGATACTTCTCCACCTGCCGGAACACGGCTTCCCGATCTACAGTGGACGCGAGCGCGATCAGAAATTGTACGCCGGGAACACGGCGGCGGATCACTTCCGCCGCCATCAGTTGCGCGGGCAGGATGTGCTCGATCTCGGCGCGGCGGCTGCCGGGGAAAAGTCCGACCACCGGGTGTTCGGTCTCGATCCCGAAGCGGTCGGCGAATGTCGCGGGCGGCTCCGATGGCGAAACCAGATCCAGCAGGGGGTGCCCGACAAACCGGGCGTTGACGCCCAGTCGCGTCAGTTCGGACTGCGACCACGGGAACGGCGTCGCGACGAGGTCGGCGTTTTCTTTGAGCGACGTACGCTTCAGAGTGCGCCGCCAGGAGCCGGGCGGGAAGTAGTACAGGATTGCGGCGTCCGGCAGGTGTTGCCGCGCCCAGGGACATAAGCCCTGCATGCCCGCGAATCCGAGGTTAAAAGCCCCCGCATCGATGGGAATGATCAGCGACGGCTTGCGGCGCAGTAAAAGACCTTTCAGGTCGGAAGAGGCGGAAAGGATCTTCGGCAATAGTGCCAATCCCTGAGCGACGCCGACCACTCCCCAGCGGGAACTGTCGATAAGGAGTTCTACCCCGGCGTCGCGCAGGTGCTTCCCCCCGGTACCGAACAGGTGCCACTCCGGGCGTAGTCGGCGGATCTCCCGCGCCAACTGCGCGCCGACACGGTCGCCTGACGCTTCGCCGGAGATGATCGCTATTTGCACGGATGGCGAAGGAGGCGTCACGCGTTTAGAATACCCGTTCTACCGCCGCCTAAAGGCGCGGCTTGTCCAACTGACGACCGGAGGAGCCGTTGCTAATGTTCTTGACGAAATCCACGAGATAGGTGATCGCCTCCTCCGGTTCTATCTCCTCTTCTATGGCTTCCAAAGCCTGCGATTGATTCAGGTTCGAGCGGTACAGCAGTTTGTAGGCTTGCTTCAGGTTGGCGCGGCTCCCGGCGTTCAGTCCCGAGCGGCGCAAACCGCGCACATTCAGGTCCAGGATGTCGGCGGGACGACCGTCCGCCAGCATAAACGGCGGCACGTCCTGTACCACTTTGCTATAACCGCCGAGCATGGCGAGTTTTCCGATGCGCACGAACTGGTGTACACCGACCATGCCGCCGATTACCACGCCTTCCTCAATCGAGATATGCCCCGAGAGTCCCGCATAGGACGAGATCATGGTGCGGTTGGCAATGGCACAGTTGTGACCGATGTGTACGTACGCCATAATCAGGTTATCGTCGCCTACCGATGTCGCTTGCTCCGCCCCGGTTGCCCGATGGATAGTTACGAACTCGCGGATCATGTTCCGGTCCCCGACGCGCACATACGACCGCTCACCCTTGAACTTTAGATCCTGCGGCAGACCGCCGAGCACCGCCCCGGAGCGGATGGTACACTCCCTGCCGATGTGCGTGTGTTCCTCGATCACGACGTGCGGACCGATCACAGTTCCGTCGCCGATCACGCAGTTCGGGCCGATGACGGAGTACGCCCCGATGGAAACGTTGGTTCCGACCGTCGCCTCGGGATCGATAACGGCTGTGGGATGGATGATGCTTGTCACGCTGTATTCCCTTCCTCCCGCGAAACAGAACGTCGTTCCGCAGGTGTTGCCGTCATTCGGCGGTCGTTTCCTCGCCATTGTGTGACTCGCCATCAGGCGATTGTAGCGCGAACATGAGTTCTGCTTCGCAGACGAGTATCCCGTCCACCCGCGCTTCGGCTTTCACGACGCCCATTGTCCCCCGCGACCGGATCAGGGAGGCTTCCGCACGGAGCGTGTCGCCGGGAATGACCGGTTTGCGAAACCGTGCCTTGGCAATACCGGCGAGATAAGCGAGTTTGCCTTTGTGGTTGGGGAGGGAGAGCAACATGACGCCGCTCACTTGCGCCATCATCTCGATGATCAAAACGCCCGGCATGATCGGATGTCCGGGAAAATGCCCGACAAAGAACGGCTCGCCAAAGGACACGCTTTTCAGTCCGGTCGCGCGAACGCCCGGTTCGATGGAGAGAATGCGATCAACGAGAAGAAAGGGGTAGCGGTGCGGCAGAATTTCCAGCAGTTCTTTCGCGGCGATTTCCAAAAAAGTATCCTTATTGTGGACTTCGGCGGGCGACTGTCGGGGAGCGGTGCCGAAACCACGGTTTTCTGACGGATATTGTACCATGTGCCCCGGTTAGGGCAAGGGCATCGCCGCGCCGGATGTATGCTCGGTGCGGACCTTGACCGGGTAATCGGTGCGCGGGGATGTTCTCAAGGGCGGTTGCAGCATCGTTTCCTCGTCAGACAACACGGATCTCGCTCCGTCAATCGCCGGATACGAAGACACATCTGCCGGTGAAGGGCAAGCGGGCAGTGTAGGGGGCAGGGCGATTACATTATCGCTCTCCGGGTTTCAACCCGCGCCCCGTGGGGTACATGCAAGCAACCAATCTATAATGCAATAGCCCTGTGTGGGAGTCGGGTTATTCGGAGTATATATTGACTGGCGTTGCTCCAGAAACAGATTATGAAACCCTGAATCAAAAAGCTGAGCAAGGATGGGATCTTACTGCGTTGCAAAACGCGGGGGAACCTATTATCTTCTCAGTATGTTATAATTCTACCGAATTCGATACGAAAATAGCGCACTCCCAGTCCGGTCTTATCGGGATGTTTGATGGCAGGTGGTTCGTTTTTTCAATCACCACGGTGACTTCTAAACCGGGTAATGAGGTAGTTTTACATCTTATGGCACTGAGATCTTTGGATGACGAATGGCGGAGGTTCAAAGCAAACGGCGACAGCAAAGCACGCGCTACTATCATCGACAACTACGCTTACCTGGTTAAAATCACTGCCGGTCGGGTCGTCACCAGTCTGCCCCCGAATCTGGAGCGCGAGGATCTGCACACCGCCGGCGCTATGGGACTGATCAAAGCCGTGGACCAGTTCGACACCGGGCGGCAGGTCAAATTCGAAACCTATGCTATCGCGCTTATTCGCGGTGCTATCCTCGAATCGCTCCGTGAGGAGGATTGGGTTCCCCGCTCGATCCGTGAACGCTCCCGGATGCTGGAACGTGCGTTCAAGGAATTGGAAGGACGTACCGGATTACCGCCTTCCGAGATGGAAGTGGCTACACATCTCGGGCTTACGGTGGAAGAGTTGACCAAGATCGTGTCCGATACCTCGCGCGGCACGGTCGTGTCGCTGGACGATCTGATCCTCGGAGGGGAAGGGGTCGAACGGTTGCACCTTTCCGATGTCGTGCCGGACAATGGCAAGGGACCGGTTTCCGATGTCGAGGCGCGCGAGCGAATCCGCCAACTCGCCGGAGCCATCGACCGTCTGCCGGAGCGGGAGCGTCTCGTGATCGCCCTGTACTATTATGAGGGGCTAACTTTCAAGGAGATCGGAAAAGTTCTCACTGTCTCCGAATCCCGGGTCTACCAGTTGCACACCCAGGCGGTGCTACGCCTGCGCGGATACCTCGGGCGTGATCATGACCTCTTCAAGTCATGAAACCGATAAGTTTTCCGGTTTCCCTGCCCAGCACGGCATGAATAATGCTACATCAGTCGCATAGGAGCGGCTAAGCAACGAGTCCACCCTCCTCTTGTTTTACAAACAGGAGTTTTTCTTTCTCTGGTATGTCTATGATGGAAACCAATCAAACCGAACCGCAAGACGCAGATGTCACCGCTTCTTCAATCCCGACGGCACCCTCCGCGCCGTCCGAGCGGCGTACCCAGATCAAACTCACCGCTACCCCGTCCCGACGCGCCCTGCCCGCTGTGATCGCCGCTTCCGCTGATGAAGGTAGCAACGGACGGATCGCGGAACCGACACCAGTCTCGGCAGAAATCGGTGAGGAGGGGCGCGGGGACGCACCTGCCCTGACGGATTCCGTCGGCGGTGCCGCGCTGATCGCACTGGATCGTGCCTTGCGGTTCTCCTTCGCCAACCGCGCCGCCGAAACGTTCTTCGGGCGTTCTTTCGACGTGCTCCGGGGGCGACCCATCGCGGTTTTCACCCCAGACGCCGGGAAGGGCGACAGCGAGTTTGTCGCACGACTACGTGACGCCATGCGGGACGGCACCCCGGAAACATTCGAGATTTCCTTCGAACCGGAAGAACACCGTTACAAAGTGTTCGTCACACCGCATTCAGAAGGCATTTACGTTTTTTTGAGCGAGATTACCGGGCAAAATGCCGAACTGAACGAGGCTCAGGAAGGCCGACGCCTCGTTGAAAAAATCATCGAACTGGCTCCTCAGAGTATTTACATACACGACCTTTCGCTCGACACCGTTGTTTACAGCAATTGGAGTGTCGCCCCGTCACTAGGATACTCTCCCGAAGAAAGGGAGCGGATGTCCCCCGCGCAGATTGCTGCCCTGATGGAACCGGAAGACGCGCACCGACATCAAGAAGCGCGCGCCGACTTCGGAGCGGGGGAGAGCACCATCGAATTCGAGTATCGGCAGAAACATAAGGACGGGGCGATGCGCTGGTTCCGGGCGCGAGAGGTAGTTTTCGGACGGCACACGGGCGGGCAACCGCGCCTCGTCCTCGGCTTCGCGGAAGATGTGACCGCCCAACGAAAGATCGAAGAAAGGTTGCGGGGCGACGAGAAAAGGCTCGAAGGCATCACGGAAATCAGCCCCGATTGCATCCTGACGCTTGATCTCAACGGAGGGTTGCTCCACATAAACCGTAGCGGAAAAGCATTGATGGCTATCAGCGATTTTGCGCCGCTCGTCGGGGCGGAGTGGACGCTTCTGTTTCAGGAAAACTACCGGTCACTGGCGCGCCGCGCGCTGACCACGGCGTTGGAAGGCGGGACAGAGCGGTTTCAGGGTGTCGCCAAAACTGCGGTCGGGACGCCGATCTGGTGGGACGTGGTTGTCGCCCCGTCTTTCGGCGGCGATGGCAGACCCACGCAGATCGTAACCGTCGCCCGCGATATTTCCGAGTTCAAAATTAAGGAAGAGGAGCGGGAGCGACTCCTGCGCGACGCGATCACCCGCGCCGATTTCGACCCGCTCACCGGGCTTTTGAACCAGCGCGCGTTCCAACGTGTGTTGCAGGAAGTGGCGATGGTCGGGGGGCAGGATCTGCCGTCACTGGCAATTCTTCTTATTGACCTGGAAAACTTCCGTTATTTCAATGAAGCGTACGGGCGCGCCATCGGCGATGATCTGCTGATCCGTATGGCGAAAGAGTTGTCTCAGTGTTGCCGGTCTGGCGACACCCTGGCGCGGATCGGACCGGACGAGTTCGGGATCATCGCGCCGCACATGCTGGCGAGCGAGGTCGGCCCCTATATCCTGCGGTTGCGCGCCGTGATCGACGGGATCGGGATGCGTTCCCCGGACGGGGCGGACATCATACCACTACACATCGCCGTCGGCTACGCCCTTTTCCCGGAGGACACGGCGTCCGTGTCCGTAGCATACGACATCGCTGCGGAGCGGCAGCGCGCCGACCAGACCGGCGGGCACTCCCGCGAGGCGGAGCGGGTACGCGAATCGTTGCGCGCGAATATCGACAGTTTCGGGATGATGGATACCCTGATCACCACTATCGACGGTAAAGACCGCATGACTCGTCGCCAGAGCGAGGACACGCTGATCTACAGCCGCCGCATCGCCGACAAGTTCGGACTCGACGATAGTAAGAAGCGGTCTCTCGACATCGCCGCCCTCTTGCACGATGTGGGGAAAGTAGGGATCGACGAGCGGATTCTGCGACAACCGGGAAAACTTTCCGATACCGATTATGCCGTTGTGCAACAGCATCCGAAGATCGGGGCGATGCTCGTCGGCTCTACCGTGGACGATGTGGACACCGTGGAGGCGATCCTGTATCACCATGAAAACTGGAATGGCTCCGGCTACCCGGCGGGACTCTCGGGTGAGCAGATACCCCTCCTGGCGAGGATTCTGAACGTCTCGTCCTCTTATGCGGCGATGACGAACAACCGCCCGTATCGGAAGGGGATGACCCCGACCGCCGCGCAAAAAGTCCTGCAAAGCGGTGCTGGTACGCAATGGGATCCCGATTGTGTCGCCGCACTCACGACGGTCGCCAATACTTAGCCCCGAGCGATTGCGGCGGGGGAAGAGTTCGGCGATACAATAGGGTAACTATGAATCCTGACGAAATCGAAGCCGGACTCCTTTCGTGCGTCCACTGTGGCTTCTGTCTCCCTGCTTGCCCTACGTATCGCGAAACCGGTGACGAAGCCGACAGCCCGCGCGGTCGCCTTGTTCTGATGCGCCAGGTGGCGGATGGTAAACTTTCCCTCGCGGGCGGTGACGGCTCTGCCGGATATCATCTCGACCGTTGCCTCGGCTGCCGCGCGTGCGAGACCGCGTGCCCTTCCGGGGTTCCGTACGGAGTGTTACTGGAGGAAATGCGCGACCGGCAGGAGCGCGAATCGAAACGCGGTCTCGGCGAAACGGTGCTACGCGAGGGTATGCTCGCCCTCCTTACGAACCCGGCTAGGATGAAAGCCGCTCTCATGGCGGGGCGTCTCACTGGCGGGGCGATCCCGGCACCGGTCGCCCGGTTCGTCGGACTCCCCGCCGAGACCCGTATGCCGATACCCGAAAATCTGGCGGTGGCGAGTCGGGAAGTCGCCCCGTTCACCCCGGCACAGGGCGCGCGACGGGGCAAGGTGCTGCTGGCGACCGGCTGCGTGATGCGCGTGCTCTATGGTCCGGTCCATGCGGCGACCGTGCGGGTGCTCGCGGCGAACGGCGTCGAGACCATCGCGCCGGGGAATCAGCCGTGTTGCGGGGCACTCCACGGACACCAGGGAAAACTGACCGCCGCACGCGCGATGGCACGCGCGACCATCGACGCCTACGAAGCGGCTTGCGGCGGGGCGGGTCTACCGGATGTAGACGCGGTGATCCTGAACTCCTCGGGGTGCGGGGCGTTCCTGAAAGGGTACGGGCATCTTTTATCCCACGACACGCGGTTCGCCGAGCGCGCCGCGTCGTTCGCCGCGAAAGTCAAGGACATCAGCGAATACCTCGCGGCACTGCCGGGCGGCTTGCGCCCGATGCCGAATTCATTACCGATCCGGCTCACCTATCATGATGCTTGCCATCTTCGGCACGGTCAAAAAATATACGACGCCCCGCGAAACCTGCTTCAAGCCATACCTGGCGTGACCTTCGTGGAAACGGTCGATTCCGACCTGTGTTGTGGGTCGGCGGGAGTGTATAACTACCTCCAACCGGAGATGGCGCGGTCATTGCTGGACAAGAAGATAGCCAACCTGTGCGCTACCGGGGCGGACACGGTAGCGACGGGGAACCCGGGTTGTCTCGCCTGGATCGAGCAGGGAATGGCGCAGGTGAGCGGAAAGATCCCCGAAATCGTCCACCCCATCGAATTGCTGGATCGCGCCTACTCCCGTTAGACTCACACGGCCACCCCTTGTCCTTCAAGTTTCGCCGCGCCGCAACGTGATCAAGGCGACTTCCGGGGGGCACAATAGACGCGGGCGCAACCAGAAAAGCCGCCCGGTCGGGGCGACACCGATCCCGCGCGTGATGTAAAGGCGGAAGTTCAAGGGAACGTCGCGCCCGGCGAGGATCGGTCGGAGCCGTTTCCGCGCGAAAAGCCCCTTGTCTAGCCGCGTCCCGAGCGAGTTTTGTGCCTTCAACGCCCCGAGAAAAGGGAGGCGCACCTGCCCGCCGTGAGTGTGCCCCGAAAGCATCAGATCCACGCCCGCCCGTGCCGCCCGGTAGACTATTTGCGGCGAGTGCGACAGCAGGATCGTGAAGCGGTCGGCGGGGGCATCGTTCAGCGCGGCGGAAAGATCGTCGTGTCCGTAATATGGGTCGTCGACGCCCGCTATGGTGATCGGGACATCGCGCACTGTCAGCGTTTCTGCCCGGTTGTTGAGCATCCGGACCCCGAGTTTCTCCAAATCGCGCACGAACTGTGCCGTGCGTTCGCGCGATATCTTATGCTCGGCGTTCCCCAGAATCCCGAAGGCGGGTATGTGGGGAAATATATCCCGCACCGCCTTCGCCAGCCGGAACCCCTGTTCCGTTTCGCCGAAATGGAACAGCAAGTCGCCCCCCCAGAGAATGACATCGGGCGGTTCCGGCAGTTCGTTTCTCAGCATTTCGAGCAGGATGTCTTCGCGGCGGGTCCAGGTTTGAACGTGTGGGTCGGCGAGAAAAAGCACTCGCAACCCGTCCAACCCGGACGGGAGACGGGGGCAGGATATTTCCGGCGTGGTGAGTTCCAGCCAGTACGGCTCGACGTGTTGTGCCCATCCGTAAATCAGACCGGCGAGCAGGGAACCGCCCCCGGCGATCCAGGCGAATTTTCGGGTGTTGGTCATTACGCGGTAGGGGGTGCGGGCGCGGTTCGGAGTGGACTCGCTTTGGCGGGGCGCAAGCCCCGGTGCGCCCAGCGGATTTTCATAAGATCGGCAATCATTTTCAAGCCGTGCAGGAGATATTTCCCTTTCGACGTAAAAGCGGCGGCACCCTCCTGATGTGCCCAACGCACCGGCACTTCCACGACGCGATAGCCCAGTCGGCGGGCGACGAAAATAGCCTCCACGTCGAACGAAAAACCGTCCAACGTACAGCGCGAGAAGAGGGAGCGGGCGGCTTCGCGGGGCAACAGTTTGAAACCGCACTGGGTGTCCACTACGCCGGGTGTCGCCACCAGTTGTACGACATTGTTGAACAGCCGCCCCAGTTTTTCCCGGTACCACGGCTGACGGACCAGCAAATCCTTGCCGCGAATGTCGCGGGACCCAATGGCATAGACGATATTGTCGGGGTCGACGTCGATACCGGCTTCCAGTTTGGTTAGCTCCTCAATCGGGGTGGCGAGGTCGGCGTCCATGAACAGGATACGCTCACCGCCCGCCCGCAGGATACCGTGCCGCACCGCGTACCCTTTACCGCGATTCGCATCGTAGCCCAGAACCCGCACTAATGAGGAAGCGTTATTTGCCACTGCCCACGCCGTTACGACCCCGGGCGTGCCGTCCGATGAGCCGTCGTCAACTACAAGTATCTCGTAGCCGATGCCGCGCGTATCGAGGAACCCCTTTGTACCCGCGAGGGTGCGTTCGATGCGCTGTGATTCGTTGTACGCCGGGATTACTACCGACAGTGTTATAGAATTGTTCGTTCCCGTGTTGATGGCGACCGTGCCCCGCTCTCTAAAATTCGTGCGCATCCGTACGCGCACATATACCCGGTTATACATCAGCAGTATGCCGGTTTGTTCCGGTACGCTAATCGGTCCTCAAGGTGCATTCGATGCAGTACACACGGTACCATGACCATTATGCAACTCCCACTCACGAGACCGGGACGTCCGGGCGGGAGTAACCGGTCATTTCCGCTGAAGGGCAGACAATGAATTACTTGGCCCATCAGTATGTGGCACGACGAATACGCCGGGAATCGGACGCACCCGCACTCTTTTTCGCCGGGAATATATTGCCGGACATCCTTGCGATGTCGGGCGATGGACGGCTCCGGTCAGCAGGGGAACACACCGGTCCCCTCGCCGACGGGATACGCCTGCACCTTTCCACAGACCGCCGATTTCACACACTCCCTGCGTTCCATGAAGCACAGGCGCAGGCGAACCGATTGCTACTCTCTGCCCTCTGGGTAGTACCGCCGCACCGCCGCTTCTTTCTCGCGCATGTTATGACTGAACTTGCACTTGATGCGGCGATCCTGGCTACGGAGCCCGCTCTTCCTGACGATTTGTACGGAAGCCTTGCGGCTGCCCTGCGCGATGGGTTGGTCCCCTTGACCGAAACTATATCGGGGAAATCCGCCCCGAACCTGCGAACAACCGCTGAACGGTTTATTGAGAGCAGATACCTTCATGGATACTCCAGCGCGGAAGGTCTGGCATCATCCTTAATACGCGCCTGTAAACGCGCCGCCGTCCCCCTCTGCGAGGACCCCCGCGACGTTGCGGAACTGGCGCGCGTCTTCACGGAACTTTCTCTCTTTATCGTGCCCCGGACCGCCGATCTCCTCCGGATTTCTGTAGCGGATGCGGGTTAGATTCTGCCCCGCCTGTGGTACAATAGCCCCGAGCCAACGCGCTACATTTTTGTTGATCGGAGTCACCCGCGCTATGCCCACCACCATCGACCGTCCCGGTACAATCGAACGCCCCGGTATCGTCACCCCCCCGTCACCGCTCGGTCTGCCGGGCTGGGACGAATGGGAGGACGTTCGCTCTGGAGCCAGCATTTCCGGTCCGTGGATCGTGATCCTGTACAACGACGACTGGCACTCGTTTGACGAAGTGATCGAGATTCTATGCCGCGCGACCGGTTGCACCGAGGAGCGGGCGGCAGAAATCGCGTTCGAAGTAGATACCAAAGGACGCGCGATCTGCTACGACGGCTCCCGCGAAGAGTGCGAGCGCGTAGCGGCGATCATCGCGACCATCCGCCTCCAGGTCGAAACCGACAAGGCATAATTTCTTTTTTTTTGTCCTACGCGGACGGCGCCAACGCATCGTTGGATCGATTTCACCTGCAGTGCTCGTTACTGTTTGGTGCTTCTGGTTCGGTCCTTTCCCGCGAATTTGGCGTCCCTGTTTTCACACGGAGTGTGAAAACAGGGACGCCAAATTCGCGGGAAAACAGCAAGGGCTAACTCGGCTCGCGAACTGAAAAGAGCACCGCAGGTGAAATCGATCCAACGATGCGTTGGCGCCGTCCGCGTAGGACAAAAAAAGAAATCTATGCGCGATACCGCTACTGAAATGTTTACCCCGTTTGCCGACCTGCCCGACGAAGTATTGCAGAAGGTTCTGGGGCGGACCGCTGAAGTTGCGGAAGCTGTCAAAGATCTGTTCACCGCGATTCGGGAGCGCGGTCCGGCGATGCGTGAATCGTTGCGCGATGCGAACCTCATCCGCAAATTCACCGATCTGCCCGGATGTCCGAACACACCTACGGTGTCGGCGGTCGATGGCGGGGCGGCACTCGAAAAATCGATGGGCACCGATACCGCGCTGGCAGTCGCGGTCGGGATCGAGGGATTGAGCGACGCCCCATCGACGCACTGGCCCGGAGTGCAGTATGCGTCATGGCAGGAAACCTTGCCACATCAGGGCGACGAGACCGCGACGATGTGCCGGGGCGTCATGACCGCGCTGGAACTGGCGGTTCTGCGGGACGCGCCGCACGACTGCGTGTTGCTGGATGGGGCGCACCTTACCCCGATCATCGCGCTCAGCACGTTGCTTTCCGTGACCAACGAATCCCTGCGTTCCCGCATCGCCGAAATCGTCACCAAATACGACACGGCGGAAGCCCTGCGTGAGGTGATGCGAAAGCCGAGCGTGGTTGCCGTCGTAAAATACGATTCGTCCCGCGACCTGTCCCATTCTTTCATTCCGGAGGGGTTGCGTGGGATCGGGTTAGGGTTGGACGACAAAACACTGACTCGTTTTCTGCTTCAGGAAGGGGAGTACACCGAACCCAAACCGCTCGCGCTGACCCCGCAAAGTCGTACCCACTGGATCAGCAAAGAGATCGCCCCGCTCACCCCGACCGACGCCGCGCGGGAAGCCGTGCGCCTCGCTGTCAACGACGCGGTATCCCGGGTGCGCGACGACAAGGTACTTTTTACCTACTTCAAGCCGCACGAATGGTCGCCCGCGTTCCGCCTGGAGATCAAGAGCGAGACAGCCGAGGACCCAGAGCAACTCTGCGCGATCCTGTCCGGGATTCGTTCGCAGGTGGTATCACCCGAAATTCGTGAGCCGTACCCGCAGTGGGTCGCAGACCGGATGGCGAAATCGGTCGGCGACGCGCTGGTCGCGCTACGGACTGCGGTGCATTACGACTTAGCCGATTCGGGCATGGGCGAGTTCGCGTCGCTCTTCGCGCAGTCCTACCGCACCGAGGAGATATGACGTGGGGTTTTCCGGCGGACGCTGACGGAACCCTTCATCGTCCGATACCCAGCCAGTCACTACAGTAGGACTGCCATTCGGCGACCTCCGTTGTGTAGTCGGCGAAGGGCGCGATTCCGGCGAATGATTCACGCTCTTGAGGAGACAAACGGTCTACCCCGGCGCGGACGCCGCGAATCGCGACGGACAGATTTTCCGCCCTCGCGTGGTGCGATGCTCCGCCCTTCTTGTACGTCGGGACGCCGATAACTACTCGACAATCGGCACCGCTTGCGACGACACTTCGGCAAACACGGACGACTTGCTCCTCCATCAACCAGGCGTAAGCGCGGGGCAGGTAGATGCCGCTGTCATACCCCATGACACAAATCTGGTCGGAGCGTTTCGCGACCTCGGCGAAGTATCCCTCGCTCCATCCGTATCCCAAGGTACGAGGCAGGGCGGGGGACCACAGCGCAGTCGCGACGGAAAGGGGACTTCCCTTCGGCAACGCGGCGCGTGATTCATCGAGGAGCGATAGTAGCCCGGCATCGTTGTCGGGACATATCTCATAGTCCCACTGCACACCATCGAAGCCGCATTCCGCGACGAGGAATCGGGCTTCCTCCACAAGTCGGCGGCGATGTTCCGGGTCGGAAAGATCCGTTATGGAACCCATGCCCTGTGTGTTGCCCACATAGATCCACGCGATCCGTTTGACGTGGGGATTCTCCTTCCGCAGAAGGGTGTTCAAGTGGCGGGCTTGCGTCGGTAACCGGTAGCGTAGTTTTCCGCTCTTGCCAATGTAGCGCACATGGAAATAGGGGTACTCGATCTGTCGTTCGGCAAGGTCGCGGGCGAGTTGTCTGGTCTCGGCGTCGGAATTCTCACCGAAATACCAGCGATTGTGAAGCCAGACACCGTTGGTGCCGCAGTTTCCCGATATGCTACCCGACAACGGGGCATTGTAGGGGTAGAAGGCGTAATCAACTGCGAAGGTCAGGATGCAAAAGAATAGTGTGATGGCGACCCTGAGAACGACTTGATGTCTCTTGTTTGGTAATGGTCTTACCATGATTTAGGGCAACTCGTAGAGGCGGCGCACCCAATCCACAAATGGGTCCGCCGTAGGAGAGTTCCCGTCCAGGTATCTCTGTGTTATAGCTAGCCCCATCGGTGTACGCGGATTTTTTTGCCACGCGAGATAGGAGTGAATCCGGGCTTTCGCTTTCCAATTTTCGTTGATCGGTTCTGGTTTGATAGGAAGATTTGCGACGCAAACCTCCGCGTGATCCCATAGTAAGGATTTCTCCGGTGGGACCAGATGACGCACAAAGTCTTCGATAGCCCCCGTTAGCTGGTTGTCCGGCATGATCCAGACTCCGACCCGAGTGAAGAATGGTGCTTCAGCATTTTCTAACAGCTCAGGGGTGTCGTGAGAAATGACCGTCCCGTCCGCCATGGGTGAGCTCGGCATTTCTGAATAGCCAGATTCGATGAGCATCGCGCGAAGCGACTCCCAACGACCTGGCATATTCTCGTCGGCGTCGACGACAATACCTAAACGCTTGAATTTGCCATTTCGCAACACTACACTTGCTTCCTTGCGGAGTGATTCGTAACCTGCTGTTTCTGAACTTTCTGTTCCTGGAACAGTCACACGGAGGTCATTTTCGGTCAAGCCGCGCACACCTAACAAACCTTTGATGACATGCATATCGTCGGTACCCTCAACGAAGAGGACGTTGTTGTGCTCGGCGGAACCTTGGTACTGTTTTCGCGCCATGCTTAGCGAACCTCAATGCCGTTGCGGGTGATGATCGCCAAATCTTTTTCGTCATGCACTGTCGCGACTACATTACCAGACTTGTTACGAAGTTGAATCAGCAGTCCGCTATTCGGGTCATGGTCACCATCGGCTACTTGCTGGAACGCTTCGATGCAATCCCAACTATGAGTTGTCGCAAATACCTGCATATTGAGTTCTGAAGCTACTTCAAAGACTTTATTCCATACAGATGGCATGACGGAGTAATGTAGACCGTTCTCTATTTCGTCGATGAGTAGTATCCCGTTTTGCAAGTCTGGGAGGGCGAGACCGACATCAAAAAGTCGAATCATCCCCTCCCCCATACTTTCGAGTGGGATGCCTTCCGAGTTGTTTTTGAGTTGAGCCGTGATGCCGCCGAAGTCGCGATCAATGCGATCCGGTGAGGAATAGTATAAATAATCAAGACGTGGCTCAATTAACCGCAAAAACTTTTCAGCGGAGTTTTGCAGAGGCGGGGGGATACTGTGAAGTTTGACTCCCAAGAGACCGGTCTCCTGAAAATTATCTGCCAAGGTGGTCTTCAATAAAACGCGGTTGAAGTCATGTGATTTCACGAAACGGCAAGGAGTGATATCTGTTTCCAATTTCAGTAAACTGGAATCAGCAAAAGCCGTCACTAAATCACTAGTTCGAGTGGTTTCACCAAAAGATAAAGTTATTTGCGCCTCGCTTGTAACGTTTACGGAGAGAGTGTTCGATCCGCCAATTGGACCTATTGTGGCGGTTCCTGGCTTGAACCCTGAATCGTCCATATTGAACAAACTCATATACGAAAACAGCAGGCTGTCATTACTCGCGTCAACTTTATCGTAAACTTCACTCCTGCGAACCAATAGATCGCGTAATAGTTTTGGGGACCCACGCTCGGCGAATAAGCGTATGGCTTCCAATACCGCCGTTTTGCCCACGTTATTTTTACCCGTGATCAGATTCACTCTTCCCAAGCGGGGAATAGTCAAATGACGAAACGCACGGAAGTTTTTAATCTCCAAGTTTTGCAGTGGTAATGGCGTGTCTATTTCGTTAGTTATCATGATTCTACTTCCCTCCAAATAATTATACGCGACAAGGGCAGGAATGTCACCGCGCCTTGACCCTCGGTTCGCCGCTTTGCTATACTGATCAGGCGCGGCGACGATTAGCCGCACAAGTTTTAACCAAGGGACGATTATATCAATGGCTTACGAACCGCAGAAATCAGACAAGTTTACGTTCGGACTCTGGACGATGGGCAACCCCGGACGCGACCCGTTCGGCGACCCGGTCCGCAAAGGGTTTACGCCGGTGGAGATGGCGGAGACTCTCGGCAAATTAGGCGCGTATGGGATCAACTACCACGACAACGACCTCGTGCCGTTCGGCGCGTCGGCGGCGGAGCAGGATCGGATTGTCGCCGAATTCAAGAAGGCACTTTCCGATAACGGTTTAGTGGTTCCGATGGCTACCACCAACCTGTTCGGGCATCCCGTGTTTAAGGACGGCGCGTTCACGTCGAACGATTCACGGGTGCGGGCGTTCGCGCTTCAGAAAGTAATGCGCTCGATGGATCTCGGGTACGATTTAGGCGCGCGCATCTATGTGTTCTGGGGCGGTCGCGAAGGCGCGGAAGTGGACGCGGGCAAGGACGCCGTCACCGCCTGCGCCCGAATGCGCGACGGTCTGAACTTCCTGTGCGAGTATTCCAAGTCGCAGGGCTACGACTACAAGTTCGCGCTCGAAGCGAAGCCGAACGAACCGCGTGGCGACATTTACCTGCCTACCACCGGCGCGATGCTCGGGTTTATCGCGACGCTTCAATACTCGGAGATGGTCGGGGTGAACCCGGAAGTCGCGCACGAGACGATCTCGGGCTTGAACTTCTATCACGCGGTCGCGCAGGCGATTGATGCCGGAAAACTGTTCCACGTGGACCTGAACGGGCAGAAAGTCGGGCGATTCGACCAGGACCTGCGCTTCGGGCAGGAGGATTCCAAGAACGCGTTCTTCCTGGTGCGCCTGCTGGAAAACTACAAGTTCGACGGGATGCGTCACTTCGACGCGCACGCCCTGCGCACCTCGGACCGCGGCGATGTGATCGAATTTGCGAAGGGCTGTATGCGAACATATCTGATCCTGAAAGAAAAGGCACAGCAGTTCGACGCCGACCCGGTCGTTCAGGAAATTCTGGCGCAGCTGAACACGTCCGGCGACCCCGAATCCGACACGCTCCTCGACGGCGGATTCACAGCCGAAAAGGCGAACGCGCTCAAAGCCCGCGCCTTCGACCCGGACGCGCTCGCGGCGAAACCGCTCCCCTACGAGAAGTTGGATCAACGCCTGTTCGACATTCTGATGGGTGTCGCGGGTTAGTAAGAATTAGTGGTTAGTGGACAGTGAACAGTGGCCGGTGTAAAATCTGACCACTGACCACTGACCACTGGAGACTCCGCTTTCCTTGAACAACTTAGCCCGTTTCACCGACTTTTAATCTCCGCGCCGTTATTTCGCTGAAAGCGCAGAGGGTCCAATACCCCGGGGCTTGCCCCGTTCCGGCTTTGTGGGTCTATGACGCTTTCAGGCGACATAGTTTTGTCGGC
>JAYULM010000012.1:0-1583 GCA_043763605.1 Armatimonadota bacterium | reverse complement strand
CGGGTCAAGTGGCGATGCGTTATCCGCGCAAACGGTTCGCTTACACTGACCCGCAGGGTCTACAGCCGAAGGCTTCGGGTGCCCTCCGGGCGGGAACGCTTTAGCGTCCGATCCGCTGTCTGAAAAGTTTACCGTAGTAGCGAATCTGCAGAAACATCTGCGAGAGACAATTTGGCTCCCTCCCGAGAGAAGCGGAGCGCTGTACTTGTGCCTATCCCCGATGCCGCCCCGGTGATAAGCGCGACTTTGCCGTCCGACATTCCCATAGTTTCACGTCCCCTTGATTCGTCCAATCGCGGTGCGTTTACCCGGATTGTTTCCTGGTTAATCCACGCTCGGAAGCGGGTAAACCGATAACGCTTTGGGAAGGAAGCAAGATCGAAATGACAACCATAACCCCTGAAATGAAAGCGTTCGCGGAAGAAGCAGGTCTCAAGCCGCAGGACATGCCGCCCGCAAACCATCCTCTGTTTGAAAACAATGCCGAAGTCCGCTCACTCGGCGACATCGTTGACGCCCGGACCGAGGGGCTTACAGACGACATCTCCGAGGGGGACCGCGACAACGCCAGTACCGGGAAAACGGCGTTCGATGTTCTGGATGAAGAAGACGAGTACATGACCCGCGCCGACTTCGAGGACTCCATGCTCGCCTCCGACCCGGACAGCGAAGCGGGGGACGACTCCCGGGAAATGGTAATCGGGGCGGGGTTGGATCGTGCGCCTGATATTACCGGGACCGTCCGTGGTCTCGCGCCCGGAATGAGCACCCACTTACCGCTGGATCTCGGCGCGGACGGGTTTCAGATTATCGAACCGGAGGACGCGGGCGATCTGCGCGCGAGTGCCCTCGACCTGACGAACTACAATTTAGCCGATTCGCTTGAGGAGATGGCGCGGATCGACCCGTACAGTGCGACACTCGCGGATAGCGGCTCGGAAGAAGACGACCATCGTATCCCGATCAACGCCGATGGGAAAGTGATGTCCGCCGACGACGCGTTGGACGGCACCCGCCGGTTGCAATAAATCCGGGCACGAAAAAACCGCCCGGTTCGCCGGGCGGTTTCGGTACAGTATGCCCAGAGGGGGACTTGAACCCCCATGCCTTGCGGCACCAGCTCCTGAGACTGGCGTGTCTACCATTTCACCATCTGGGCGGATGGGAACGGCGATATGTTATCGCGACGGCGTGTCATTGTCAAGAAGTGAGCGCGTCGTATCACGGACATGAAGCCGCAAATTCGGATTCGGTTCGCTCTGCGAAATATCATTCAAGATCGACTCAGTCGGTCTCGCGGCGTGCAAAAAACGAACCCCGGACAGCAGAAGGCGGGCGAAAGCGGGGGGCAGATCCCGGTTCGGTTTGTCCGACCAGATGCGTTTCAACAGCGTTGCAACATCGCCCCCGTATTCGAGTTCCGCGCGGGATTCCACCGCACGGGCGAGATAGCGAGAAAGGGCGGCGATAATCTGCTCCTGGTATTTATAGGATAAGCGGGAGAAAACCACGGGGCTTGTCCCCGTTGGATGAATCCCGCGTCGCCTTTCCGAAGGCGACTTAGCGGCTTGCCGCGTTGTTGC
>JAYULM010000011.1:0-5514 GCA_043763605.1 Armatimonadota bacterium | reverse complement strand
GAGTCACCTACCTGGGTGGGGAAGGCGGAAGTGCCCTTCTGAAATCCCTCGGTTTGCAGTTCAAAAGCGCGACGGCGTTACCCGCTTCCGGTTTAGCCGTCATGGGAGCCGACGCAACAATCGGCGACGCGGAACTGGAAAGATTCGCCCGAAACGGCGGCAAGGTTTTATTCCTCGCGCGGCGTGACGCTAAAGGAGCGGCGGGCCTGGCTTTGCGACAACAAGACGAGTTCGTCGGATCGCTGCAAGCCCCTGCCTGGTCCGAAGCACGCGGGCTGTCCGCATCCGATTTACGTTGGCGTAATGCCCACAGTGCGTGGATTGTGGGAAGGGGTCAGGGTTGGCAGGTCGCTTCAGACGGCTTGCTGGCGCGGCGACCTGTCGGGAAGGGCATGATGGTGTGGTCGCAGATCGACCCGACCTTATTACCTGCCGATGAGAAGACCTATTTCCGCTTCACGCGCTGGCGTCAGACCCGCGCCCTGACGCAGATACTGGCGAACATGGGTGCCTCCTTTGAGATGGACGCCCGGATATTCGCACCGAAGGCGGCAGAAAAAGAGCCGGTCGTCGCTCTCGCCGGTGAATGGCGTGCGCGGCTGATCCAGCGATTCGACACCTCGCCGTCGCCCGACAAAGGACCGCAGGATAAGGGCATCAGTGCCGAAGCCATGCGTGCCTTACAGGCGGATTTCGACGACTCCCGGTGGCAGAAAGTGGAAGCACCGGGTGCCATGGAATCTTATGGGGGAACCTGGTCCGATGCCGAAGGCGAAGCCGTACTGCGGAAGGTGATCGAAGTGCCGAACGCGTTATTGGGGCAGGATTTGACGCTGTCGCTGGGCGCGATAGACGACTACGACGACACCTATGTCAATGGCGTCCGCGTGGGTGGCTACGGTCCTGAAACTCCCGAGTCGTATGGCGTGTTGCGCGAATACAAGATACCGGCGAGCCTGGTCAAGCCGGGCAAAAACGTGATCGCGATCCGGGTCTGGGATGTTTACGGCGGCGGCGGTTTCACCACGCGCGACCCGAAAATGTTTCAACTGAAATCGCCGCGTGCCTGGGTAAAGCCTGCCGATATGTACCACCCGGATTATCGCGAGGATTGGGAATTGGGCGACGAGCCTTATCGTTACTACAACTGGTAGTGAAAAACAACGGCAAAACTGTGGACTCCAAAATTATCGGTTTTTTGCTTATCACTCTTTTACTATCCGGAAGGGCCGCGGCGCAGTCCGTCAAGCCCCCACCATTGCATGTCCTGACACTGGGTGATTCCATAACTGCCATTATTCCATTACCAGACGTTCCTGTGCGAAATGCTCAAGGACGAGGGTGTGGACGTGATCTTCGTCGGATCCGAGGGCAGCGACGAAAAAAAGCACGAGGGGCATTCCGGCTGGTCCATAGGTGCGCTCGAAGATAAGACGGTCGGATATATCACCGACTTCGGTCCCGATGTGGTGTTGTTGCAGATCGGCGTCAACAACATGAACCATGGGCTGGGCTTGAAGGGCAAAGACTGTCCACCGTATAAGGATGCGGAGCAGGCGCAGGGCGCGGAAAAAGGGAGGACGCTGAATGAGTCAGGGGCGAGTTGGGGCGATCCGTCGTATGGCAACGGCTATCTGACGGCGCGTGTCAACGGGCTGCTCGACAAGATCCTGACACACCCCAGTACGCCGCTCCTGGTGTTCGCCAAAATCCCCGGTATTGGTCCGGGCAACCCTCTATGGAAAGCCGAAAATGATGACTGCAACGCCCGCGTCCAAAAGTTCAATACGATTCTCGAAACGGCAGTCAAAGCCCGCCGGGCGAAGGGTTTGAAAGTCGCGATAGTGGACAACTACGCGCTCGGTAATCGGGACTACGGAAGCGGCCCGGAATTTACTTGGGGCAACGAAGCACAGTAAAGCGGTGACTGGGTGCGTCCATGTCTCGAGGCGGCAGCATGGAAGGGCATGGCTACGAATTTCGCCGCAGGACTGAGCCAATTGAGGGTCGCCCACGTTGCTGAAAAGCCAAAATGAAAGTATAGCCCGCTCCTGCCCTCGGAATGTTCAACCTTACTCTTGACATTCGCAAAATATCAAGTATCATATCGTCAATGAGAACGTTCTCATATAATTCAGCGATTGTATTTCACCCATTATCCCCCAGAGATATTCAGAGCGGTGGCGAGAGGAAATCTCTTGTGAACGTAGAATCAATCCCAAGTATCTCACCAGGAAGTCCAACGAATATGCATCTTTTCTCTTACCTATCGCGAACGAGGGCGACAAACTCACTTTTTTCGACACAGATCGCGATAATTCTCTCGCTATTGATCTCTGCCACGTTCGCGGCTTCCGGGCGGGCACAAGAGCTTCCGCCGGATAGTGCGTATGTAACGGCAAACAAGACCGGGCATCTGATTGCCAATGGGCAGCGCGTTCGCTTTTGGGGCGCGATTGGCGGATTTCCCCATCAGCAGGAGACCATCAGGAACGACCCGTATTTCCGTCAGAGGGATGGGGTTCGCCGCGCCCAGAAAGTCGGGTTCAATATGTTCCGTTTGTGGACGATTACTACCGACCCCAAAGCGAAAAAAGGCGATTTGTCCGATACTGACGTTTCCGATTTCTTTATCGCCGAGTGCGGCAAGGAGGGCGTCCGCCTCTGGGGGGCAGGGTTCGGCGGTGGGTCACTGTATGAGGACGACATTGAAAAAAGCGCGGACGTGATTCCTGAGGCGGCGACAGCGACCGAGTGGAGAACCGCCGTGAAGACGATGACCAACGTCGAATGGTGGAGTAATAACCGCAAGGCGATGTCGCTGCTGACCGAGGCGACGGCTTGGGATTCGCGTCTCGAAGCACTGGCGATGCGCCAAATGCAGGAAAAAGCACAGCATGTCAATCTGCATACGGGTCTGCGCCACTCCGACGACCCAACGTTCGCGGTCTGGGAATTGACCAACGAGCAGTGGTGGATGACACGCATGACTGGCGGGCAGTGGCAGAATCTGCCGCCCTACTTCCGCAAGTCATTGATTGCTCGGTGGAATGATTGGTTGAAAGTGAAATACAAAACTCAGCCGGAATTGACCAGAGCCTGGGGCTTTTTGTTTCCTGGCGAGGATTTAGCGCAAGGCACAGTGCTATTCGCTCCGATGGGCAGCGCGAAAAAAGCCATCGAACTCAACGACACCAACCCCGCCGCAATCGCCGCGTTTAAAGCCATCGAAACGCCGATTAGCCGGGACTCCTGCACCGTCGCCCGCTCCAACGACGTGATTGAATTTCTGCTGGATATGATTATCTCCCACAAAAGGCGCATGGGAACTGCCCTGAAAACCTGGGGCAAAAGTGCCCGCCTTTCACCGCTGATTTATGACACGGGCATCGGACAGAACATTCAAGCCCAGTATATGCAGTTGCAGGCGGACGCTGTCGCTCATGCCTCCTACATGGAAGGGGTGCAGACGGAAAAGCTGCCGACCGCGCACAAACGCTGGCCCTTTTACTCCCGCCTTGATTTGCCGATGCAACTGTCCAATGACGTTCCCTGGCTCGAACACAACCGCCCCGTCGGGAAGCCGTTTTTCTGCTACGAAACGCAGTATGGTTCGCCATCCAAGTACCGTGCAGAGTGGCCGATTCTGATTTCCGCGCTCGGCTCCCTTCAGGATTGGGACGCCGCCTGTTACCACTACTGGAGTGCCGGGAAGTATGATTTCAAAAAGCCGGACCCGTATACCGGATCGCTGTCGTTTCCGGGAAATGGTGCGTACCAGTACGATTACACACATGACGAAGTCGAACAGGCGACCATGCGGGCAGGAAGCGCGATTTTTAAAAATCAATTGGCTTCGCCCGCTCCGAAACCGACTCTTTTCACCTGGGGACGTCCCGCCTTGCTTGACCCGCGTAGCATGGACTATGCGGGCGATTACGGCGGCACGGGTCTTGCGGACATGACCTCAACGACCTACGTAAACGGTGTCCGTATCGCGATAGACCCGAACCAGAAGGAATACCTCAAGACCGACGGTCCGGTGACGCGCTTCAACGGCTACGAACGCCCCAGTCCCCTGCGCCCCAGTCCGAACATTGAGTATGATTATCAACGGGCTTTTGTCCGCATGGACGCTCCCGGTGTTGCAGCGTACACCGGCTTTTTGGGTCAATATGGTTCAGAGGTCGTCAAGTTCGGGAACGGCGTTGAGTTGCGCGATGTCAAGCACGCAGACCCGCTGGGAACTCCCTATCCGAGCGGCGCGGAGCGCTTTACCTCGTTCACTCTCGCCAGCGAGGACGGCAAACCGTTGAAAATCTGCAAAAGAGCCGTTCTGACGTTGGTCTCGTCCAGTTTCAACACGGGTTTGAAAATCGGGCGCAAGCCGAATGGTCAAGAGGACATTGACTGGGGTAAGGAACCCACTCTCGTCACCCGCGTCAGCGGAATCATCGCCGCCAAATCGCTCGCTGGAATGCGCTATCGCATGATTGATTTTAACGAGAAGGTCCTAGCGCAAGGCAAAATCGCCCCCGACGGCGTTTTGCGCATCCCGTCCAACCGCCCCGTCTGGCTGACCGAACTCACGCGGGATTAACTCGCAAGGCGGGGGGCATAAGTAGCCACCCGCCCTATGCGTGGGCATTGTTCATGATTGAACGAGGTGACGAGGCGGGATTAACTCGCAAGAGGGAAACCATAGATCCACGGTTCGCCGACGGCTCAGAAAAGACCTTGGCAGTGAAGCTCTGTCGGATAACGTTTGTTTCAGCCAGATATGGTCATTCGATCAATATCACCGGGTCGAATCCCGGCAGCCGGTATACGTTCACGTCCATCGAGATGCTTGTGGTTATTACAATCATAGAAACAGTATCAGTCGTTCTTTCTCGCTGTCTTTGCTGATAAAATCAAAATTCAGTGAAAGTTTGAGAATCAACTCATGATTCAGGTACTTTATATAGATCGCGATGGCAACGTCGTGCTGCTATTACGCCGTTTTCGCTGGCTAATTTCGTGAACTTGCGCAGAGTAGCGGCAGAGTTCGAGAAAATGCGTTCGGTTCACGAGAATTTTTTGAAGGGGATTGAGGCGCATTGGAGAAATGCGAAGCGACAAATATCTCCTTCACTTACCGGAAAGTAGAGTTAAAAGGGACCTGGAATTATGTCAGCAGAAGAAAAGAACCCGGCGGTTCTTTCATGGGTATTACATGACGACGGCTCGTTCGACCTTTGTACAAAGGACGAGCAAGGGCAGGAATCGGTCGCGATGCGGCGCGGCTATCCTTCGCGTGACGGTTCGCTTTTTCGCCCCATTTCCGTTCGGGTTTCTCCCGGTGAAAACGGTACCGGAGGGCAGATCACCTATAGCGGCATAGACATTGTTTTGTCTCTGGTGTTTGCCGTGCGGTCTGACGGCGTGGCGACGCTCGATTGCTCCCTCTCGTGCGACGGCGCGGTGCCCGCCGACACTATCTGTCCTATAGGGGTTTCGACTCTGACGGGCGTA
>JAYULM010000010.1:0-21799 GCA_043763605.1 Armatimonadota bacterium | reverse complement strand
GCGGTTCGCGATGCTGATGGACTTGCCGACCACGTTCGCCGTCGCCCGCAACGTCCTCGGCGCAGACATCGAACTCGCGTCGGGCGGCGAACTCGACTATAAACTCCCGCGAACCCCCGCCTATATCGCGTGGCACAACGATTTCGCGTGGATGGTCAACGTCCCGTACCCGCGCCAGAATTTCTGGGTGCGCTGTACGTTCTTTCTCGGCGACGTGGACGAAACCACGGGACCGTTCACCTTGCTTCCCGGCTCTCATAAAAAAGACCACGGCCCGACGCCGGACATGAACGCCGCGAACGGTCAGCCGAATGTCGTTCCGGGGCAGGTCGGCGTGACCGGCAAGGCGGGCAGTTGTTTGATCAACAACACGGAAATCTGGCATACGAACTCCCCGCTGACCGGCGACGAACCGCGCCGCCTGATCATGCTGCTGTACAAACACGCCTGGATGAAGTCGTGGCAGGACGGCTACGAGATCACACCAGAGTTCGCCGCGAAGCAAACCGATCCGGTACGCAGACAACTTACCGGCGGATACACGTGGCATAACGGCGCGGATCATTTCCCGGCGGCGAAAGTACATGCTCTCTCCTCGGGCGGCGGGCACTAAGAATGATCACGTCGCCCCTGGCTTCGTTTTTCGGTGTCATCGCCGCCACGTAAAACCGTCCGGGCAGGAAAGCGTTCTCGTGGTCGTCTGTCACAACTGGGGGCTGGGTACGCACTGGCAGCACCGGGTCAGGGGCGGTCTACTCGCCATTGCTTCGTGGTGCGTTCACGGTGCGGGTCTACCGCCGCGACGCCGGTTTCGCCGGTCGCCGTGTTGCGGTAGGAGACGACCAGCGCGGGGATGCCGGACGCGAGCCGCGTTTCGCCCACCTTCGTTATCGATGCGGCGAACGCGGCGACGCGGCGTGATTTCCCGGTCAGCGTGTTGAAGTAGTACAGCGACCCGCCTTCGGGCACCGTGCCGCGCGCCGCTTCGTTTTTCCAGTAGATCACGTCGTAGCCGTCGATGGTGATTTGCGCATTTTCGACGCCGTCGAGAGCGGTGGGATGGACGCCGGTTGCGGTTATAGTCGCCCTTTTCCTTTTTTCGTCGTACGCGACGGCGGCGTTATTGGAAATGCGCGGCGCGAACGACAGTCCATACGCCCCGTATTGGTCGGAGGCGTCGCCGATAGCGGACAACATGCCGCCCTTCACCGGCGTCCCGGTCAGCAGGATCGTTTCCCTGTACGGGGCGTCGTTCTGACGCGTGAGCGAGATCGAGAGGCGGTCGGCACGGGTGCCGCGTTTCCACGTCCCGGTCTGCACGGTGGCAGGGAAGGTGTCGGCTTCCGCGGACACGAGCACGGCGCGCCCGTTTCGGAACAGGGACAGGGCGCGGACGAAGTCGCCTTTCGCGCTGGTCCCACGCTGGACATAGGAAAGCGGGTCCGTGGAAGCCGCAAGGCTCGCGGGCGCGGGCGACGAGACCGGACGGGGCGGCTTGGCGAACGTCGGCGCAGGCACATAAGCGAAAGAAAGGGCAAGTGCCGCGAACATTGCGGCAGCGAATCGTGGTGTACACATAATCGAGTTATACCCACCTTTCGGCAAGATACACCCGTTCCCTCCCCGCCCCGGGATGAGGAGACGCTCCGTCGCTCAGAACCGCGCGCCGACGATATCGAACTGCAGACGGCGCGAGGTGGACGAATAGTAAACCGCGAGGTCGCGCCCGCCGAGACGGTAGAAAACGCCGTACTCCAGTTCGTTGAAGCGGGTGCTAAACGCCCCGGCGTACGCCGACGTGAAATATCGGGTACGGGTGCGCCAGGGCCCGCCGAGGGCGACGTTCAGTTCCGCCGAAATGTTTTCGGAGGGCACATCGAGACCGCGCGACGCGCCGAGCGAGAACGTTGCCGCGCGGAACGGTTCGGCGTACAGGTTAAAGCCGACGCGGTGCCGCCCGTTCGTGTCGGACGTGAAGCCGTTCGTGAGCGGGGTTTGCGTGTAGTCGTATGTCAGATTTGCGAAGTTGACGCGCCCGAACCGGTAGCCGAACGCGGTGGTCCCGAGCACCGTCGGACCGCTCCCCGGCAGACCGAGTTGGTCTCTTTTTTGCGGCGCGATCCACGTCTGCCCCAGCGAGAACGATTGCGAGACGGAAACGGCGCGGGCGAGCGGGAGTTGCGGCGTTGTCAGCCGAAGCGTCGTGTAATGCGTGTCCACATAGCCCCGCCCCTCCGCGCTGACGCCGTAGTACATCTGCCGCGCCGTGCCGAGGTTCAACGAGTAGTTGAGTTTTTGCGATCCGAGGAGCGGGCGCGGGTCGGTCGCGCCGTAAAGTTGGGTACGCATGTCGCCGCCGGAGCGGGTCCGGTTGCCGCTCGGGTCATTGCGGGAAGGCGCGTAGGAGCCGGAGCCGTTCGCGTTCAGCGTCACCGAGCCGAAGCGGCGCGACAGGTTCATCGTCCCGAACAGGTCGCTGTGATTCGGCGTATCCATGTACAGGTTGCCGTCCACGTTGCCCGGGAGGCGTTCGGCGTGGCGCAGATACGCCCCCCAGTCGGAGCGGGTCAGCCCGGTCAGCTGCGCGGTCCCCTCGCTCCGCTTGCCGTTATAGTTCTGCTCCAGGTCGAACGACCACCCGGCTTTGTTGGAGTAGGCGGAGGAGCCGACGCGTGAACCGCGCCGGATGTGCAACGTATTGACACCGCTCGGCTGGACGTTGAGGTAGAGCGGAAAGTCCACGGTGACGCCCTGCGCGTTGAAACCGACCACCTGCTCCGCGAACAGTTCCCGCTGGTTGAGCGGCATGACATGGAACGGAAGCGACGCCGTTTTCACGCCGTCGAGATAGAACGTCGCGCCGCGAAACTGGATCACGCGTCCCGGCTGGATGTTGATGCCCCGCGCGGTTACGGCGACGGTGCTGTCGGAAATATCGGCGAGCGCGAACGCTTCGTACCCGACCGCGCCACGCGAGCCGTCCACGGGCGATCTTTCGGTGACGACCGGGATCGCATCTACCCAGAGGGGGGTGGAACGCCCGTCCTCGTCGACGCGCTCAGCGATCCCCTGACCGGAAAGCACGTTCAGGCGCAGGTTGGTGTACTCTTTTTCCACGTCGCCGACGCTCAGTTTGACATTCCCAGCCGCGACCACGATTCCGCTACTCACTTCGTACTGAAGTGCGTCGGCATCGATTCCGAGGGTGCGGAAAGAAACCTTCGCGCCGCCGTCCTTGCCGTTCGCCTGGATCACACCTTTGTCGGCGGCGTAGCCGGTGTACTGTGAACCGTTGATACGCACCCATTGGGGACCGATCTCGGCGGCGTCGGCTTCCACGGAAAAGATGACGGTGATCTGCGCGGGGGTCGCCCGCCCGCCGTTATCGAGGTTGGCGGTGATTAGCGACGCGGCGGGCAGATCGCCGGAGGTAAGCGTGATGCGGGCGACACCGTTCTGCGTGGTCGCCAGCGTGTTGTCGAGGCGGCCTGCCGTAACCGCGAAGCGCACCTGCGTACCGTCCGGCACGACGCCCCCGGCGTCGTCGCGCACCTCGGCGGTGATGATCGTGGTGCTACGCCCATCGGCTTTGATGGTGTACGGGGCGGCGGAAAGGCGGATCGTCGCGAGACCCTGCGCCTGCGCGGTCGCGGCGGCGATCAGCGTCAGCCCGAGCAGCGCAATCCCGCCGAGGGGAACGGCGGAACCGCCAACACGAGCAGCGAAGCGCGGGGAGGTACGCATGGAGTCAGTGGTCAGTGGTCAGTGAGTAGGGAATAGTCGGGTCCATCGGTTTCGATCATCGGTTTCACCGACGCCTGTAGGTGGCTCCGCCACCGAGCGTCCTCCGGACGCGCCGAACACGAAACATTGACGCGGTCGCCGGACGGTATCGACATGCCCGCGTCCGGAGGACGCTCGGTGGCGGAGCCACCTACAGGCGTCGGTGAAACCGATGGACCCGACTGCCGGACGCAACCGCCGCAACCGACCGACGGACCCGACTACTCCCTACTCCCTATCTCAACTACTTCTTCTTCTTTGTCTCGACCTTAGGCATCGGGAACAGGGCGGTCACGGTCTGCTCGGCGACGGTTTCGGCGGCGCGGGCGACGGCGGAGCCTTCCTGGCGATTCAGGGCGACATCCTCGGGCGCGATGCCGATGGCTTTTTCCGCCACGGTGCCAAGTTGGGTGCCGTCCACGGCTTTGCGGATCAGGGAAACGGTGAAGGTCGCGGTTCGCGTGGCGGCGTCATACTTGTAGTCGGGAACGTCCACGATCACATACTCGTCGGCACCCATGAGTTCGGCGACGCGCTGGGCGACACGCTCGTCCTCGGTCGGGTTCGCGGCGTTTTCGGCTTTGATCAGGCTTTCGGCGACCGCGCGCTGTACGGTCGGTAGGCGGCGGCTGTAAATAAACGCGCCAACCCCCGCAGTCGTCAGGCGGCTTTTCAGGGCGTCGGTGATCAGCGTTTGCGCGTTGCGCGCCGCCTTGTTCACTTCGCCCTTACTATCGGGGGTCGCCCCTTCGAGCATCGGCGGGAACATCACGATGTTCGACGGCGGGGCAGTCACCGGCGACATGGTCGGATTTTTTTGCGCGAACGTTGCGGGCGACAAAGCGAACGCGGCGAGGGCGAGAGCGGCAAATAAAGTAGGTCGGTTCATCGTTGGTGTTTGGTTATCCAGTTTCGGGCGGTCCGGGATCATGACGCGCCGGGCAGACCGCCCGGCGCGACGTGTAGAGATGTTTTAGCGCGCGGTCGTTATCGGTCGTTTGTCCGTCACCAGTTCGCCGTCGTCGCCCAGTGCCGTCAGTTCGACGATATACGAACCGGCAGGCAGTTGATCGCCTTCCTGCGAACGCCCGTTCCAGCGCAGTCGGGTGATCCCGTCGGCAGTCACGGCGCGCCCGGTGGCGAGGCTGTTGACGGTTCTGCCGGTCAGGGTGACGATCCGCGCCGTGACCTGTGCATCCGCCGTGGTTTTGAACGAGAGCGAGTAGTTCGCCCCGCCGCCCGGTCCCCGGGTTCCTTCGCTACGGAATTGAACGTTGGTGATCGCCAGCGGGCGGGTCGCGCCCTTATCGGCGGTGACTACGAACCGGCTTTTAACGTTCGCGGCGACGTTGACCACCAGGCTGGAGGTCCCACGTAGCGAGGTTTTACGTCCCGTCACCTTGTCGGTCAGTGTCAGACGTACTGTTTTCGGCAGGCGGGACAGGTTGGGCCAGGAAAGCGAGACCGGACCATCGCGGTCGGACAGGACTTCGATCTCCCATTCCTTCTTACCGCCGGGTGCCTTCAGATCCTGCGCGAAGGCGCGGGATTTTCCGCCCTTTACTTCGTGCATGATGCGTACCGAAACGTAGTCCGCCATGACCGGCGGCGGCTTCGGCAGGTCGCGGCTGTCGTCGCCGTCTTTCGCGCCGGGCGACACCCCGAGGAGCGTCATGCCGTCGTTCGCGGTGTCGGACGCGTTCGCGCCGACGCGCTTGGCGATCAGTTGCATCTTCCAGTTGTCGTTGGTTTGTTGCGCCGGGAAAGCCCGCCCGGACGCGATGGCACCGGGCACCTGTTTTCGGGTGATCGGGCGCGTCACCGGTATCGTGCCATCGGGCGCGGGTATTACAGCGGACTGTTTCTGCGACGGGACCGCGATGCGCAGGATCTTGCGGTCTTCCACGAACACCCAGTACGCCTGGTAGGGTCGCAACTCCTGGGTGTAGTCCTGGAAGAAGTCGTAGTCGCGCTTCTCCGGGTTGTAGAAGAAGATACCGCCGCGCACGAGTCCGCTGGCGACCGCGTCCGGGAAGTAGGTCAGTTTCAGGTCGTTATTCGGCTCGGTGTTGTCGATCTCGGCGAGGCTGATGAACGACACCGGGACGCCGTACACCCAGGGGTTCGAGATCATGTTCCAGCCGCGTTCGAGCACGGTCTGGAAGTACTGGACGCGCGCGCCCGGGTCCACCGGAGTTGCCTGCGTGTCGGGTCGCGCACCGTTCAGGAAAAGCAGACGCGAGATCGCAGGTCGGTAGAAGTAGCCGACCCCGCGCTCGATCTGCGTGGTCGCTTCGTACCGTCCCGCACCTTCCACGGATTCCGGGTCCGGAATCCAGCGGAAGAGTGTCAGGCTACCCGGGTTCGTGTCGGTCGGTCGCGACAAACCGTTCAGAATGCTGGAAGTGTCATTGTTATTCGTGATCGTCCGGTCGAAATCGAACGGGAAGCCGATCATCTGGAAATAGTCCGCCGACACATTGTAGAGCGGCGTCGCTGGAATCGTGATCGCGCGGTTGACGGTACGCGATAGCGGCGAGATGCCGCCGACGGAGGCGGTCATCTGATAGGAGAACGTCCCGAACTGCGCCCCGGTCGGTTCCACGAGCCACCGCGCGACGGCGTCGGTGTCGCCGGGGATGTTGCCGACCGATTTGGCGGACGTGTCGGGCAGCCCGGTAGTGGGGCTGGTCGCGAATCGCAGCGCGTCGGGCAACGTCAGGCTCATGCGCACATCGGTGAGAACGATGTTGAACTGGGCTTCCGAGAGTTGCCGGTTGTAAACACTCCCATAAACGTCGAGCCGTTGGGGGGTCAGAAACTGGCGCGCCGTGTCGGCAAGGCTCGGATTCCCGCGCTGATCGTCGTTGAGCGTGTTCGGCGCGTTCGCGTTGTACTGGAACGACTCCTCGGCTTCCGTGGCAACCGTGAAGTCGGCTTCGAGACGGTCGGTCGAACTGCCGTTGCCGTAGTAGGTGACAACGGGAATCGATGTCGCGCCGGGACCGACGGTGAGCGGACCGTAGTAAGCCGCGACCGCGATGCCATCCTCGATCAGGTCATAGCGGATACCAGTGCGTGCCGGGAAAAAGTCGGTATTTCCGTCCAGAATCGGGAACAGGTCTTCGCTATCTCCGACGAACACAGTGAACGGGCGTGTCGCGCCATAGCCATTGAATATGTGGCGTGCGTGGAACGGCTCCACGATAGTGTTGTCTGCCTGGTATCGTCCGCCGAGGATGTTGATCTCGGTGGGCACTTCGCGCGCCAGCGTTCCGTCGGGGGTGGCACCGTATACCTGCGAACGGAGCGTTGGTCCCTGGCTCGGGTCGGTGTAGAAATAGGAAGGATCGATCAGGGTGCTGGTGGTAGCCCCCGAGGTCGAGTCGAACTTCGCCGCCACCGCCGAGCGGTTGTTGACCACGAACTTGAGGTATACCGTGTGCGAAACGGTGTCCGTGTTACGCACCGTCCAGCGCATCTGTGCCGTGTTGCGGAACAGCCGCACCTCCTGATGTAGCACACAGCCGTCAGCGATCTCCGCCTCGGACAGGAGGAAGTTATCCCCGGCATTCGAGCGGAACGTCGGCTCGATCACCCAGGCTGCGTCACCACCGGCGATCTCGGTCGTCGTGCCACCGGCAATCGCACCGGCGGTGAGCACCCCGTCCACATTGGTCGAAACATAGGAGGAGTAGTCGTAGCTGTTTATAGCCTCTGCAAAAAGATGCCCTGGCAGGGGCCAGACGCCGTAACCCGCCGGAACCCCGCCCCCGTTGAAGCCGAAGAGTTGTGAGGTGCCGTAATAGTCGCCGAATCCGAAACCGTTCAGAGCGCGCTTGTCGTCGTTCGTGATGCGCAGACTGCCGCCGAGATTGCCGAAAGACAGCATGCCGGGCACGATGTGGTTGAGCGTGATCGCGTCTGCACTGCCAGGCAGTTGCCCTTCGCTGTAGCCAACGGGGTAGGTGCCCGACACGCCCAGAACCACCGCCATATATGGGTTGGCGATAAAGTTGAACTCTACGACATCATAGTCGATCAGTTCCGGGTCATCGAAGAGCGAGTCGGGGTCGATCAAGGCAGTGAAACCGAGCAATGCCAGGACACTATCGCCCGTCACGGGCAACTGTTGCCCCGTGGTTTGCGCGTTTACGGCGGTCGCCCCGCCAAGCATCGCGATGCTGGCGGCGGCAGCGACAGCGGAAAGGCGGCGCGTCCGCAACGTCCGAACCGGGTTGGTCGGTAGTTTCGATAAAAGGTGAGTGATAACGCTCATAACTGATTTACTTGTCCCATTGAAAGGCGCGGGGAATCCCGCGCGGGTCGTCCCCGCCACGCCTGTTTGGCGCGGCGAGGTTGCGCCCGCTTACTGCAGGTAGGTGATCGGGCGCTTCACGGTCGTGGTTTCCCCCTCGTCCGTGCGCGCGGTTATTTCCAGAACATACGGACCCGAAGCCACTTCGGAGCCTTCACGCGAACGTCCGTTCCAGCGCAACAGAACGTCGCCCTGTCCGACGGCGCGGGTCGCCCCGCTCAGGTCGTTGACGATCTGTCCGGTCATGGTACGGATCGTCGCGCGCACATCGGCGTCCTGTGACAGCGCGAAGCGCACGTTCAGCCCGCGATTCTCGGCACGCCCGCCGCTTGACCGTACCGTCCGCACGTTGCGGATCTGGAGCGGACCGGCGGTGCTTTGTGTGCTCAGCGAGATCGTGAACAGGCGCGTCGCCCCTGCTTCCGTGTTCTTGTAAGTATACGACGACCGCCCGTTCATGGAAACGGTCTTGCCGGTCACGGTGTCCTTGATCGCGAGGCGTGCGCGGCTCGGCAGGTTGCGCAACCCGTCCCACGTTACCGTGACATCGGTTTCGCCCTTGCCCGCGCCGACCGCGACGGTCCATTCGGATTTCTGCCGTCCGGCGGTGCCCGGGCGTATATCGGAGGCGAAGGCGGCTTTGCGCCCGCGCCGGTCGTTGTTCAGGAAGCGCACGTAGGCGTTGCTGGGTCCGGTCGGCGGCTTCGGCACGTCGTAACGGTCCTCGCCCTCGGTCGCCCCGCGCACCTGCCCGAGGTAGTTTTCGGCGTCCCGGTCGCCCGCGACGCTCGCCGACAGGCGGACCCGCCAGCCCTCACCTTGCGCGGCGACGGCGGCGACCTTTTCCGCCGCACGCGAGGTCAGCGACTGTTCTGCGCGGTTCGGCGGCACGATGATCGTGCAGTCGCGCAGGGCGCGCACCCAGTAGGCGCGGAACGGCAGGAGTTGCCCGCCCGGTGCCACGTTATAGAAATAACTGCGGGTTTGCACATCCCAGCCGACCAGTTGCGCGTTGATGATCTCGGCTTTAATCGCATCCTCCAGAGTGTAGTCGCGCACCCCTACCGGCGTCTGCTGGCGCACGGTAACGGCACTCCAGTTGACCGGGTACGGGAACGGCGCGCCGATCAGGTTCCAGCCCGATATGTTGGTCAGTTCGTCGAAGCGGTTTTCCTGTCCGAAGAGCGGGATGGCGACGGGCGCGACTGCCGGGGTGCCATCGGTATCCAGCACCCGCGACTCGCTCAGGGTAACCCAGTAGCCGACTCCGATGGGCGCGAGCGACACAGACGGGTTATCCAGCCCGTAGGAGAGCGGGACCAGCAACGGCAGGCGGCTAGTGATGTCGGTTCGCGTGTCCTTGCTGTGTGTCAGGTTGGAGAACCGCGCGTAGCTCTTGTCATCGGGTTCGTTACTGGGCTGGAAGCGGAAATACTCCTGCACCAGCGGGTCATACCGGTTGATAGCGAACCCGGTCCCGACCGTCAGTACCTGCTCTTCCGGCTGGAGAGCGGTCCGGGTGGGTTTGAACGGCACAGAAAACAGCGTCAGTCCTATCGGTTGATTGTAATCGAGCACCTCGAAGAACTGCGTCTGCGTGGTGACGACGCCGCGGTAGTTCAGCGTGAGCGACGCCTTGTAGCGGTTCTGCCCGAGGCGCGTCGCGGGCAGGGGTAGCGGGAACGCGCGCACGGCGAACGGCGACTCGCCTGCCCCGAGAGCAGCGAGCGCGGAAAGCGAGGAACCGGAGATGACAACGTTCTGTAGGGGCGCGGTGGGAGTGGTCGCCTCTTCCAGCCGGTAGGTCAGCGAACTCTCGCCGCTACCGCTGCTGATCTCCCTGATCACGTTGCCGATACCGCCGATGCGCACGTCATAGGATTGGTTGCGGAAATAAGTCGATCCACGGTCAGTCGCCGAGTTGCCGAACACATCATTCTGCCCTAACAACTCGCCGCCGAGCAGGGAGACGCGTGGTTGCAAAGCTCGTGCCACGTTCAGGAGTCCCGCGCCATACGCGGAGCGCGACAAGATCGGTTCACCGGAAAGCGGACTTACCCTAGTAGGGTTGGGAAGCGGGGTCGCCGACTCGGTAAGAATGCCGGGGATCTCGGCACCGGTCGCCCCGCCCGCCGCAAGCAAGGCGACGGCTCCGGTGACTTGCGGGCAAGCCATCGAGGTCCCAATAAGGTACGCGTAGCCGGGTGCCTTGAGTATAATCCCCCCCTCGCTCAACACCGGAGTCCCATTTATATTGGTTCGTGGAAATGTCGAAAGGATACGGGTGTCGGCAACTGCCTGGAGACTGTTCGGATTTCCGGAAAAGTCGCCTCCCGGTGCAGTGATCGTAGTATTCCCGCCGTAGTTGCTATACGACGCGAGTTGTCGCTGGTTATCCACCGCACTAACGGCGATTACCCCCGGGTAGTTCGCTGGGAAACTGGGTAAGCTGTCCGCACTCAAGCTATCATTTCCGGTGGAAGCGACGATCACGGTTCCGGCAAGGATCGCATCCGCTACTGCTTGGCCTTGGGTCGCGCTCGCACCAAAGCCGCCGAGACTCATATTTATAGCAACCGCCTCCCGGGCAACTGCCTGCAGGATACCCACGATGATGGCAGAGTCGGGGAACCGCTCCTCGAAATGATCCGGTTCATCGCCCTCGTCCGGTCCGTCCACGAAAACAGTCACTGAAGCGCGAATCGGAAACAGCATCACGTTCACGCCGAAGCCGTCGTAACCAGCGACGCCGGAAACACCTATACCGTTGTTCGTCACTGCTGCAATGGTGCCGGCAGTGTGAACGCCATGACCATCGGGCGACGCAACATTGGTTGTAGTCGGATTGCCCATGGCGTCCAACTGCGCCGTGTTGATCGGGTTGATATAGTTCGCGACACCGGCGCGGAAGAAATCCGGGTGCCCGACATCGAAGCCAGTATCGATGTCGGCGACAAGCACTTGTCGGGTGCCGTTCTGGAACAGCCAGGCGGTCGGCATATTGATCATCCGCTTGTCCCAGTGTTCGCCGTAATAGGTATCGTTCGGCGTGAAAGTGCGCTGGGTTGTGGGAGTCTGTTGCCGAGACGGGGTGCGGACATAATTGGGGTCGGCGAGGGCGTCGGGTTGCGTCGCCTTGATAGAGGCGACAGCGGCGAGGACTGCAGCGGACGGGGCACCGATCTTGATTTTTTTCTTTGTGTCCGTGTCAACGGTTCCGGATACGGCGCGTGTTGTTCCGCCGTTCTTCAGACGGAGCAGGTAGTAGCGCGACGATGCGTTCAGGTTGTAAACGACCTCGCAGTTGGCGGCGGCGGCGATTTCTGCGACGCGCGCCGCGTTGATCCCCGAGGGCACCCACAGCACGACCTCGCCTTCTACGGCGACGGGATCGGTTTTCGGGGGCGCGGCGACGGCGCGGCGGGCGGTCAGTAGCGCGGCGAGCGTGACCGTGCTTCCCACGAGGAGCGAGACGCTACAAACGGCGGCAAGGCTCGCGGCGACGGAAGCAGACGCAGAAAAAATACGTTTCGTCGGGTTGGTTAGGAACGGACGCATGGATACTTCGATTTCCTTGAGTGTGTGAGACCGCCTCAATCAGACCAAGCGGTAACTATTGAAACACGCCGGGGGCGCGATGAATGTCGAGCACGTTAAACACGGTCGGTTGTGGCGCGGTGGGGATGTGTTCGTTCGCTGAACACCTCCTCCCCGCGCCACTGGTCGATTGTCGGTAGGGAACGCCCCTATTCCGGGCTGTCCGGCGGTCTATCCAGTTTCGTGAAGAACGTATCCCCCGTACTGTAGATATACGAATCCCCGTTCGGGACGCCCCGCTCACGGGCGGGCAGCGGACCCGGGTCGTCGGTCTGGTTTCGCACACCGACACGGTAGAAGATACGGCTTCGTCCGGGCAGGTTAGCGAACTGCGATTCACGCGCCAGGTCGAACTCGACGGGTGCTGCGGCCAGGCCGGTCCCGCTCTGGAAGATCGGTTGCGAGTTTCCATTCCGGAGAGGGAGAATCTTCTTGTCGGAGAAGGTCGGCGATGTCGCGAACTCTACTACATAAGTATTGCCCTGCAACACGGTATTGAACCGAACCGGGATTCGGGTCAGGTTCTGGTCGCCGGTCGGTCCGGTGATCAGTGGTCTGCCGAGCGGCGTCGCGGTGCCACTTTCGCGGCGAAGAGGCGTTTCCTGATAGAGGATATTGCCCTGCTGTCCGCCCTGTTGACCACCCTGTTGTCCGCCGACGCCACCGCCCTGCTGACCGCCACCACCGCCGCCGATGCCGCCCTGCTGACCGCCGCCACCGCCGCCGATGCCGCCCTGCTGACCGCCGCCCTGCTGACCGACGCCGCCACCGCTGACGCTACCCGCCGCGCGCACCTGCCGGAACAGGACCGTCACGGAGTAGCGGTGCGGGACGCCGACCTGAAGACCGGAGACCTGCGCAGTTACCGTGCCGAGTTGGGTCGGCTGGTCTTGTGAACCGCCGAGCTGGCCGCCCTGTTGACCACCCTGCTGACCGCCTTGTTGACCACCCAATTGACCGCCAGTCGTAGTAGTGGTCGTAGTACCGGTGAGACCGGTGCCAGTGCCGGTCCCCGTCCCCGTATTCGGGTCGCCCGGCTGGATGATCGATCCGCCGTACACGATCCGGTTATACGTCAGGGTCGAACCGGCGAGTTGCGGCGAATCGATGTACTGCGTCGTGGTCTGCGGCGTGGAACCGATGATCTGACCGTCACGGAAGATATGGTATTCGATCACCTGGGTCTGCGGGATGTCGGACGCCGCCTCCCAGGTTACCAGAACACGCCCGGACGAGTCCCCGGGGTTGATGTCGCTCGAATCCGAGTATGCCTGAGCGCGCAGTACAGAGAGTCCGCTCGAATTGGTACGCGGTTTCTTGTCGAAGATGAGCGTGGCGATGATGATCGCCACCGCGACTCCGAGGATAACATTCAGGATGCTCTTGTTGCTCTTTTTGCGCGGCTTGTACGACTCGATGTTTTTGATCGGCGTCTGCTCGATGGAACCGTCGCTGTTTACCACGTACCCGGGCAGTTGGAAAACGGCGCGGGCTTTGTCTTCCGGACGGATGCCTTTGCCGATGTCGATGATGTTCGCGGTGCAGTCGGTGGCGCGGACGCTACTGACTTTCACCCGCCCGACGCGGTCACTGCCCCGGAATACGACCATGTCAGTTCCGGGCGCGATGCCGTCCTGTGCGCCTCGATTGAGAATAACTTCCGTGTTACCCCGCACCTGCAGGATCGTCGCGGTTGGAAGTTGGTACGACGTAATGGAGCGCACGACATTGAAGGCGGCGTTCTGGATCGCGTCGCTCAACAGTTTCTCGTCGTCCGCCTGGAAACCCGGTGCGGGTGCGGGCGAAAGTCCCGTCTCAATGCCGCCGTTCGCCAGTTCGCCGCTGTTGACATCGGTAAGACGCACCGACAGTGTGACCCGTGCGCGGCGGGGGTTTTCGGAGAATTTGACGTCGATGATGTCGCCCGTGGCGACAAAATCGGCACCGAGATTCTGCCCGAGTTTCTGGATGCCCACGTTGTCGAGCGGCGTGGTCAGACCGAGATCCGCGAGTTGCTGATTAACGGTCGCGCGCGGCGAAACGTCGTAGCGCCCCGTGCGTGTCATCTCGATAACAACGGCGTCGGTCGCGTTGCGCCCCAGTATACCGCTCGCTTTAGTCGCGGTCCGTACACCGAAGTCCAGCACCGCCACCTGCGGTTGTCGTGCTACCTGTGCCATCGCGTGCTTAGCAGGTAGAGCCATCACCAGCAAAGGAAGGAAGAGTGCCATCACCAGCGAGTAGCTGATGCGCTTACCCCAATCACTTCCATACACCCAGTATCTCAAGCGTTTATCCTCCGTCTACGGTCTTCATCGGCCTACCGCGCGCCCCGGTTTCCCGTTTGGCGGGCTGTTGTTCGCGGCAAGGTCGCTCAGGTTTCCTGAGCGAACATTCTTTTTATTGATTCGAACCCAAAGTCTTCTTGCGTGCGCCGCTCTTGCTTAGTTTTGAAGCGATCCAGGCGCGAGAGTTTCACCTCCCGCACCCGAGACGTTTCCTATTTCGCCGCGCACGGCGCGTTTCCCTTCCGGGGGGCGAAAATTCGCCCCCCGGAGACCATCGTCTTTGTTCCGGCTTCCGTTTTTAGCGCAGGCTGAGGATCGGCTGTCGTACCTGGACCACGGAGCCGTCCGCGTCCTTCGCGGTCAGCGTAAGCAGGTACGCCCCCGCCGGAAGTTCCGCCCCTTCCTGGCTACGACCGTTCCAGAACAGCACCGACTCGCCGACGCTACGTCCTCTTGTGGTCAGCCGGGTCATCGTGCGCCCGGTCAGCGTCTGGATCTCCGCTGTCACGTCCGACTCGCGAGTCACCTTGAACGCGATCCGGTAACCGCCGCCCTGCCCGACGCCGCGCCCGCCGCCATCTACACGGGTTTGCCGCACGTTGGTCAGCATCAGCGGCACCGAACTCGGTTTCGCGACCTCGACCCGGAACCGATGTACCGAGCGTCCGCCCATCTCCTCGCCGGTCGGCGTATATTTGTACGACGACGCGGAGCGCATCGGGAGGCGCTTGCCCGTAGCGACATCGACCAGGAACGGTTCGATTCCGCGTGGCAGTCGGTTGACGTTGGGCCAGAAGACCGTCACCTCGCCCTTGCCTTCCGCCGGTTGGACGTTGAAGTCCCACGTGCGCTTGCCAACCCCGACCTGCGACCCGTCTCGGATGTCATCGGCGAGCACGGCGCGTCCGCCAGTGGCGTTCTTGCCCTCGACCGATAGGTATACCATCGGAGCGGCGGTCATGACCGGCGGCTTCTCGGTGTCGAACTGCGTGTCGAAGCCGTCCTTCGCCCCCGGCTTGACGCCGATGGAGTTGTCGGTGTCGAGCAGGTCTCCCTGGCGTACCGCGAGTTGCAGGCTCCAGTCGAGGGTGCTCTTGCTGTCAATCGAGCGGAACCGGATCTTTTCCTGTTCGGCGCGGGTGACAGCGGACCCGGGCTTGCGACCTTTCACGGAACGCGTCGTCGCCGCCGCTTCGTTCGGTCGCAGGAACCGCATCTGGACGGTCTGCTCGGACGTGTTGCGGAACCAGTACCCGAGCCAGGGCTTGAGTACCGAGGACTGGAAGTACTGCGAGCCACTGCCCTCTCCGGTGTAGCCGTAGGCGATCCCACGGATATATCCCTTCGCGACCGCCTGGTCGAACGTCGAGTCGATGCCATCCGGTCCGGTGAACCGGGTGCCGGTAGCGAGGTCGATGTCCGCCGGGAGGGCGTATGGGTTATCGGTACGGGCGAACGGGTGCCCGATCAGGTTCCAGCCTGCTGACAGTGTCACCTGCAGTTCGTTGCCTTCGGGGGCGACGCCCTCACTGTTAGTCACCGGTGTATCTCCACCGAAGCGGACGAAGTAGCCCTTGCCGCGCACCAGCGGGATGCTGGCACCGATACGGTATTCCGGGTCTGCCCAGTCTGCCACGCGGAACACGTCGAACAGATCCTGATCAGCCTTATCCGGGTTGCCCCCGCTGCCGTTGTTGTCGAAGTTCGTTCGCAGTCCGAAGATCAGGCGCGGGTCGGTCGCCGCCGCCGATGTCTCGGGATACTCGATGGGTATCGAGATGAGTTGCACCCCGCCCCCGTAGATTTTCGGCGGCTCCAGCGTGAAGTTGACGTTGCGGGTCTCGTTCCCGGACGTCACCGTGATTACCGACGACAGGATCGGGCTCGGGCTGAACCCACGCAGGGAAACGTCCGCGACGTAGGTTCCCGTTTCGACCGTATCGAACTTGTAGTTGAACCGGTAGGCGGGCACGGGCTCTGGTATGACCACGGTCAGGGTTGTATACCGGGGCGTGATCCCGTTCGCCGCATTCCCGTCGAAGTCGACGCGGTTTCCGGCACTGTCCGCCACATAGAGACGTACGGTTGCCCCTTCCACCGGGGTCGACCTGGGAAATCCGCTAACCAAGCCCGAGACGCTTCCTGGCGGGAGTTTTTCAATGATCAATGCTCCCGGCATTGTCAATGGCTGTGTCTCACTTCGCTCTTCCTTGATTTCGACTTTAACAGTTCTGTCACCGCCCACTTTGACATCCACCGAGGGTCGTCGGGATCGTCCGGCGGGTTCCGCTACCAGGTCGTAACCGCTCGCGCTGACAACCGACACCGTGTAGGTGTTCTCGTTGAAGAACCGCGTGTCATCGCTCGCGTCGTCTGGGGTGTTGTTATTGAATATCAGCGAGAATGCGCCATTCGCATCTGTCACCGCTTCGCCAACTACGGTCGTGTTCCCGCGAACCGTCGCTCGCACCGTGACACCGGGCACACCTGCCCCGACGCCGCCGTTCGGAGCCTCGGCGAGTACGAAGCCCGTGATCTCTTGCGCCCCGGCGGGAAGCCGGAAGTCGACCCCACCGGACTTGTTCTCTTCGATGACGACGAAATCACCGAGCAGGTCGCCCGTCTTATTCGGATTGGCGAGCAGTATCGTCGCCTCGTTCGCCCCCGCCGTAGCGGGATCGTCGCCGCGCAGATCGATACCTGTCTGACCCGGTGCCCGTCTCCCGACGAGTGCGAGTTCGGCATACACGTTCTGGGCGAAGCCCGTCCGCGCCGCCGGTATCTGCACCGCCTGTCCGTTGATCGTCACACTCGTCTGACCGGTGTTTTCTACCAGTCTTCCGTCTGCATCGATGACCCGTGTCGTGTTGACGACCAACTGGTAGTTTCCAATCGGCAGATCCTGCGGGAAGATGTACTGCCCCGCCGGGACGAGATCGCCCGACGCATCACGCTGGGTGCCGTCCGATGTTACGGTAGTGACGCCGACATACCGGGTACCGGTGGCACTGGCTTGCGCGAAGAAGGCAAGTACCGGCACGCCGGTGATCGGTGTGACGTCGTCCGACTCGAACACGCCACCGGCGGTACGCGGCGTACCGTCCGGGTTGGTCCTGGTTTTATTCAGCGGTGCGGTGGCGGTGTTTCGTACGCCCGCAAGCCGTCCCGGTCCGGCGCGTTTCACGATCAGGTTCACGGTCGCCCGTGAGCCGCCGTGAACGACGTTCCCGGTAGATACCTGGGTATAAAACCCTGCCTTGAACGCTTCGACGAGTACGAACCCGCCGTTGAGTCCGGTCACCTGGAAGTTGCCGTCGCTATCGGTTAGCCCGGTTCCTTCCGCGCCGATCAGGTTCGGAGCCGTTCCCACGCCCAGACCTTGCCGGTTGTTCGAGATGCGAATCAGCGCGTCCGTGACCGGCGAGTTGTTATCATCGAGCACACGCCCGGTGATCGTCGCGGTGCGAAGCGAGTCCGTGATGTTGTGCATGATCCCGGATCGGCGACCGCGCCATGCCAGGACCGGAACAGCACCCAGCGAGTACGTATAGAACCCTTCCGTCAGGCTCTCGAATCCGAACGAGGCGAACACGGCGGTCCCCCCCGTCCCGGCGAGGTTCACAAACATACCACCGTTGCCAGCGAATCCGGCGATGGGCGTCGCGGTCTGAGCCGTGACCACATCGTTGAACCCGTTGAATAAAGGACCGCCCGCCCGTGCCGAGGCGATCCCCGATGCCGACCCGCGCCAATCGGTAAACGGGAGCAGGTCTTCGAAGTTTTGCAAGTCGAGTGCTTCGCTTCCGGGCGGGCTGTACGAGCGTAACGTGCCGTTGTGCAAGTGGAACGCGCTGGCGACGCCCGGAGCGAGCGAGTCACGTCCGATGCGGTTTGCCAGCAACAGGTTGCGCGGAATGACGGGAGTTCCGGGTAACCCCGGTGCGTTCACGGTCAATTGGAATGCACCGCCCGCGTTGTCGGATGCGAAACCGACCCCGAGCACCTGGTTCAGGAACGTGTTCGCCTGCCCGTTGCCAGCCAGCGCGAACGCCACGTCCTGCCCGGAGACGAACAGTTGACCGCCCGCGTTCACATAGTTCGTCAGGTCCTGCTGGGTTTGCAGGTCCGCGATTGTTCCCAGACCACGGTAAGCGATCTGCGTGAACGACGAAGCCCAGATCACCAAGCGGTTCACATTGCGCACGTTCCGCACGGATGTCTCGCCCGCCCTCGTATCGGGCGGGGCGGCCGTGTTGAACGGCAGATAATCGTTCAGCACGTTCGCCGGAACCGGACCGCGCGAAAGAACGCGCCAGATGTTGTAACGACCGACCGAAGGAAGATAGCGCGAGGTGCCATCCGTGCCCTCGCCGGGGAACTGTACCGAGTCTTGCTGAAGCAGAGTATCGATATACGATCCCACGCCGAGCGGGTTCGGTGTCCCGCCGTTCCCGAAGCTTGAAGGACTCGGGACTGTGATAAGTCCAGTAAAGAACGGACCACCGGGAAACTCAAATACAACAGACCCGTCCGGGTTGCGAGCGATACCACCGCCCTCCCACTGACGAAGGGTTGTGCCTTCGGGAGCGGACGGGGCGGGTTGCCCATCCAGAAACCGCTTTACATCCGAATCCGTGATGTAGGACTCCCCACCGTAGATGATATTCGGCAGGTTGTCTTCCGGCCGCTGACTCTGCTGCCCCGCCGCACCGCGCCGATTCAGGCGGCCGCCGAGGAACTTCTGACCGAGCATGTAGTCCGACACGACGAGTATGTCTACCGGGAGCGCGCTGAACGCCGGGGCGGTCGAGAAGCCCCACACATTGTCGTAGATGATCCAGTTGCCGCGCGATCCGGTCGGGTTGAACGGGTTCACCGCGTTGTCGTAGAAAATAACATCCAGGAACCAGTCGCTCGGTTCGCCGGACGTTCGGTAGGCCGCCCCGTAGAGAACGCCGCCATTGCTGTCGCGTCCACCGGGGTACTGTGTCGCCATCTCCGCGCTGATCGTGTCAATACGCTTTAACTCGACCCAGATATTGTTGCCGTTGGCATCCAGCGGCGCGGGATGCGCGGTGCCGGAGAAAGCCTGACCATCATCGCCAACCAGGAATCGGTCAAACAGATTCCCGATGGTGAACACACCGCCGCCCGCGTCATACATCGACCCGGTGTTGCGGGGAACATTCAAACCGGCACCGCCGCCGAAGAGGATGCCGGGGACCAACCCGTGCGAGTAATACCGGTTATCTGACGCGCCGAGAACCTGGCATTCGTACTCGAGACCGACGTTTCTTGATTTATCGTTCAGGCCTGGTCTGATACCCGGCTCCCACGGCAAGGGTACCGCACCGCCGGTAATCGGCTCGTAAATCGCGAACGCGCCGTAGCCGTACTCTTTGTGCTCGCGACCATCGCCGCCCTGCGCCTGAGACTGGTACTTGCTGTTCGGGTTTTTGATCTGGATGTACGCCGAACGGATGCCGGATTCCAGATCCTCGCCGCGCACCGTGAAGAACACCTCGGTGCCAGGCGTTAACCCCTGGCTTCGGTTTCGCACCGACGCGCCCACGCTCGGGTTGAAGGTGTTGCCCAGGTTGATATGCACCACCTCGCCCGTCTGGCTGGTCAGGTCGTAACGGAGTAGCGTCGGCGCGAACAGGTCGAGAACACTCGCGAGGAAGATGTCGTGTCGGTTCGCATCCGTGTTCGGACTCGGCGCGGCGAACCTGCCGAGCGTGGTGCCTTTACGGTTGGACTGAAACGCGATACGGATCGCGTTCAGTAGCGGCGGGAATGTCGGGTAGGCGTCGTCCCAGCGGTACGGTTGCTCGTCGGTCTTAATGTAGCGCGGGTCGTCGTTAGTATCGAGGTAGAGCGGAGCCACATTCCCGGTGACGACCGTGATTCCAGGGAACGTGACGGATGCCGCATCGCCTTCGAGCTGGAATCTCAGTCCATTGACGATGGGTCGGTTTTGCGAGTCGGTCCCGGTCACGTTGGGGCTGACAACGTTGGCGTAGTAGATGTCCTTGCTACCGTTGGGGTTTCTCGTGAACCCGGTCGCCGGAGCGGTCGCGGGAATACGGTCCGACGCGAACGCGAGGTAGAACGTGTTCTGTGTTTGAAAGAACGGGGTCACCTCGGAGCGCGACCACGCGGGCTGGACGTTGGAAACGTCCGCCGCGACGCCGGAACCCGCGCCGCCCGTGACCTGTACGGCGTTGGAGCCGAAGTTGGTCGCGACGAAAACGTTGCGCGTCCCGTTGCCGGTGATTCCGGTGCTCACTCCCGGACCGCCCGCCGAATAGCCGGTCGCGTTCGAGTCGAACGCGATGTATCGCCCTCCCGGCGATACGGCGACGTTCGCCTCACTTGCCGGGCTGTTGGTCACGCGCCGGATGAGACCGGTCTGAATATCCACGGTCAAAACATCGCTCTGGTCGTCGGACAGTTTTGCCGAGAAGATGATCTCCGTCGCGCTAAGCCAGGCGGGCCGTCCGACGGAAAGGATCTGCCGTTGCGCCGCGCCCGTGCCGACCGAGAATCCCGCTGTCAGCGACGCGATGGTCGGCGAAACCGTGACTGAAGGCACGTTCGCGGCGGGCGTGGCACCGGTCGCACCGGCGGGGACGGAGGCGGAATACAGTTGATAGGAGCCGCCATTGTCCAGGGACTTGATGAAAGCGATCCGGTTCGCCGCGTTGATTGCGGGGAACCGGTGTATCGCCCCCGACTGGTTGGTCAAACGGGCGGGTTCGAGTGCCACCGCCTGATTGGGGGAGGGGTTCGACGGGATGCGCCAGAGTTGGTTGTTGTCCGGGTTGTTGTCCCCGGTGAAGTCACGGTTCGAGGAAAAGAAGATGAACTGCTCGTCCGCGCTCCAGAAAGGGTCGATCTCGTCGCTGATAACACCGGCGAAGTTGGTGATGTCAACGACCTGCTCCTGCACGTTCGCCCCGTTGGTACCACCGACCTGTAGACGAGTGCTGTCAAAGCCTTTGACCCCCGTGGTAGAGCGGCGCGTCACTCCCTCGGGAATGAACTTCCCGCCATCCGGGCTGTTCGTGCGTCGGAGCGGGACTCCCTTTCCCGCATAAGCAGGGACATCCGCCAGATTCCGTCGCGGTTGCGCCGGGGGTGCCGGTTTTGCCAGCACCGCCGGTGCGGCAACGCTGCACAGCAGCGAAACATAAAGCGCGAAGGCGATTGACTGCCGATACTTGTAAGCGAACTTCAAAGCGGGGTTCCCCTCCATAAGCCACCAAACCGATGAATGACCGGACACCAAGGCGATGGGTAAGTGTTATCGCGTTCCTTCGTTGTCATCCCGGTAAATAAAGCAAAATAAGTCGAATGTACTGACGGCGCGGGGCGTCTACCTCGGTTATCGCGCCTCCCCTGTCAGCCCGGTGTTGCCACCGGCGCAGGCGTTTACGCACCTTGCGGCGATTAGTTTCGCCGGGGCGCGTGACCTTTCCTCCTCTGCCTTCTAAAAAAGCAAAGGTTTTACGTCCTGCTCTTTTGGAGAAGGGTTTGCTGGAAAAGGTTTCCGTGTTCTGTTATGCGGGAGGATGGCGGAGTATTGATTGGACTTAAACGATGTAACTGTCGAAGGTGCTATTTACTGACGAGGTTAACGCATGCCGCTCCATCCCGCACGGATTATAACATGACGGAAAATTATTAAGCAAGAGGCGGGGTGTTGGGTATTGGGTGTTAGGCGTCGGGTGTCGGGTGTGATCATCTGTTGCGATCATCGGTTTCACCGACGCCTGTAGGTGGCTCCGCCACCGAGCGTCCTCCGGACGCG
>JAYULM010000009.1:0-1592 GCA_043763605.1 Armatimonadota bacterium | reverse complement strand
TCGGGTTCGAGGGAACTGCGTTCCCTCTGGCTCCCCCCTCTCCGGCACGGAGAGGGGGGCGGGGGGGGGGAGGTTCCCAGCGAGGATCACAACGCCTCCCAATGCAGTTCCGCCATTTTCGTCAGGCGGGCGAACCAGGCGCCGGACGGATCGACGAGCGGGAAAAGCCAGGACGACGGGCGGTTGTTGGTGTGCGGGAGGGCATGCAGTGTGCGGAGCGAGTTGGCGACCAGTTCGGCTTTCGCGGCTTCGGCTTCGGCTTCGATACGGCGCAACGATTCACGCGCCGCCGCCGATTCCGCGCTCCGCTCCAGAGCGAGACGCGACTGCTTCAGGTCGCGCCCGGTGGCGAGGGCGTACCGGATACTGCCCCGCCGGGTTTCTATCTCAACGTCGAAACTTATCGACCGTTCGGCTTGAAGCGATTCGATCTCGGCTTCCAGGAGTTCCCCTTCGGCGGCGTCTTTGGTCGCCGCGAGTCGCTCCCGGAGCGGCTGAATCCGTGCGCGGAAATCGTCGCCCTTTTCCCGCTCGATGCGTAACGCCTCGGTCTTCAATCGGCGTACCTGATCATAGAGCGTGTAGATCCTGCCCTGAATCCCCTGCGCCTTCTCCTTGATCGTCAGTAGCACCATGCGGGCGGACTCGTACTTGCGGCTACGGTTCTCCCAATCTCCCCCGTGTTCCTCGGCAAGGTGCGATAGCAGGTCGCGGGGCGAACGCAATTCGCGAAGCGTTTCCAAATCCCGCGCGGCGAACGCCACGGCGCGACGCCAACAGAGGGCGAAATCCTCGAAGCCGATGGAGGCGCGTCCCAGCGTTTGTCGCAGGTACGGCGGCAGATTCAACGAATCGGCGATGTCGCCGGGCGCGACCGGGACGGCGGCTATCGCGTCCCACGTCGCGTATTGGACGCGCAGGATGGGATAAACGGTCGGCACCGGCAGGTTGCGGCGGCGCATTTCCGTGAGCATTGTCGCGGTGCGGTCGCTGTAACTACTCGCGCCTTCGTGGAACGCGAAAATGTACTCGGCGGCGAGCATCGGCAGAAGCGCGACCGCCTTCCCGACCAGCGTCACCTCCGGTCCGAGTTCCGCTTCCAGGAGTTTCGCGAGGTCGGCGACGCTCGTCGGGGCGCAGGTCTTCCCGGCGGGGCAGACGACGAGCGGTTCCGGCGAAAACAGGACGCGTACGGCACCGTCCGGCGTGATCGCAAGTGTCCCGCGCCCGCGCCCGGGAAGGACAATATCGAACGGCAACGCGCCCTCGCCGAACGAATCGAGCGTATAGGCACCCGAGCCGCCGACAGCGAGGTTGTAGGCATTCATCGCTGGCTTGCGTGTCGCCGGATTCAGAAACAGGTCCACGAACGCGAAGCGCGGCAGGGCGGCGGTTTCGGTGTTGAAACGCAACAGTTTCACCGTGGAGGAGACCGACAGGTTACTGGGTTCGCTGCCGAGCAACAGCGTGTAAAATCGGGGCAACAAGTCGCCGTAGAGGTCGGTCAGCGACGCGGACGGATTCGCAACGGCGAAGGAATCGACCCACCCCGTGATTGTCGCGCCCAGATTCCGAGCGTTTTCTGCGCGCGA
>JAYULM010000008.1:0-5530 GCA_043763605.1 Armatimonadota bacterium | reverse complement strand
CGAGTGCATCTACAATGCGTTGGCGTAGGTCGAGGGAGAGTGGCTTCATGCCTGAAAGGATACCTCACCAGCAATACTTTTGCCGAAGACTATAGTCGATTATGATTCTTCGAAAGCGAAGAATACTAACCGTCCTGTGCGAACGGAACCCGGCAATGTTGCTGAGGCTGGTTTGCGTAAATGGCTGGCAGAATTCTTGCCCAAAAAGTACGCAGTTACATCCGGGTTTATCATCCCCGAAAAAAGGAGCATGAATTATCTTCTATACCACTACGATGTAATTATCTACGATGTTTTGAACGCACCGGTGTTATGGGGAAATGACAATTCCGACAATTCCGAGCAGGGTAGGACACGGGCGATTCCAGCAAAGTACGTACACGCTGTCCTTGAAGTAAAATCATCTCTCACGAAAGAAGCGATAAAAGACGCTACAGCTAAGCTTCAAGAACTCGTTACTATCAAAGAATTTTTATCAAAGAATTTCGTTTCTGGAAGCGTGTTTTACGAGATAAGAACAGATAATCAAGCATCTTGCAAAGTCGCGGAGGGTCTTTTCATTGAAGGTGTGCCAGGTTATTTTGGTGGAATCGTCCTTCGTGCGGAAGGTATAGACCCAAATGTATCTGCGTATTTTCGATCATTACCTACCAATGAGGAGACAAATGCTGATATGCCATTAGTACATGAGATTGACCAATCTGGAAGGCATGAAGGTGGAATAATCATTTCAAGATACATGGAAGGTGTAACGGCGGTAATGTTTGACGATGTTTGGAATTTTGATAGATTTTACGCACCTCCGATTAAAAACGTCCATATGTTATGGTCATATAATAGTTTTGCTGGCTTTTTGATAGATTTTCTGGCGCGGCTTGAAGGCGAAGAAGTCAGAATTGACAAGCCACGACAACACACCTTCGGCATGTCTTTTACTAGATAGGTTTACACAGCAAGACGGGAAGAAGTTTCCCTCCTTGTTAGCGTTCGTATAATTGTGGGGTAGTGAAGAGGAACTGGCCGAGCACGTTGGGGTTCGTATCGGCGGTGATTTGCCTGTACAGGGTGACGCCCTACGGAACGCGCACGCCGTAGGGGTTCACGGATTTAACGTCCGACCGCATCGCATCCCCTTGACGCCGCCGTGCAAGCCGGGTAAACTACCCGGACCAATCGAGGCATTTTATACGGCGTTGATGGGGAAGAGTAGGCGAGGCAAACGCCGACAGAGAGCGACGGTCACCGGCTGAGAGCCGTCGCATGGAAAAAGCCTCGTTGAAGGTCACCCCCGGAGCCGAACGGTTTACGTCCCGTTCTAAAATATATGGCGTGTCAACGAGTGCGGGGAAGACGAACGGTGTTCGCTGGCAACAGCGACCGACGGCTGTTTTCACCCGAACCGGGGTGGTACCGCGCGAGGATTTTTTGGCGAGCGAATCGCTGACGAAGCCCTGCGTCCTCGGATGTCGAATCGCGGAAACGGAAGTTTCCGACTGTAACGACTCCGAACGGACGCGGGGCTTTTTGTTTGTCCCCGGTTCGACCGTTCGGTCAGCGAAAGGAACCGACCGTATGGAAAAAACACCCGCGACGTTTCCGCTCGTGACGCCGGAGTTCGCCCGATCTTTCGCGGACGAATGGGTCGCGGCGTGGAACGCGCACGATATGGAGCGGATTTTGAGCCACTACGCCGACGATTTCGCGATGGCGTCGCCGCTCATCCCGGGCATCGCCGGGGAGCCGAGCGGACGACTGCGCGGAAAACCCGCTGTCGGCGTGTACTGGAAAGCCGCTTTAGCGCGATACCCGGACCTGCGATTCGTTCTGCACACCGTGTTTTGCGGCGCGGACACCATCGCCGTTCTGTACGAATCGGTCGGCGGGCGCACCGCTATCGAACATTTTCGCTTCGACGCCGCCGGATTGGTGTGCGAGGCATCGGGACAATACGACCGCATTTAACTGCGGCAAGGAAAATCAGGATGACTACGACCGAACTACCGACACGATACGAACCGCAAGGGACCGAGGCGGATATTTATGCCCGTTGGGAAGCGGCGCACTGCTTTCGCGCGACTGCCGACGATAACCCGAAGCGGTACTGTGTGACGATCCCGCCGCCGAACATCACCGGCGCACTTCACTTAGGGCACGCGCTGAACCACACGATCATGGACACGCTCGGTCGCTGGAAGCGGATGCTCGGCTACAACACGCTGATCCTGCCGGGGACCGACCACGGCGGGATTTCGACGCAGAGCGTGGTGGAAAAGCAGATCGCGAAAGACAAACTGACGCGGCAAGACCTGGGGCGAGAGAAGTTCGAGGCGCGCGTGAACGAGTGGGCAGACGAGTACGGTGGCATTATTTTAGGACAACTGCGCCGTCTCGGGTGCGCCTACGACTGGGAACGGACCCGCTACACGCTCGACGAATCGTACGTGGACGGCATTATGACCGTGTTCGCGCGGCTGTACGAGACCGGCTATATCTACCTCGGACGGCGCATCGTGAACTGGTGCCCGTTCCACCGGAGCGCGATCTCCGACATCGAAGTGGATCACGTGGACGAGAAAAGTTTCCTGTACCATATCCGCTACGATTTCGCGGACGGGAGCGGGAGCGTGACGGTGGCGACGACGCGCCCGGAAACCATGCTCGGCGACTCGGCGGTGGCGGTAAACCCTGACGACGAGCGGTACACGGCGCAACTCGGGAAACTCCTGCGGCTCCCGCTCGTGGGGCGCGACATTCCGCTGATCGCCGACGATTTCGCGCAAAAAGAGTTCGGCACCGGCGCGGTAAAGGTGACTCCGGCGCACGACCCGAACGACTTCGAGTGCGGGCTTCGTCATAACCTGGAGCAGATCGTGGTGATCGGCGAGGACGGCAACATGACGGCGGAGTCTGGCGCGGAGTATGTGGGGATGGACCGATTCGCCGCCCGGAAGAAGGTGCTCGCCGACCTCGAAGCCATCGGACATCTGGTGCGCGTGGAGGACCATGCGAAAAGCGTCGGGCGGTGCGACCGTTGCAAGACCGTGGTGGAACCGCTCCTGTCGCGCCAGTGGTTCTGCAAAATGGCCGGCACCGAGATGGTGAATCGCGCCATCGACGTAGTGCGCAACGACGACGTGCGCTTCGTGCCGCCGCGCTACAAGGAGACGTACCTGCGCTGGATGGAAAACCTGCGCGACTGGCCCATCTCCCGCCAACTCTGGTGGGGGCATCGTATGCCGCTCTGGCGTTCGGCGGAAAGCGACCCGGACGAGCAAGCGTCCTATGTGGTGGCTCGCACCGAATCCGAGGCGCGGCAAAAACTGGGTACCCCGGATGTGACGCAGTTGGACGACGTGCTTGACACCTGGTTCTCGTCCGCGTTGTGGCCCTTCGCGACGCTGGGTTGGCCCGCCGAGTCGGAGCAGGCGAAGCGCGACCTGGCGTACTACTATCCGACTGACGCCCTGTTTACCGCGCAGGAGATCCTGTACCTCTGGGTGGCGCGGATGATCATGACCGGCGAGGCGTTCATGGACGCCAAACCGTACAGCGATGTGTACATCCACGCGACGATCCTGGATGAAAAAGGGCACCGCATGTCGAAGACGAAGGGCAACGGCATCGACCCGGTGGACCTGATCGAACTGTACGGCGCGGACGCGGTACGCTTCGCGCTCGCCCGCGAAGCCGGCCAGCGTCAGGACATGCGCATCAAGCCGATCAAGGACGGCAAGCAGGAGCAGGTGGAACTCGCCCGCAACTTCGCCAACAAGATCTGGAACGCGAGCCGGTTCGTGCTGATGAGTCTGGGAGAGTATGTGCCTCGGACCCTCACCCCCCCCGCCCCCCTCTCCCTCCGAAGGGAGAGGGGGGAGTCCGAGGGCGTCGGGCAACCCGGCGATCGTCGCGCCCCGGTTAGCCTTCTCCCCCCTCTCTCTTCGGAGGGAGAGGGGGGCGGGGGGGGTGAGGGTCCGACCCTCGCCGACCGCTGGATACTGTCGCGCCTGAACGCCACGACGAAGATCGTGAACGATTCGCTGGCGACGTACAATCTGGATGACGCTGCCCGCGCCCTCTACGAGTTCTTCTGGGACGATTTCTGCGACTGGTACGTAGAAGCCGTAAAGCCGCGTCTGGCGGGCGATGGCGCGGAAACGGCGAAGGCGGTTCTCTGGCACACGCTGGAAAGTAGTCTGCGCTTGCTCCATCCGATCATGCCGTACCTGACCGAAGCGATCTGGCAGACGGTGCCGGGGGCGAAAGACGCGTCGGGGAAAGAGTTTCTGATGTTCGCGGCGTTCCCGGAACCGGACGCGGCGCAGGATCACCCGGACGCCGAACGGGACTTCCCGGTGCTACAGGATACGGTTCGCGCGATCCGAAACCTGCGCGCCGAGAACGGCATCAAAGGCTCCGGCGGGGAGGTGTTCCTCGCGCTCGGCGACGCGGCGAACCGCGCCCTGCTCGCCGACCCGGACAACGCCGCGCTGGTGCGCTCGCTCGCCCGCGTGGAAACGATAACGCTCGCCGAGGGACCGGAGAACGGCTACCTGTCGGCAACGAAATACGGCACGGTGCGACTGCCGCGCCCTGAGGTTTCCGCCGAAGAGTTGGCGCAGGAGCGAACGCGCATCGAAAAGGAACTGGCGAAGATCGAGAAGGACAAGGCGGGCTTGACTGTGCGTCTCGAAAACCCGGAGTTCCTCGCCCGGTCGCCGCAACCCGTGGTCGATAAGGCACGGGCGCAGGCGGAGGAATTGGACGAGAAACGGGCGAAACTGTCCGAACGTCTGGCGCAGATCGCCGGGTAGCCACAGCCCCGGCATCTCTTCCGGTACGGGCGTATAATACGCCCGTACCGGAGAATCCTATGAGCCAATCCCCGCCCTCTCAGAACAGTTGGTCGAAACCGCCCCCCGCGTCTCCCGCCGATGCCGCCAGTCCTGCGCCCGCGCCGCCAAAGCGCCCGTTGGCGTCCGCGAAAGCGGGCAAGGAGTTTCGCCTCGTCGGGGGGATTTTCGCGGCGGTATTCGTGGCGACCCTCGCCATCTACATCGCCGCGCTGATGACCACGCCGCGTATCGTCGCCCCGGTCCGCGTCCCGCCGCCCACGCAAAACGGCTTCCCGCTTCTGAAAGCCGCCACCGACAAACCGGTGCATAAAGACGATGTCGGGGACGCCATCTCCGTGTCGCCGAAGAAGAAATGGACGCTGGCGGGAAAGCGAAAACTGGTCGATGCGAACCGTTCGGCGATCCTCGCGACCCGGAAAGCACTTACCATCCCGTACCGGGAAGAGAACCGCGCTGTCTCGATCAACGACGAGTTTCCGTACTACGCAAAATTCCGCCACATGGCGCGGGTACTTGTCCTCGCCGGGAATGTCGTGTGGGAAGAAGGAAAGCAACGCGAGGCGGCGGACTACTACTTGGACGCGCTGACCATCGGCAGGCGCGTCCCCCACCGGGCCGGTCTGATCAGTCGTTTAGTCGGTATCGCGTGCGAATCGATCAGCCGCCGGGCGATCTGG
>JAYULM010000007.1:0-1594 GCA_043763605.1 Armatimonadota bacterium | reverse complement strand
TCTGGACGGCGCGCTCCTCGTTGCCGAGTGCCGCGATCTCGGCGACGAGGCTGGGAAGCCGCGCCTCCTGGCGGACGCTCCTGCGGGCGGACTCCTGCGCTACCGCGTCGTGGATGCGCTCCAGCTGGCGGTAGGACTCGGCGGCGGATTCGTCGAAGAAGCGGAGCCGCGCCAGATGGAGCGGGTATGTCTTTCCGTGAACCTGCTCCAGGGTTCCGGTGAACCCCTTGAGCGCGATCCCATCGCTCATAACCGGGGTGACGGAGCGTGACCGCACCGGTTCGCCGATTATTGGCTGGGAGCGGCGCACTTCACGGCGGTACTGCTCGGACGGGGCTGGATTGCCGGGGGGAAATGTCGGAATTGCCTGATCGGCGGTGTCGTATGGAAGGCGGATGGGCTCCGCCACCGGGTGTACGGCGGTGCCGTTCCGGCGTGAGGACGAGGTATCATTTGGTGAAGGCATGGTAAGTTAGCTCCGTCCGGCGCGTTATATGCGCCGGACTCCGTGTTTCCCGCCAGTTTAGCGGCGAGTTGTCGTTGTTCGTGCTGAAGCGCATGGTCTTCAGCGTTTTCCGTACAGCATTTCCTTGAATCGCTTCGCCCCCGGCTTCGTGTCGAGTCGGTTGGTGACGACAAGCTTCCCTTGTGCTGCGAGCGGAGAGAAAGCGTCCTCTACCGATGCTTGGACGTTGTCCTGCAAGGCGACTGGCCCGACCCACACCCCGGCGACGGCGGGGCACCGGGCGAGTTCCGCGCTGATCTTCTTGATCTCCGCGAGATCCGTGAAGCCGCCGTCCGTCACAAGGATAAAGCAAACCCGCTCTCCCTCTGCCTTGTGCCGGTGCGCCTCCTCGACGAACCGACGCATCAACGGCGCGCCGAACGTATCACGCCTCCCGACCGGTTTGCGGATGTAGAAGTCCGCTAGCGGCGCGAAGTCTCTCCCGCCACTCGCGGACATGGCGAACTTGGGATCGGCGAGCAGCCGGTCAGAGAAGAGCCAGACCTTGACGGGCGTCTTGGATGGCAGGACGCGGTCTGCGGCGAAGGACAGCATCTGCATACCCTCCTTCCGATGCGGTGCGGTGAAACTCGGCGAATCATCGACACCGACGTCGGTTGTTATGCGCTCGCGCCGCGAGCAGGAGGCGCAAACGAGTAAAGATAGCAAGGCGGCAAACGTGTGCAGTGACGCACGGTCGTTACCGCGTCGCGGATAAGGTGGTTTAATGAAAGAAAACATGGTGATGGTCTCCAGCGGTGTGGGTAGACGATCTGCAAAAGCACTTGATAGTCCTGTTGCAGAATCTGCGGGGCGGATTCGGTTTCGCCCACCCGCCCCGCAGGCATTTAGTTCCGTCGCTTGCGGTATTGGATCGGGCGGAGGTTGTGCCGCCGGTAGACGGTGACAATCTCATTGCTACATGAGAGGATGACAACGGTTCCGGCTATCTCCCGCACTTCGGGGTGTCCGAGTTCCCGAGGTACATCCTTGTCGAGGAGCATGACGGCGATCCGGCCGTCGCGTTGCCGTATCCGAGTGCCGTGCTTGATGGTCATCCCGATGGCGAGCGGGCTGATCTTCCGCGAC
>JAYULM010000006.1:0-21949 GCA_043763605.1 Armatimonadota bacterium | reverse complement strand
CGGTTTCACCTACAGGCGTCGGTGAAACCGATGATCACATCCGATGACCCAAACCAATGATCGAAACCGACTACCGCCGCTTCTGGGTCAGTACCATGACGATACCGGCAAGCGCGGCGATGATCCCGATCCCAAACGCGAGCGGTCCGTAGGGACCGGCGAACAGGAAGATGAACAGCGCGGCGGATAACAGGATGCCGAGCAAAAGTGCCCCGCGTGCCGCCCCGGACGGATCACCACGCTGATTCATGGAGCGGAACAATACATACGTCAGGTATGGCAGGAAGAGGAGGCTGACCAGAGTCCCGCCCGCGAAAATGCCCCACTTGATCGGCAGGTTTTCTACGGTGAAGCGGTACGGCTCCTGACCCTGCGCCGGATAAAGCACTTCGCCGTCGGTGCTGGAGACGACGAACGTCGCCGTGTACGTTCCCGGCTCATCAACCCGACCGCTCCACGTGATGTCTACCCCGTTCGTGGTGTCGTTGCTGACAGACTTTCCGGGAATCGTGATATCTACGCCGCCCGGGGTTCGGACCCGCATCAGCGCGCTTTTGATGCGGTCGCCGTCCGCATCCTTGAAAACGAGGGTGAACGTCGGCGGCTCCTTCTCCTTCACGGAAACCGGCAACGGGTCCGCTGTCTTGGTTTCCAGGGTCGGTTCGGCGGCGAACGCCGCGCCGCACGATAGGAAGGCGGCGAGCAACGCATAAAGAAAAACGTTAAAAACTTTTGGTCGGATCATCGAAAATTAACCGGTACTCCTTGATCGCGCCAGACGCTTCCGGCGCGGAAATGCGAACTTCATCCCCAAACGTGAGCGGCGACTCTTTTTCCAGCGGCAAACCGTTCAAAGACACCTTCGCCGCAGACGCCCCCGCTTCCTGCGTTGCGGGTGCGAGGGTAAACCGCCCGCCGCCCGCGCCGCGCAGCGTCGCCACCGGGTTTTTGGTTCCCGGCAGGGCGTACGCGTCGAACGCGTGGGCACTCGCGCCGCCGATATAGACCGTCTGCCCGGAGACGACCTCGAAATCCTTCGCGCCGCCGGGACCGCCTTTGATGCGGAGCGGAACCGGCTTGGAACCGCGCGTGAACGCGACCAATCCCGCGATCAAAGCGAGAGCCAGTAGACCCCCTCCGATCAGCCATTCCCACGGCAGTTCGCTTTTTTTGCCGCCGCTGCCGATGGTAGCTATCGGTGTAGACGTTTGAGAATCGCCTGCGGTTGCGGGGGGCGGCGTCGGCTCCGCCTGCGGCAACTGCTCGACCGGGCGACCGCTCCTGTCGATCTGGACACCGATCCCGAAAATCTGTACCTTCTTCGAGTCAGTCATCAGCCGGAGTAACCGCTCATAGTCGCGGTTTTCCGGCGTGTCCGGGTGTTTTTGCAGACCGCCACCCGGCACATAATACTTCGTGTACGTTGAATACGCCGGGTCATCGGTTTTCGGGGAATCGTTGAACGAGTCGGTAAGCAGGATCACCGCACCGGGCGTCGGCAAGCGTGATTCCAGCAGTTTCAACGCGTCGTGGTGCGGCTTGCGGATGTTCGTGCCCGCGCCGTCGCCGGGCTTCGTCGGGACCAGGGCGATCAGGTTGCGCTTCTCCGCCTCGCTCTTCAGCGTCTGATCGAAAACCTGTTCGTATCCTGAGCCGAACGTATACAAAACCACGCGGTCGCCGGGGCGTGTGCCTTCGCGCAGGATCGTGATCGTCGCCTCGCGCGCGCGGCGGAGCAGTTCGCCGCGCATCGAGCCGGAAACGTCGAACACGAAGATCAGCGTTTTCGGCGAAACGGAGCGCAGGCTCTTCACGGCGGTCGCCGACTCGCCCAGTTCCGCATCATACGGGACCGGCGCATCCATGGCGGGGGTATCCTGCGCCATCGCCGAGCGCGGTAGCGACGGTCCGTTCAGCATAGCGGCGGCTGCGATAAGAAGAGTTAGGGAGCGATTATTCACGTGATTAGTTGTTGTAAACCCCAGAGTAAGCCGGACGCGAGAGTGCCCGCGCCGAAAAGAAATAACAGCCCGCACCCCGGCGGTGCGGGGATCGACGGCGCGTTCGCCGGGTAGGGGGGCTTTTCGCCCCGCTTATACGCCGCGCCCTCCACGGTGACGCGCAGTTCGGCGGTATGCTTGAACCATCCGCTACGCAAATCCTCGGCGTTCCTGCCCCCCGCGCTTGCCGAGAGGTACACTTCGCTACGATAATCGCCCGGGGATAGCCGCACCGCCGAGATCGAAAAATCTATCGGAGCCGACGCCCCCGGGGGAAGTCGGATCGGCAGTTCGGTCGGGCGCACATGGAGCCACGCCCGTTGGGTCGCGACCATCCGCACTGTCAGGGTCGCGTCGCCATCGTTGGTCAAAATCAGTGTCGCCGGACCGCCGCCCCCGCTCGGGATATGTACCCCGTTCGGCTCCGTACTGCGCCAGGACAGCCGTGCGACACCGGGGGTGGCAGGCGGCTCCGCAGGTCCGGCGGTCGGGGTACGCTTCACCCAGCCTTCCGGCGTGCTGACCGGCTCATCGATAAAAACAGTCCGCGCCTCCTCCGGTTCCGTCGACACTTCCGCTACGTCCTCGGGGAGGGGAGGGGGACCGATCCACTCCGGCGGTTTCACCGCGTCGAACGGCTTCGCCTGCGGTAGCGGCGCACTTGCGAGTGTGTCGAGCGCGATCAGCGTTTCGCGCAGGTCGGCGAGCGAAGCGCACCGCTCCAGGATGCCGGAAACGCGCGCTCTCACCGCGTCCGCCGCGAACGCCCCCCCGGTCGGCAGGTAGTCGGTGATCAGCCTGCCCGCCGCCTTGATGTCGCCCGCCGCACTCGCGGTGCCGCCGTAGACCGGGGCGTTGGTCGCGGACCCCGGGTCGCTGACGCCGAAATCCGAGAGGAGCACCCGTCCGTCGTCCGCGACCAGCACGTTCTCCGCCGAAACCCCGCCATGCGTGATGCCCTTGCCGTGCGCCGCCTCCAAGGCGGCGAGAACTGGCAAAAGCAGTTTTTCCAGCAAGTCGGCACTGTGCTTGAATGCCACGCCGGTGAGTTGTTGCTTCAGATTGCGCCCGCGTACCACGTCCCGCACCACGTACACGTGTCCACCCACGGTAAGCCAACGGCGGGCACGCACCACGTTGGGATGCGACAATCCGAGGGCTTGCGTGACCCGAGCCTTTGGCGTGTTCACGCGCAATCGCTTGACCAGGACGCTGGCACCGTTCGCTCCGTCACGCGCGAGCCATGTCCGGGTTTGTGCGGTGGATAGTGATCCCGCGCCTTCAAACAGGGCGAGGGCGAGGCGATCCGCGTCCTGTGCTGAGAGTGTCTCCGGCATGTGTTTCTACAGTGCTATTGTACCGCTTAAATGACGCGGGAGGGGAGGCGAAAGTTGCGATTTGGTCCACTACTTGTTGGTAGTCGGGTGCGGATTGTCCTGTAAGCCGAATTCCAAGCAAAATCTATGTCTGCACATGCCACCGCTGTCACGCCGTTTCGGTTTGCGTTGACCGGCATCGACAGCACCTGTATCAGCACCAGTTACAAAATCGCGAAAGGCTCTTCTGCAGAAATTCAGATGAAAAATACTCTCCGTCAGGGTGCGGGAAACGCGTTGAATCTGACGCGTACATGTATCAAATTACCGAAGCGCAGGCGAACCGCGCGGATTCGTTCTCGATTCAGTATCGCGGTTTGTAAAGACGGACACGGGGCAAGCACTGTTGCTCACTCCCGAGGTCTGTTACAATGAGGAAGTGTCACAAGTAATCGAAGCCCGAACAATCGTCGTGGAGAAAGGCGCACGTACACTCGCACTGGTTGAGTCCGGGCGGACCGTCGCCCGCTTCCCTGTCTTAGTGGGGGGGAACCCCGGTCCCAAAAAGCAGGAGGGCGACGGCAGAACGCCCGAAGGTCACTATTTCGTTCTCCGTCTCCTCGCCGACGAAGCGGCAGCGGGTGTGGGTTACTACAAAGGACTTCACATTTCCTATCCCGAGGTGAAAGACGCGGAGCGGGCATACTTGGAAGGGCGGATCGGCGATGATCTACTCCGGCGCATTCTCAAAGACTACGCCACAGGAACCATCCCGCCGCAGGAGTCGTTGCTCGGTGGCTACGTCGCGATCCACGCCGGACTCGCCCCCGACGAGCCTTTCGAGCGCGGTACGAAGGGATGTATCGTGATGCGGAACGCCGACATGGACAGCGTCTACGCGTTCGCACAGGCGGGAACTCCCGTTTTGATCGTGCCCTGAAGATTCGGACACCGGACAACTACCCGGCGTCCTCGCCACGAACACCTAACTCATCGAAAGCGGTTGAAATTTTCGTGCCTGGATGGAAATCTGGCGGGCGAGTTGCGATGCCGCTTCGCGGAAGTAGCGTGCCTGTTCGCCGTCCGGGTCGCTGACGAGGACCGGTTCGCCGTCGTCCGACCCCTGCCGTACCGCGATGGAGAGCGGAATTTCTCCGAGGAAGGGGACTTTCAACTCCTCTGCCGTGGTCTGTCCGCCGCCGTGCCCGAAGATATAGTACGCCTTGCCGGTGTCCGGCGCGACGAAATACGCCATGTTCTCGACGACGCCTAAAATCGGCACGTTGAGTTTCTGGAACGCGCGCAGGGACTTTACCGCGATGCTTGCGGCGACATCTTGCGGCGTAGTGACGATCACCGCCCCGGAAAGCGGGATCGCCTCCGCGAGCGACATCGTCACGTCGCCGGTGCCGGGCGGGAGGTCCACCAGCAGGTAATCCAGTTCCCCCCAATCCACGTCGCTCAGAAACTGGTTCACTACTTTGGATAGCATCGGACCGCGCCACACGACCGGTTGTCCCGCCGGAACCATGTAGCCCATCGAAACCGTAGCGACGCCGTGCCGGGAGAGGGGGACGATCCGTTGCGCCGTGTTTCCATCCGGGAGGCGTACTACGACCTGTTGCAGCTCCTCGTCCTCCAGCCCCATCAGCATCGGGATCGTCGGACCGTATACGTCGGCATCCATCAAGCCGACTTTTGCCCCGGCTTGCGCCAGGGCTACCGCGAGGTTCGCCGAAACCGTGGATTTCCCGACCCCACCTTTGCCGGACGCGACCGCGATCACATGCTTGACGCCGGGGATGATCTTGCCGCCCATCGGCCGCTTCGTCGGCACACGCGAAGTCATCTCGATCTTCACATGAGTCGCGCCGGGGACGCGTTCGGCTATCGCGGCGCGACAGTCGGCTTCGATCTTCGCCTTCAAGGGGCAGGCAGGCGTAGTCAGTTCGACCTGAAAGGCGATGTTCCCCTCACAGATCTTGATATTCTTGATCATGCCCAGCGAGACGAGGTCCCGATGCAGGTCCGGGTCCTCGACGGTTCGCAAGGCGGCGGTCACGGATGCTTCCGTCGGAAGCGCGATAGTTTCGTTCATATATGATTCAACACGTTGGGGGAGTTTTAGTTCGCGGGCAAGCATGGGTATACACGTCATGCCGGGCAAGCCGTCGCTCACACGAAGCCCGCAATGAAATTACTGAAGAAGAGTATCATGAAAATGGAAACCTATCGCGTACTAATAGTGGCACCCGAGGCGGACGCCCGGACGGATGCCCGGACCGCTTTGCTGGACGCAGGACAGTCTGTCGTCGCCGAAGCCACGTCGCTCACGGAACTGGAATCGCTATTCCAGCAACACCGACCGGAAGCAGTCCTGCTCGACGCCGAACTGCTCCCGCTCACTGCGGAGTTACGGGAACTGTTACACCCGGCGGCACTGGTGATCCTGCGACCCGCCGAACCGGACGCCGGAACCCTTGAGAAAATCGCCGCGAGTGCGGCGTTCGCTACACTGACCAAGCCGTTCACTCCAGAAGACGCCGGTGCGGAGATCGCCCTCGCGGTGTCTCGGAACATGGATCTGCTCGACTGCAACGCCGAACTCAACAAAGTGCAGACCCGTCTCGCCGACCGGATCGTTGTCGAAAAGGCGAAGGGCTTGCTGATCCAGCACGAAAAGATTACCGAGCCGGAGGCCTTCAAGCGGATTCATTTCGCCGCCCGACGCGCGAACCGGACAATGCGCGAAGTCGCTGAGGAGATGATCACCCGCTATACCGAAGGTACCGGCGGAGCGTAGCCTGCCTGACTGCTCCCGATGCCGCGCCGTGAGAAATCCTCGGGGCGCGGCAACATGCCCAGGATCAACGACGCTTCATCGACAACATCGCTCGGTAGTAGCCACGTAGGAACGTTCCGGTGTGGGTCCGCTACGACGGCTTCGTGAATTAAGGACCAGAGGCAATGCCGATCCCTGCGATTTCAGGCGGCTGACGGCTAATGTTTCAATGGATACATTATGAAACAAACAATTATTTCCATGAAAACTTGACAGGTGTTTCATAGTGTTGTATATTTGATTCATGTCCAGTATTCGCGAAGTAGCGAAGCATGCCGGAGTGTCACCCGCAACGGTCTCCCGTGCTTTCGGTACGCCCAACCTGATCAACGAGCAGACCAAAATGCGCGTTTTCGAGTCTGCTCGCACGTTGGAGTACACTCCGCCGCGTCAACGTTCCATCAGCGAAGCGAAGACGCGACAACGGTTGAAACAACGCTCGGATTCGTTTCTCCCCGACACGCTCGGCTTTCAATTTTTTAGCCTGACAGAACACTCTTTCGACACGCTTTCCGCCAATACGTTTTACGCCCCGGTGTTATCCGGTGCGCAAGCCGAAGCGCAGGAACTGGGCGTGCATCTCCTGGTCAACACGACGAATCGGCACCGCCTTCTGAACGAGCCGCCCCGCATGGTGCGCGAAAAAACCATCGGGGGGATTCTCCTGGTCGGGACCGTGGACAACGAAGTGCTGGACCTTTTCCGTGGGTATTCGCAGGAGATAATTCTGGTGGATCATCACCTCGCGGACTGCCCGTTCGAGAGCATCATTTCGGATAGTTTCGGCGGGGCGCGTGCGGCGACACGGCATTTGATCGGATTAGGACACCGCAAGATCGGGTTCTTCCTGGGCGGTCTGCCGATGGGGACGTTTCAGTATCGCGAGAACGGCTACTTGAGCGCGCTTTTCGCGGCAGGCATCACGCCGAACCCGGGCTGGGTGATCGGGGCGTCCGAGAACGTCGATCAACTCCTCGCCGAACTTCGCGCGGTGCTCACGTCACCGGATCGACCGACCGCGATTGTCGCGGCGAACGACCACAACGCATTAATGGTCCTGCGTCTGTGCGGCGAGATCGGTCTCAGTGTCCCGCGCGATTTGAGTGTGATCGGTTTCGATGATATTGAGTTTGCGTCGCACGCTGCCCCACCGCTGACCACGGTGCGTGTCAACAAGGAGTTCATGGGGCGATATGCCGTTCGCCGACTCTGGGAGCGTATCGGTCGCCGCGCCAATATCCTGCAACGTGAGGTAGACGCGCCGCCGATCTGTCATATATTGCCGGTCCGTTTGATCGTCCGTCAATCGTGTTGCCCGCCGCAATCCTGAACGCGGCACAACGAACACCGTCCGACCGCTTCGAAGCGGCTACTGCATCGATAACAACGTCGTCAGCGACTACCTTTACCCAAAGAGAGTCTCAACAAAGGAAGTTAGGAACCTATGAAAACCAACCGTCAACCCCGGGCATTCACGCTCATCGAACTGCTCGTCGTCATCGCCATCATCGCCATCCTCGCCGCGATACTTTTTCCTGTCTTCGCACAAGCCCGCGAGAAAGCTCGCCAAACATCGTGCCTTTCCAACATGAAGCAGATCGGTTTGGGAATCGTGCAATATGTGCAGGACTATGACGAAACACTGCCGCGTTCGACGTTCTACAAAGACCCCACCGACCCTTACGCAGCAGGTAACTTCGACGGCTCCCCGACGTGGGACAACGTCGTGAACCCGTATATCAAGAATGGGCAGGCGGGCACTTCGACGGACTCCGGCTTCGCGGTCATCGGCAAGGGCGGACCCATCTTCCAGTGCCCGAGTGATAGCAAGGCGCGAGTCAGCTACATGGAAAACCTCGGTCGGCGTAGTTATGCCCTTGCCGGGAGCTGGCGCAACGGCGAAGAAGGAAACCCGGTTCTTTCGCAGGGCGTAATCCCTCGCGAGGACAAGCGTGCGCAAGCCGGTTCCGGTCTTTTCGATGCCACCCGGGCGTTAGCCGATGTTCCCGCCCCCGCGAGTTCGCTCCTGATCGTCGAGTTTCACACCGCGAAAAGCGCGACCAACTGGTCCACGAACACGCAGTGCCTCGGTCCGATGCAACAGCAGCAGTACAACACGGGGAACGAGGAAGCACCGCCGACCTGGGGTAGCATGTGGGACGCCGCCGGAGTCGCGGACGGCAAGAAGCCCGCGAACAAGCCCGTTCACAGCGGTGGATGGAACTACGTCTTCGTGGACGGACACGCGAAGTGGCACAAGCCCGAGCAAACCAACGGACCTGCCGGGGACAAGACCTTCAGTTTCCCGTGGAATGACGGCGGATTCTGGACCCTTGATCCGAACGACTGATCGGCGACCGATTCGGCGGGCGATTACACGGTGGTCGCCCACCATCGACCTCATCAGTCACGCGCCGTGTTGGGATGCCGCGTGACCGAAAACACCGATTTTACAGAGACACAAAGATTAGAACATGAACAAACACGTAGCGATACTGACGGCTTTCGGTGCCGTTCTTGGTCTGGGAATCACGAACTCGGGATGCAATTCCGGCAATAAAGCGGCAACGACCGCGCCCGCCGCAACTGGTGCGACTTCTACCTCCGCTGCCGCAAGCGCGCAAGCGAACGGCGTTTCGCCGGAAATGCTGGAGCGGGAAAGGAAGAGTGCCGAAGCCGCCGCGAAAGCGAACGCAGCCGGGTCCGCCGCGCTCAAGAAGTATGTCGAAAGCGGCGGCAAATAAGTTGCGAACCGCCTTCAATAGTCTGCCGATCTATGACGATATGGAAGTTTGAACGCGCTCCTCCTGACGCACCGCGAATACGGAACCGAGACCCCGCGTTACAAAGAAGCGTTCGATAAGCAGTGGGACTTCATCGCGCGGTATCAAATCGATGCAGAAAGCAGAGAGTGGTGTGGCGATGCTACCGCCGATGGCAACGCCGATCCCGTTGCGCACATCCGAGATTCGGTATTGTCCACTGCTGACTTCCCCGTTGCTCACGGAATAATATTCTGGCTCGCGCTCGTAACTCTGTGCTACTTCCCCGGATTCATCCGTAATATGTTTCGAGAGCGGAGGGTTCGCAAATGCCGAGACCAAAACGGTGGTGGCACGACAATATCAGTCTGATTATCACGCAAAGTCTGATCAAGGCTTTGCGCGACTTCTTCCGTAGCCATGTTGCACTTGCCCCGCTCGCTCCGCTGCCAAAACCGACCAGACTTCAACGGTTGTATGGGCAGGTGAAAGAACTTGAGCGAGAACAGAAAGCGGCGGTGGATTTCGAGCGACAGTTTCAACTGACGCAAATGAGCAACGCGAAACACGCGGAAGAATATCGGCGGAACATGAAGAAACATGGACTGCCGGAAGATACTTCTTTCGGCGATTTCAAGGAATATATGGAGAATCGGGGGCGCGAACGGGCGAATCGTACCGAAGCCTTAGAAGCCGAAATCGCTCAGTTAAACGAGTTGTGTGGCAGCACCGAGGGCGACACCCGAAAAGAAATTGCCCTCCTGCAAAGTTATCGCGTCGAACACCCCGGTAGCGAAATAGGCACCAGTTTTCTCGTCGGGGCGTTACGAAAGGCGGGAGAACTTGACGAAGCGATTCAGGTAGCACGGCATTGGATTGCAGTCGCCGATCATACAACGTTCCTGAAATCCGAGGCGTCTCAAAAGCCTGCGATGTGAGAGGGCTTTCACGTCTTGATGTTGAAGCAGGGAATCGGAGAAATGTTGCTGGAGAAAGGTGAAGTAAAGGAGGGGATACAGCAACTGCAAAGAGCGATTGCCGAGGAATACCAGGAGGGGGAGGATATTCTACGCAACCTGTTCCTTTCCTGCGCCTATCTGAGGCTCGGCGACGCCTACCGGGAGCACGGTACGATCAACGAGGCGCGAGCCGCCTGGAAGCAAGCCCTACGCCTACGCGAGAGGGGCGACGATGGGACCGTAACCAACGGTGACTACCTGATTGTTCATCCCGGCACTTATGATGGTGCATCGGAGATTTTGGTGCGGCTGAAAGAAACCGCGGAGCGGTCTTGATTGTCGGTCGGGTCGGTGGTTGCGTCCGTCCGCTTCGCCCATTATTACTCAAGAGAAATAAGTTATCGCCAGAGGCAACTGTGTTGCTCGCTTCCGTTTCCAAAAGGTAAACTATCTCGGGGGAGACGGAGCCATGTTCAAAAAAATCAAACGGTGGTGGCGCGATAATGCTACCCTCTTATTCGCGCAGGGTTTGATAGGAACGCTACGCGAGTTCTTCCGGATTCGGGAAGTATTCGCGCCGCCGGAAAAACAGGCAAAATTCCGCCGAGTCCGGGAAGAAATGGAGCGGATAGAGCGTGAGAAAGTTGAACTGTTACGTGAGGTGGGTACAGTTTTTTCCGGTCCCCGCAACTCTGACCAAGTCGAAGGCATTTTAGATAAAGTAGACGCGTTCGGGAAAAAATATGGCAACGACCGGGACGACTCGGAATGGCAGATCCAACGGGAGAAGATGCGGGCGAGTCGCCGGGAATCAGACGCGTTAGTTGCGATCAACGCGTCCGCCGGGGAGGACAATACTCAAGCAATCGCGGCTTTCGAGTCATACATTCGCCACAACCCGGAAAGTCATAACGCGTATACATGGCTCGCGGGTCGTCTGACGAAAATCGGCGACTATGACGCCGCTCTTGCGGCTTACCGCACAGCGATACATATACGCCCTGCTGATCATACCCGTTATGTTACGGTCGTTACCGCCAAAAATGCAATCGCCGAGGTTCAATTTTTGCAGGGGGATACGGATGCCGCGATCCTGTCTTTTCAGGAAGCCATCGCCGCAGTGCCTGAAAATAGTGCGTCGCTTAAAGCGATCTCCTACTTCGGTTTAGGAAACCTGTATGAAAAGATCGGGGACATTCCCCGGGCGAAGACCGCGTGGAAGCAGGCGGTTTCTGAGGATACTACCGGCGTGATGAAGGCAGAAGCTCAGAAAAAACTGAGGAGTCGCTGACGAATAAAAACCCAGCGTTATCCCGTTGCCCGTCGCGCCCAGGTCAGGAATTCACTTATCCCAATCGCATGTGACGCGGTAACAGGCTCCCGCCGGCGGTACAATACGACCGAGAACTCGAACCGCAATGAATACTGTCTCCACGCCCACCCACCCCGCAACCACGACGAATTCCCACCCTCGCGCCGCCCGGAAATCTCCCCCGGATGCCGCACCGGTCCGTTCGCGCTACCTTTCGTTCGACGCGTTTTTGCGGCGCGACTTCGGCGAACGGCATGTCGAGTGGGCGGGTGGAAAGGTAATTGATATGTCGCCGGTATTGAGTTATCACGCCGATATGAGTCGGTTTTTTATCGCTGCCCTCACTACATTTGTCGAGGTACGGCAACTGGGCAAAATATACGCCGAACCCTATCTGATGCGTTGTACCGATCAACTCCCCGCCCGATGCCCGGACATTCTGTTCGTAAAATCGGAGAACCAGAACCGTATCCTGCGGGAGTATCTGGACGGTCCCGCCGATCTCGTGATCGAGATCGTCAGCGAGGAAAGTCGGGCGCGGGATCGCGGCGCGAAGTTCAACGAATATGAGACCGGTGGCGTGGGAGAATACTGGATAATTGACCCGGCGCGCAACCGTGCCGAATTTTACCGGCGCGATGACGGGGGCGTGTTCCGTATCCAGACGCCGACGACGGACGCGGCGGGCAACGAGTCCTATGATTGCGCAACAATCCCCGGCGTCACGATTCGGCTCGATTGGCTCTGGCAACGACCTATGCCCTCCGTCACCGAACCACTCCGCGCCTGGGGCATCTTACCGTAGCCCGTACCGCTCCGGGCGGATTCGCTCCCATCCGTAGTTCATTCGTGCCCATGCTTCGCGCCAGTAGGTTCGAAAGGTGTGTCCGCCCGCGTGGAATACTTTTTGATGTCCGATCCACACTAGAGTAGTGACAACAGCAAAAAATCCACGCATCACGAGATAGACGAATTCGCGCACCGGCTCCGGGTGCGGCTGGAGCAGTATCGCCAGACGTTCGCACTGGAAGCGAAGGTGTTGGACTTCGTCGCGCAGGATCTGTCGACACAGGGTTTGCAACACCGGGGAATCCGTCGCCTTGCGCACCGCGTTGTAGTACACCATTGCCAGCGTCTCGACCATCACCACAGGAGTCGTCCACATCTCCATCGTCGGCAGGAAATACCGGACGCCACGAAACAGCGAGTCGCCCCAGTTTTTTCGCAGGCGCGGTATGTTCGCCAGGTCCAGGAATCGTCCGATCTCGCTCCCGTGCCGTTGCTCCTCGCGGATAAACAGTGTGACGGCTTCGACGTAAACCGGGTCCCCGATCCGCGCTGCGTAGTTGCGGGCGGCGGCAAGCAGATGGGTTCCCTCCGACGTTTCCCCGAGTTGCCACGCCGCCAGCGATGCGCCGATGGCGTCGCGCTCGGCATCGGTGATCTCCGCACCGCGCTCCCACGGTATCGCGAACCGATCCACGGCGTTCTGGCTGTAGTAGCGGCACCAATCCCGGGAGGAAGCGATGCACGGCGGCGGTGGTAGCAAGTCAAATTGTTTCATGGCGGTTTCCATTTCGCCTTTCTTTACGACGTATACCGTGATAAAGTTCTTTGTTTTGTAAAGTATTTTTGCTACGCCTATATTTGCTCGAAAGTCGGCGGGAGCGGGTTGCTCCGAACGTCGGGTCGCCCGCCCGTTGCCTTGCGTTCGAGGCAGACCGCATGTGTACGGCGGTATACTGAACCTGGAAAGAAAAACCAAACCCGCTATGGACACCGCTTCGCAAACCCGCATCGCCGACACCGATTCGCCCTACACCGAACTCCCACTGACGTTCCCCCGGCGCAAAACGCGCCCGGTGCGCGTCGGCAACATCACGATTGGCGGCGACAACCCGGTCGTCGTGCAGAGCATGATCACCGCCGAAACCCGAAACGTGAACGACTGCGTCCGGCAGATCACCGAGATGGCACGCAAGGGCGCGGAGATCGTGCGTGTGACCACGCCGAGCTTGATGGAAGCGAATTGCCTCGGCGAGATCAAGGAGATTTTGCGCAAGCGGATGGTAAACGTCCCGCTCGTCGCCGATGTGCATCATCAGGGTTCCGAAATCGCGCAGACCGTCGCAGAGTTCGTGGACAAGGTGCGACTCAACCCCGGCTTGTTCGTGTTCCGCAAGCCGCGCGGTCGCGCCGAAGAGTACAGCGCGGACGAGATCGCCGAGGAGCAAGCCGCTATCGAAGCGAGTCTGGTGCCCGTGATCGAAGTTTGCAAGCGGCGTGACATCGCGATGCGGATCGGGGTCAATCACGGCTCGCTCGCGGAGCGGATGCTGGTGACGCACGGCGATACGCCGCAGGGGATGGTCGAATCGGCAATCGAATACCTGCGGATCTGCGAGAAGCACGGCTACCACAACCTGATTATCTCGCTCAAAGCGTCGCGGGTGCCGGTGATGCTCGCCGCGAACCGCTTGATGGTCAGGCGAATGGAAGCCGAAGGGATGGACTACCCGCTCCACTTAGGCGTCACCGAGGCGGGCGACGGGCAGTACGCCCGCGTGAAATCCACGACCGGTATCGGCACACTCTTAGCGGAAGGCATCGGCGACACGATCCGCGTTTCGCTGTCTGAAGATCCGGTCCACGAACTACCAGTTTGCTACGAGATATTGCAAGCGTTGGGTCTGCGCAAAACGCAGGTCGAGTACATCGCGTGTCCGTCGTGCGGGCGGACAAAGTTCGACCTCCCGACGGTTTTGAATCAGGTGCGCAACGCGACGAGCCACCTGATCGGTCTGGACATCGCGGTAATGGGTTGCTTCCCTCCTGGCGAAACGGTCGTCACCGAGGAGCGTGGCTTTGTGCCCATCGAAACCGTTACGACCGGGCAACGGGTACTGACGCACGAGGGTGGCTTCGCTCCCGTAAGTGCCGTCGAGTCGCACGCGTTCGAGGGCGAACTGGTCGAGATCAAACTGCGCGGGGCACCCCCGATACGGGTAACTCCGAACCATCCCATCCTGGCGTTCACTCGCGACGCCCACACCAGAGGCGGACGGCGTCGGTGGCAAAGCATGGCGGATTTTGCCTCTCTTGAGCGCGGCGAGCCGCAGTGGTACGGCGCGGGGGAGATCGGACGCGACCATGTGTTGCTTTGCCCGGTCGTGCAAGGCGAGCAGGACGTTCTGACACTGCCCGAAGACGAGCACATCGCCGTCACCGATGACTTCCTGTTCCTGGCGGGGAGTTACGCGGCGGAAGGCTCGGTCGGGGGGCGGGCGGGGGCAACATCGCAACTATTCTGGACCTTCGGGGGGCACGAGTCCGCCACCGCCGCGCGGGTTCGCTCCGTCCTCTGCGGCATGGGCGTCAGCGCGAGCGTGCGGGAACGCCCGGAGAAGAATACCTGGGAAGCCATCGCGCACTGCACCTCATTTGCCGGGCTGTTCTCCCACCTGTTCGGGCGCCGCGCGGAAAACAAGCGGATACCCGCCTGGATGCTGACGCTCCCGAAGGCGCGGCAGGCGACATTGCTACAAACCCTGTGGCGTTGCGACGGCTACCTCGGCGAGGTGCGCGGCTACCTCCGCGCCACCTATGTCACGGTGTCGCCGACGCTCGCCTATCAGGTGCATCAGTTGCTGTTGCGTCAGGGCATCCCCGCCGCGCTTTCGCGCAGACACCCGGCGAACCGGCAACCGGTATACGCCGTCTCCGTCACCAGCGCGGACGCGCTACGCCGATTCGTCGCAGTGCTCGGTTATTCTATCGCTGTACCCAAGGGACGCGCGGCGAATACGGGGCGTCTTGCCTTGGACGAACGGTATCTGTACCTGCCGGTGCTCGGTATCGGCGCGGTGCCGTACGCGGGCGCAGTACACAATCTGGAGGTCGCCGGGGCGGGAACGTATGTCAGCGGGCTGTGTCTGGTGCATAACTGCATCGTCAACGGTCCCGGCGAGATGGCGGACGCGGATTACGGTTACGTCGGCAAAGCGGGCGGCTTGATCACACTCTACCGCAAGCGCGAACCGCTCAAAACCGTGCCGCAGGAGCAGGGCGTCCCCGAACTGATCGCGCTGATCAAGAGCGACGGCAAGTGGCAGGAGCCGAAAGCGGGATGATTTTTTGTCGCCCCCATTTCCGGCTTCTTGAAAAGCGGTGCAGTCTCGGGGCATGAACCCCGAGGCATTGCGACAGCATCAAGAATACCAAACCCGGCATAAATGTTCACGATACCGGGCATCCCATGGGAACGTCACCTGGGGAGGGAAGACGGTCCGGGGGTGTAATCCCGCTAACTTCACGATTCTCGCGCCTGATTGGGGCAAGGATAGCCGGTACGTTTATTACTGCGGGATGCGAATTCGAGACGCAGACCCCGCGACGTTTGGGATGTTGAATCTGATCTATGGCGGGGACGCGAACGCCGTTTTTACGCAATTCGGAAAGTTCAAACTGGCGGATCGCGCGTCGTTCCGGGTATTGGATGACGGTGGTTTCGCAGATGCACGGGAAATGTTTTGGCTGAAGGGATACGCCGCCGATAAGAACGCGGTCTATTTCCACGAAGCGACCTACAAGCCCCGCGCTGTCCGAAAGGCGGACCCGGCTTCATTCCTCGCTCTGGGGAGCACGTATGCGACCGACAACCAGGGTGCCTTCTTCGAGGGATACAGGTTACCGGGTGCGGACCCCGCGACGTTCGAGGTTCTGGACAGTTACTTCGCCCGCGACCGTTCGCGGGTGTACACGCATAGAGCACCTATCCTCAACACGGACTATGCCACATGGGAGGTTGTTGACCCGACGGAAAATCTGTCCCGCGACCGCTATGGCTACTTCGTGGGCGTCCTACGCGTGCCGAACCGACCTGAAAAGTTCTGGGGAGTGCTGTGAACGTGCCGTCACCGTTTCCGAGTATGGACCCGTATGTCGAGGAGCGATACGACTGGAGCACCGTTCACTTGCCATTGATCGTTACCCTCGCTCGCTATTTGCGACGAGGTATACCACAGGGCTTTGTCGCTAAAGTCTGGCAGGAGGACGAACTACAACAACGTCATTTGTGCATCTATGATCGAAGGCACGGCGGTCGCGAAGTTGTCACTAATGTCGAGTTGCTTTCGCCGACGAACAAAGACGGGGCAGAGGGTTCCGCGCAGTACAAGCGAAAGCAACGGGAAGCGCGGGAGAGCGGTATAAATCTCCTGGAGATCGATCTGCTCCGCTACGGAACGCATGTGGCGTATGTCCCGAAAGCGGTTCTCGACGAGAGCGGACCGTATGATTACCTGATTACGCTCGCCGACGCCGACTGTCCGCTTCAGTATCGCTTCTGGCGGATCGGGTTGCGCGATACATTACCCGCACTGGCGTTGCCGCTCACGCCCGATGTCGCACCGATCCCACTTGATCTGCAAGCCGTGTTCGAGACGTGCTACGACGAATCGGGTCTTGGCGATACCGTGGACTACACCCGCGAGCCGGAACCACCCCTTTCGCCGGAAAATGCGGTGTGGGCAGACGGTTTGCTACGCACGGCGGGGCTACGTCCCTGAACGACGCACGATAAAATGAATGTTAGAGGTTATCCCGATGCCATCTCCCTTTCCGGGCTTCGACCCGTATATCGAATCGCAGATCAATTGGCTGGACTTCCACGGCGACATGATCGTGGAACTCAAACGCTCTTTGTTGAACGCATTGCCGCCCGGTTTTGTTGCCGAGTCGGACGTTTACGTGAGTATCCTGTTGCCGGAGTCGCGCCAATCCGGCAACCCGCGCACGGCGGCTCGGGAGGGCGATGTTACGGTTTTCACAACGCGCCCGAGTGATGGTGGCAAGGCGGGTACCGCAATTCTGGAGCGTCCTACGGTTTTGCCGGGTGTCGTGACACAGCCGGAAACTGTAAACATGACGCGAATACGGCAACGGTACCTCAAGGTGATCGACAGGCGGGGAGAGAAGCCGAAAGTCGTCGCTATAGTTGAACTCCTTTCGCTTACCAACAAGGAAGGAGCTGGATTCACGGCGTACGAGAAGAAGCAAGCCCAACTCCTCGACAGCGACGTACATTATCTGGAAATAGACCTCCTCCGCGCGGGGGAGTACGCTACTTTTGTGCCGAAGGAGATAGTCTCCGCGCGGGGGGCTTGGGACTATCTGGTAACATTGCGGGATATTTCGGAACCCGAGGTGTTCGCGTTCTGGCGGGTGGGACTCCGCGATGGTCTGCCGACGATTGAACTTCCACTGACACACGATGTCGCACCGGTACAGTTCGACCTGCAGGCAAGTTTCAATCGGAGTTTTGAGGCATGTTTTTATGAGCGTCGGATCGACTACACACAGGAGTCGGAACCGCCCCTCGCACCGGAGGACGCGCTCTGGGCAGACGATCTGCTACGCGCGGCGGGTCTGCGCCCGTGATTTATCGCTCCGACGCCGTCAGCAACGGCTTCTTTTTCCTCGCCAGATGTGCCAGAATCATCGCGCGGGCTATCGGGGCGGCGTCCTCGCCGCCGTGCAGGTTACGCCCTTCCGCGTCGGAGTAGAGCAGGACGCAGACTGCGATCTCCGGCTTCTCGAACGGCGCGTAACAGGTGAACCAGGCGAGCGTCGTGTCCTGTCCTGTCTTGCGCGACTTCTTTTCCGCCGTGCCGGACTTGCCCGCGACCGCGACGCCGGGGATAGCCGCCACGCGCGACGTGCCCGAGGTCACCACGGCGCGCAACCCCTTCGCGATACTTTGCAGGTGTTCGGGCGCGAGCGGCAATTTGGAAAACACCTGCGGCGTCGCGGTATAGACCGTTTCGCGGTTGATGTTCACGGCGGACCCGACTACATATGGCTTGTACAGGGTGCCACCGTTCGCGATAGCCGCCGATAGTTGCACTATCTGCAAGGGGGTGGAAATGATGTCGCCCTGACCGATGGAGATATTCGCGGTGTCGCCGGGGTACCAGCTGTTGTCCGGGTTTCCGAACTTCGGAGCCATGACTTTCTTCCACGCCGGGGTCGGCATACGTCCTGCGGATTCGTGCGGCAAATCGATGCCGGAATCCCTTCCGATACCGAACGTGTCCGCCCAGGTGGCGATCAACTCGGGACCGACGATGCGCCCGACGTGGTAATAATAGGTGTCGCATGACTGCGCGAGGGCACCGTTCAGGCTGACACTGCCGTGCCGCCCGTGGCACCGCTTGAAGTATTTGCCGAACGAGATACCGCCCCGGCAGTACACGCCGTCGTGCTCGTTCAGTTTGCCCGATCCGAGCGCGGCGGCACTGGAAACGATCTTGAACGTCGAACCGGGCGGCTCGGCGGCACTGATCGCGCGATTCATCATCGGCGCGGTCTTCGGGTCGTTGATCGCCTTCCAGGTGCGGGCTAAAAGGGGACGGCGGGCTAAAACGTTCGGGTCGAAAGTCGGCGCGGACGCCAGCGCAAGTACGGCTCCCGTGCGCGGGTCTACCGCGACGGCTGCCCCGATCCGACCGCGCAAGCCGTTCTCCGCCGCGATTTGTACCTGCCGCTCCAGTGTCAGTTTCAGCGTCGCCCCGACCGTCGGTGCCAACTCCTTCAACTCGCGCTTGCGCCGACCGCGCGCGTCGATTTCATACGTCGTCCCGCCCTCGGTCCCGTTCAGCAGATAATCGTACGACTTCTCGATGCCGTCCTTGCCGATGAAATCGCCCGACTTATAGCCGCGCTCCCGCGTCTCCTGCTTCTTCAGGTCGCCTTCCGTAACCGGACCGATATAACCGAGGAGATGCGCGGCGAGTTTACCTTCGGCGTAACGGCGCACCGGATCGACCGCCTTGATCACGCCCGGGAGCCGCCACTCGTTCTCGTCAATCGCGGAAAGCACGTGCATCGAAACGCCCTCGGCGACCGCGACCGCCGACCGCGACCGGTGCTTTGAGCGGCGGGCTTGCCTGGACGTAATCCCGAGTGGGGTATTCCGGGTGCCTGTCTTGTCCTTGAGTTCGTTCAGGTCGTCGGCGGCAAGACGTACCAGCGGTCCCAGCCGGTCCAACACATCCTCACGTTCCTGCGGGTCGTTCGGCAACTCTTCCGGGTCTACGAATACGGTGAACTGCGCGGTGTTGTTCACCAGCGGCGTCCCGTCGCAGTCGGTGATCACGCCGCGCGGGGCGATGGAGCGGATCATGCGTGATCGGTTGCTGTCGGCTTTCCGGCGATAATCGGTCCCGCCGATCACCTGCAGGAAGTACAGGCGTGTCGCCAGCCCCGTCAGAATCACGGTCATCACCACTGCAAGCCAACGCACCCGCGAAACCGGGGCGAAGTTACCGTCGGCGTTGTCGGCAGGGGACAGAGGGGTGCCCCCTGCGTAACCGTTGAAGTGGTCTCGTCGCGCGGTTCCCATGGATTTGTTTACGCGGGGGGAACGACGACGGGTTCCGCCGCCGGTGGCGGGTCCGTCCGCTCCGCCGGTTTCGGGTCTTCCTGCGGTATTACCACCGGGGGCGGTTCTTCCCGGGGTGCTTCCACCGGTTTTGACACCTCATTCGGATTCTCCGGTCGCTTTTCCGGGGCGGGAGTGGGGGAGTCTGCGCGCGGTGCCGTCTGCGCGGGCGGTGCGGCACCACCCGTTTCCGTGCTCCTTCGTCGTCGTCGTCGTCGTCGTGGTTCAGCGGATGGTACAGGCGAAGGCTCACCCGCCTTGATCGTCTTTTCCGAGGGGACCAGTCGCGGCAGTTTCGCGGCGCGCTGGATCGGAATCGCCGCCTTCATAAACCGTGCCCACATCGGCGCGCAAACGCGCCCACCGGTCGTCTCGCCGCCCGCGCCCGCCATGCGCCTGTATACCGGCACGGTCAGTTTGCCGCGTTTTTCATAGTGGAGACCGCAAACCCATACCGCCGTGGAAAGTTCGGGCGTGTACCCGACGAACCAGGAGTCCTTGTTATCGTTCGTGGTCCCGGTCTTGCCGTGCGCGTCCGCGACATCCTTGATGCCCTCCGCCTTGCTCGCCGTGCCCATCTCCACTACCGCGCGCAGTGCCTCGCCGATCCCGGCGACCGCCGACTCCGGGATCACGGCTGGGTTTACCCGGGGCTGGTTGTTGGCAAGGAGTACGCCTTCCTGATCGACTACGCGGATGATCCCCATCGGCGCGGCGTGGCTTCCGTGGTTGGCGAACGCCGAATAGGCGGACGCCATTTCCAGCGGGGTCACCTCGTATGAACCGAGGGCGAGCGACAGGTTCGGCTCCATCGGCGATGTGACGCCGAGTTTTCGCGCCGTGGCGATCACATTCCGCACCCCGATGGCGTTCGCGGTATTCACGGACGCGTTGTTATACGACCACGCGACAGCCGTTTTCATACTGACGAGACCGGCTGGTCCGCTCCCACCGGGGCGATACTTCCCGTAGGACCGGCGGGTGTTATCGACATACGAGTGGGGACCGTAGCGCCCCGGCTGGTTCGCCATCGCCGTCACGTACACGAACGGCTTGAAGGACGAACCCGGCTGGCGTCCGCCCTGCGCGGCGTTGTTGTACTGATGCTTGTTGAAATCCACGCCGCCGACCATCGCCCGGATGTAGCCGGTGCGCGGCTCGACCGACACCAGTGCCCCCTGCGTCACCCCGGTGCCGCGCGCCTTGATCACGCCATTGATCAGTGCCCGCTCCGCCTCTTTCTGCATCGCATAGTTGAGCGTGGTGTAGACCTGAAATCCGCCGGTGTCCAGCCGCTCCTGCCCATACTCTTTTTTAAGTTGGCTGATGATATAGGTCGTGAAATACGGGGCTTTCATCACGGAACGGATAGACGGTTTCTTGGAAATCAGGAAGACTCCGTTGGACTGCGCGACTTTACACTTCTCGGGCGTGATGTATCCGAGTTCCGCCATTTTCCCCAACACTACGTTGCGTCGCTTGATCGCGGCTTCCTTATTTTTGAAGGGTTCGAGGCGGGTCGGCTGTTGCGGCAATCCGGCGAGGAGGGCGGCTTGCGAGAGCGAGATATTCTTCAGGTCCCGCCCGAAGTAGACTTTTGCCGCCGCTTTTGCCCCGTAGGTGTTGACCCCGTAGCAAACCTCGTTCAGGTACATTTCCAGGATCTGCTCTTTGGAGAAGTTCTTTTCGAGCAGGATGGCGAGTAGAATCTCCTGCAGTTTGCGGCTGAAGGTTTTCTTCTGCGTCAGGAACACTGTCCGGGTGAGTTGCTGGGTGATCGTGGACGCCCCCTCGCTCAGGTCGCGGGTTTCGATGTTACGCACGATGGCACGCGCGATTGCCTCGAAGTCGATACCCCGGTGCTGGTTGAAACGCTCGTCCTCGATGGCTATCGTCGCCTGCTTGAGGACATCGGGCATCTCCGTGATCGGCTCGAACTCCTTGTACTGCGAGTAGATGCGCGCAAGCACGACTAACTGACCGGTTTTGGGATCGCGGTCGGTGGCATATATCGTCGTGATGCCGCCGGGTTGATACGCCAGCATTTTTTCGTTCTGTGGCAGTAGTCGCTGCGTCTCCTGCACCATATACGCCGCGTACCCCGCCGCCGCGATCCCGGCGAGCAGGAGAAGCATGATGATCAGCCCGAGAAAAACCCCCACACCGCGAAAGAACGCGCCGACCGGGGACGCGCGGCGGGGTGGCGCGGCGCGTTTCGTGGTAGTGCTACGTCGGTCTGCGTTGCTGATACGTGCGGTTGCCATGATTCATCTCCTATGATACCCGAGAGTGCCCTCACCCCCCAACCCCCTCTCCCT
>JAYULM010000005.1:0-22007 GCA_043763605.1 Armatimonadota bacterium | reverse complement strand
TGAACGGTTCCGCTATGCGCCTTCGGCGGACGCACCGGGTGCGAGGAGAACCGGCAGCGTCGCGCCGCCCGCTTCCCCGCTCGCAGAGCGTCCGCCGAAGGCGCATAGCGGAACCGTTCACGGTCCGAAACACTGACCACTGACCAATTCCTATTGACAGACGCCCGTTACGCGCCTATAATGATGTCTGCGCGATTGTTGCGATGGTGCCGTTTCGCGTGAGCAGGGAGTGGTGTCCGAGTTGGTCGAAGGAGCACGATTGGAAATCGTGTAGGCGGTCAAACGTCTCGTGGGTTCGAATCCCACTCACTCCGCTTTTCACTTTCATGTCTTCAAGTACTGTCGTCACGCTCGCTGATGAAAAGCGATAGTCCGGCTCTCGAATTTAAACGGTCGGGGCGGTCAAGAGGGGGTCTCAGGAAACGATTGCGGAACGGGACGAAAACATCACGATGGGGCGCGTCGCTCGCGGCGCGACTGCGACGCACACCACTCTGGCAACGGGTGCTGCTTGTCCTGCTTCTACTGCCGCCCGTGCTCGCCGGGGGAACCGCCACGGCATACTACCTGCGTCTCCATCAGTCGGCACAAAACCTTTCGGTAGACGAACTGCCGCTTTTCCCGTCGCCCGAAAAGGGCAGGCGGTATCTGATCCTCGCGCCCCATTGCGATGACGAAACGCTGGCGGTTGGGGGGTTCGTCGCGGATGCTTCCCGCAAAGGAGCGCATGTCTCGGTCGCGTTCCTCACTAACGGCGACGGCTTCCCGGCGGCGGCGTCGCGCGAACTGCACGAAGTAAACATCTCGCCATCGGATTACGTGCGCTTCGCCCGGCGTCGGCAGACGGAAGCCGGGCGCGCCCTCCAGACGCTCGGCGTCGCCCCGCGCGACACCTATTTCCTCGGGTACCCGGATCGCGGCTTGCGCGCACTCTGGGAGACGAACTGGTTGCCGTCTCAACCTTTCCGCTCTGCCTATACCTGTCATACCCACTCTCCGTATCCCGTATGCTTCACCAGGAACGCGGCATACAACGGGGAGTTTCTGCGAGGCGATCTCGCCCGGCTGATGAAGCAGGTGCGACCGACCGACATCTTCGTCACGCACCCCGCCGACGATCACCCCGACCATTCCGCCGCCGCCACGTTCGCGCAGTCGGCGTTGCGTGCCTGCGACGCGGAGCAACCCGGCGGCGGCGGTTGGGCGCGCACCGCGCGTCTCCACTACTACATCGTCCATCGCGGGGACTGGCCCCTGCCGCAGGGCAAGCGACCCGGGGCTGACCTTACGCCCCCGCCCGGTCTGGTGACGACTGACACGAAGTGGCGTACTTATATGCTCTCCTACGAAACCCGCGCGATCAAGGAGAGGGCGTTGGCGCGCTACGTGTCGCAACTCAATATCAGCGGACGATTTCTCACCTCTTTCCTGCGCGCCAACGAACTGTTCGGCGAAATGAACGCGCCCACGGTTCCGGACGGCACCGACGGATGGACCACGGTCGCAGTAGATGGACGTCGTGACGATGTCGTTCGCTACGTAGACCCGTCCGCCGACCTGACTTCGATCTCGGTACGGCGTACGGCACCGAATTTTCTGACGGTGCGAGTGTCTTTGCGGGGGGCGGCAGAGACCAATCGGCTACGCTACACGCTTCAGTTGCGCGATGGAAACAACCTGCGAACCGTCTCCTTGAGTTCGCCGAAGAACGGCGTCGGCTACATATTGACGGCAAGTGTGCCGCTCGGAGACCCGGGGGCGTCCTATCTCTGGGTGGCGGCGGAAACGCGCTACCAGGGCACAGACAATCTCCCGATGCGCCCGGTAGACCGGATTGGATACCGTCCCTTCCTACTGAATCCACTCCGACCCGATCCGGACGTTTCCGAAACGCACCATCCGGGGAATAGTTCGGCACAGGGGCGGTAGTATATGGATACGCCGCCCTCCCGTATCGTGGAAGAGGAGGATCACACCATGTCTACATTGTCGCCGACGCTAAACCGACCCCGGTATCAGGATGCAGCGTTCCTGCATCTGATCTCGCGACCGTTCGATATGAAACGCCCGGCAGCGGCAGAGGTGCTCACGCTAATTATTCTCTGTGCCGTGGATATGTATAGCACGATCTACTGGGTGAAGACGGGACAGGCGACCGAGGCGAATCCGCTCCTCGCATGGACATTCGATCTACATCCGCTGATATTTGTGCTGATCAAAGCGGGGACCTTCCTGCCCACACTGCTACTCGCCGCCTATATGGCGCGCAAGCATCCGCGCACTGTGACGGTTCTTTTGCGTGCCGTCATACTTATGTATATCGTGGTTTACCTCATCGGCGTCTTTCATTAGGTACACTGTGCTCGGGTGCCCGACACTGCGAAGTCCGGCACCGCGAAATGGGGAGGCGCGATGAAGCGAAGGATATTTATCGGCGGCGCAATCGGTGCCGCCTTGCTACCGACAGTTGCTGGTAAAGTGGACGCGAAAGACAGCCCCGTTTTGGAAGATGCGACAGCTATCGACGACGATTCCCGCGACTGGTGGGAGTTTCGCCCCGCCAACGATTACGCGCCTGGTTCCGTGATAGGCATGGAATCGTGGCTGGACGCGCCTGCAGGCAAGCACGGCGCGGTCCGCATCATCGGAGACCGCTTCGCGTTCGCGGACGGCACCCGCGCCCGGTTCTGGGGCGTCAATCACGGCAACACGAACTGCGCGCCGCCAAAGGAAGTCGCTCCGGTCCGCGCGACCCGGCTGGCGAAATACGGCGTCAACGGCGTCCGGTTGCACAAATTCACCTGGTACGGCGAGGGACAGGGGATCGGGCGCGGGGATATTTCCACCGAACTTACAGACGACGGTTGGGAGCGGCTCGATTTCTATGTTTCCGAACTCAAAAAGCGCGGCATCTATCACGGCTGGTCGCATATTTTCGGGCACCGACCGCGCCCGGGCGACAAACCCCGTCTCCTCGCCTACGACGAAGTGATGAATGCGCACACGGCATCGTACCTGCGCGGCTCGACGTATGGACTGGTGATGTTCGCGCCGGACCTGCAGGCACTCAACATCGAACTCACCGTCAATATGCTCCGACATCGGAACCCGTACTCCGGCAAAACCTATGCCGAAGAACCCTCGCTGGCGTTTATCGAGATGCAGAACGAGGACGACATCTTCTTCCCCTCGACGCACGACGTGGTGATGCGTTGCCCGCGTTACAAGAAACTCCTGTGCGAGCAGTTCACCGACTGGACGGTCCGGTTGTATGGCACAGAAGCGAAGGCACTCGCGGCGTGGGGCGGGCGCGCGCTGAACGCCTACCCCGACCTGCAAAAGAACGAGTCGTTCGCGGCGCGCAATATCTACCCGATCCCGCACCACTGGTACCACGGTCCCGACGGTTTGAAGGACGCCGCGACCAAAGGCGCGAAAACCCGGATGCTGGACGCGGCGCGGTTTCTGTACGAGACGCAGAGCGATTTCTATACGCGGTTCGCGGCGGCGATTCGCAAAGCCGGGTACGACGGACCGCTGATCGGGTCGTGCTGGGCGGCGGGCGATGGCGTTTCGCACTACTACAACCTGCTCTCCGATGCGAACGTCGGGTACGTGGACCGGCACAACTATCACGGCGGGCAGGGCAACGGCGTCGGAACCGGCAAGAACGACAACCACGCGATGGTGGACGATCCGGGGAGCGGTCTGCTTTCCACCGGGATGCAACAGGTGCGCGGCAAGCCGTTCGGCATTTCCGAGTGGACCAGCCTGATCCCGAACGAATGGGTCGCGGAAGGTCCGGCGATCCTGGCGGTCTACGGCATGGGGTTGCAGGGCTGGGACGCCTCTTACGAGTTTGCGAACGATAGCGACCGGTATCTCGACACCTTGCAGAATCACGGTCCCTGGGTCGTGGACTCGCCGACCCAGATCGGGCTTTACCCCGCGCTCGCCCGGATGGTGTATCGCGGCGATGTGTCCGAGGGCAAGCCGCTCCCGACTCGCAACGTCAGCCTCGCCGATCTGCGCCGGGGTGAACTGGGCTTTTCGGAAACGTCCACCCAGAGCGGGGGCATGGGCGACGAAAAGCGGTACGCGGGCGTTACGGTACCGAACGCCGCGCTGGCTTTGGGGCGCGTAGAAGTCGCGTTCACGCAAAAGAGTGAGAAGACCACGCCGGTAGCGATTGATGTGAAGCAGGACGCGTTGCGCTCCAATACCGGCGAACTGGTCTGGCACAGCACCGGGAAGGCACGGACGGGCTATTTCACGGTGAACACGGCCGCCACGAAAGCCGCCGTCGGGTTTCTGCCGCGAACGCCGGTGCCGCTCGGCGACGTAACCGTGCAGACCGACAACGCGTTCGTTTGCGCCTTCCTGACCGCGCTCGATAGAAAGGACGACCTTTCCCGCGCGAAGCGCGCCCTGCTGACCGTGGTCGCCCGCGCCCGCAATACCGGCATGCGCTACAACGCGGACGGCTCCGAAGTGCTAACACTCGGCGCCGCGCCGATCCGCATGGAGCCAGTTGAGCTGACCCTGACCTTTATGGGAGCACGAAAGCCGAAGCGGGTCCATGTTCTCGACAACGACGGGCGGCGACAGGAATCGGTCGCGCCGCTCGCTGTCGCGACCGCGTCGGGCGCGGTTCAGCTCGACGGGAGCCGGGATCGCACGCTGTACTATGAAGTCGAGTTTTGAGCGAAAATCATCGCGAAAAGATTGCCGGAGGCAGGCCAACGAGGCGAACCCGCTCCTACCCTATGTTTTTCCCGTCGCCATTCCCTCATCCGCGACCAGCATAAACGGCTTCCCCGTTTCGGTCGGCTTCCAACCGCTCCTCAGCGCGAGCCGTATGTACGCCTCGACCACGGCGGGCGTGACGAACACGGGTTCGTCGCCTGCTTCGAGTACGGGGCGCGGCGTGGACGTGTCCACAACGAGTGGGCAATATACACCCTTGCCTTCGGTAATCGGTTCGACCACGACGATCAGGTTGGTGTCTCCCTGCGCCTGCGCTCTTGTCTCCCGCCCCCGAATCCCCCACCGGTACGCCACCGCGTCCACCACGATAGAACGCGAACCCTTTTTCGGCATCGCCATTCGTAATTTACCTTTCGTTTGCGTCTCCGTTACGATACCCGTATCGCACATACAGGCGGCTTTGATGAGTTTACCAGAAGTTTGAAAGCGGAAGGGCATCTGCGCTACGTCACACACGACATGTTGACCCGGTGTAAAAAAAACATCGCAATGGTTGACTGTCAGGTACCGGAAAGCGCAAATCGATGCCGGTCCGTATGCCCAACAGTGGCGGCGGCGACAGAACGCGGTCGCCCCGCTCACCGTCGCTATATCGTCGGGCGGTACGAAGTCGACTTTTGAGCAAAAAGCGAAACGAAAAAATTATCGGGGACGGAACTTTCCGCCCTCCGCCGTTTGTTCACCTGACGATACCGTAGCGGAATCATTCGCTGACGCGCATACCTGAACCATCAGGAGGAGAAACTCTCGCATGAAACTTTTTCGAATCACCGTTACCACCGCCCTCGCAGCACTGCTCGTCTCCGCGACGCTCTTGACGTCCCCCGTTATCGCCCAGGGCAAAATGGGCGGAAAAATGGACGACAAAATGGGTGGGAAGATGGGCGACAAGATGGGCGACAAGATGGGCGGTCCCGTCTATGTTTCCAAGTCCACGAAAACGGCATATACCCCGGCGCAAGCCACAGCGATGGCGATGAAGGACAAAATGGGGACGAAACTCGTCAAGATGGCGAAAATGCCCGCCGGTTACAAGATGGCTCCCTCGAAAATGGGGGATAAGATGGGCGGCAAAATGGGCGGGACGCCGTAACCCGGATCGTCTCTGCTTACCGTTCGCCGAAATACCACGCCGTATTTCGGCTTTTCCTTTCCGTGAGTGTGGAACGGTAGGTACCGTTTCAGGAACCTGTCTATGCGATACATCCGCGTTACTTTAGTAGCTTTTTCGGTGGCATTTCTCGCTACCACGGCGGGTGGTGTGTCGGTGCTCGCCCAGAGCGCAATGGGGGGCAAGAAACCGCCTGCGCGTACGTCTGCACCTGCCGTGGTCATCTACCTTTCGAAACCGAGCAAGATGGGATTCACGAAAGCGCAAGCCGAGCGGATGGGATTGAAAGATATGAAAGGCGTCCGCCTGATCAAATCTACCTTTCTTCCGCCCGGTTACAAAATGGCACCGGTGACAATGGGGCGCAAGCATGAGACGATGGGTGAAGTCAAGGGCGGCAATTCTTCCCTTAACAGGACGACTCCCCCGTAGCACCGGTCGCCCGCGATTTCCGCTTCGCCCGGGACTGGCTACGGTCCCGGGTGTTCCCCCTATCCTCTCCGGTCTTCCTCTCAGGGGACCATCTGAGCACCCTTCGGCAAACACACAAAATCGTCGGTACTTTGTAACAGTTGCGTACTGTGCTGGCATGATTGTCAGCAAGTGCCATAAAACTTTTTATCTGTCATCTTATTGCATTATTCCCTACTGGTAGTGCAACAACGTCATTACCTCCCCAGATATAGGGTGCGTTTTGTTGACTCCCCTACATATAGCGGGTAGAATCTGCAGGTCGCACAAGATGTAGGTATCCTACTCCTGCCGGTGCGCGCGAAAGGGACGCGTTCCGATGCGGTGTCCGTACTGCGGCGAGCAAGATAAAGACCATGTACTCGACTCCCGTCCGGTTCGCGAAGGCGCGGCGATCAAGCGGCGGCGCGAGTGCGAGCAGTGCCGGGGGCGATTCACCACCTTCGAGGAGATCGAGGAGTTACGCCTCATGGTCATCAAGGGCAGTGACCGGGGGCGCGAACCGTACCGGCGCGAGAAGATGCGCCGCGCTATCGAACTTGCCTGCAAGAAACGCCCGGTATCCGACGCGCAGATCGAGGCGACCGTGGACGACATCGAACGGCGGTTGTTTAGCCGTCAGGAGAAGGAAGTACCCTCGTCCGAAATCGGCGAGATGGTTATGGACCGACTGCACAGCCTCGACCAGATAGCGTACATCCGCTTCGCATCCGTGTACCGACAGTTTGAAGACGTGCGCCAGTTCCGCCAGCTCGTGGACCGCATCGGTACCCGGCGCGGAAATAAGCGCGACGTAGACACTAACAAAGACACCAACACACCGTAACGGCACAACGTGACCGTTTTAGAATCAGGAAGGAAATTTCCGTGGCCAGCGAACTATTTGAAGACGAACCCGGCGTAGGCGGTTCCACATCCGACTCCGCCCCTCTCACTACCGGCAACAGCAAACGAGCTAAGGGTAACACCGCACTTGCCGAGGCACCCAAAACTGCCGAATCGTCGAGCGAACCCGGCGGTGCCGTGCCGATGATGCCGTCCCCGACGACCGACACGAAATACGGCGAGCCGCTACTGCCGGAGCGCATCGCGGACGCCCCGGTCGGGCAGGGGAGTATCTTCGCGGGCGACGGTCTGCCATTCGCCCGGTACTTCACGAAGTCCGGCGAAGACGTTTTCGACACTACGGAATGGGATTACCGCGCGGCGATCATCTCCGGCGAGGGCGGCGCGGTCGTGTTCGAGCAGAAGGATGTCGAGATCCCGAAGTCGTGGTCGATGCTCGCTACCAACGTCGTCGTGTCGAAATACTTCCGGGGCAAAGTCGGCACACCGGGACGCGAGAACTCGGTCAAGCAACTCGTTTCGCGCGTCGCCGACACGATCTACAACTGGGGCAAGCAGGGCAACTACTTCGCGACCGACGAGGACGCCGATGTTTTCCACGCCGAATTGAAGTACCTCCTGCTCCATCAATATATGGCGTTCAACTCGCCGGTCTGGTTCAACCTCGGGGTTCCCGGCGAACGCCCGCAGGTGAGTGCGTGCCAACCCTACTACGCGCTGGTCAGCACTCCCCAAGGCTTGATTCCAATTGGAAAATTAGTCGAAGATAACGCGGTAGGGACCACGATTTATGACGCAAACGGCACCACCCGCATCGTCGCTACGAAAGCGAACGGTGTCAAAAATGTTCTTCGTGTGCATACGAAGGCGGGATACAAACTTGACGTCACCGCCGATCACCTTGTCTGGAAGAAAACCAGTGGCGGTAGCAAAAAAAGCGGCTATCCGAGAGGCAAATTTGTTGAAGCCGGGACTCTGGAAAGTGGTGATCAACTCATGTGGCACCGCACTCCGCTGACCGGAAAAGCCGATCAAGAAGGTACTGAGGAAGCCGAAGCCGCGCTTGCCGGTTGGTTGCAGAGTGACGGGTTCGTCGGACAGTACGAAACCGGTACGAACCGCTCCTTGACCATTGAAGCGTTGGTCGTAAATGCGGATGAAGAGGCGTGGGTTCGTTCTGCAATAGCACAGGTCTTCCCTGACGTTCATACGAAGACCCGCGACTTCATCACGTTGGACGAAACACTACAAGGCAAACGAATCCGCCTCTACGGCGAATCGCTCCGCCCGTTCGTCGAAAAATGGGGGTTGCTCACCCGAGGAACCGAGATGACGGTTCCCGAGCGGTTATATACCGCCCCATACTCCGTCGCCGCCGCCTATCTGCGCAGTCTGTTCCAAGCGGAAGGTTACGTGATTCTACGCGATAACGCCGCGCTTGCTATGGACATGATCGCAGGTGATTTGATTCACGGCGTACAAAAACTGATGCTCCGGTTCGGAATCTATTCCCGAGTTCGTTTCAAAGCCGACGCCCGCACCGACCGCAAGGGATGTTATACAGTCCGTGTTCAAACACTCGGCGACCGCAAACGATGGGCGCAAGAAATCGGCTTCATCGGTACCGCGAAACAAGAAAAACTGATCGCCGGTTTAGATCGTAAAGGGTTAGAACTTGCCGCCTTCAAGCGTATGGAAATCGACCGGATTGAAGACCTCGGCGCAATGGAAGTGTATGACATTCAGACCGAAAGTGGTGAATATCTTTCCGGCAACCTTCGCGTTCACAACTGTTTCATTAACTCTGTAGAAGACACAATGGAGAGCATCCTGACCCTCGCGAAGACGGAAGGCATGCTCTTCAAGTGGGGGTCCGGTACGGGTACCAACGTTTCCGTACTCCGCTCGTCGCAAGAATCGCTCAAGGGCGGTGGCACAGCGTCCGGTCCGGTGTCGTTCATGCGCGGCTTTGATGCGTTCGCCGGGGCGATCAAAAGCGGCGGGAAGTGTTTCAAAAAGGGGACCCTCGTTGCCACACCGGAGGGTTGGCTACCTATAGAAGCCTTAAACATTGGTGACCTCGTCAACACGCACAAAGGACCCCGCCCGGTAGCGGACTTCATGGAAAATGGCGTCAAGCAGTGTTTCCGTGTTCAGACCGAAGAGGGCTACAGTGTCGAAGTGACAGTGGGACATAAGTTCGCGTTCTGGAACACGCTTGCGGGTGGTTTCGACGTGAAACCAATCGAGGAATTTCGCGTCGGGGAAGCAATGTATGTCCTCACGGAGCCGAGCGAAGGCGGTAACACTATTCCGCTAATAACGCCGGAGGTGACACAAACACCCAACGCTACCACCACCATTGAAATGTCATTTCCGAACGTGCTTTGTGATAAGTTCGCGTATGTCCTGGGATTGATGTATGGCGATGGCGAGTTGCGAACCGAGTATCCGCACCGGGTCCGTGTGTCGTTCTGCAAGGACGCCGCCGGGTATGCGTCCGCCGAACGGTTCACCACGTATTGCCAGGAGCTTTTCGGGGGGGCACCCTTGATGCTCACCGACAAAAGTGGCTTCTTCGTGTTGGGCTACACGCGCAAACGGCTGATCGAGTTTTTGTCCGCGAACAATATTGCAAAAGGGAAGGCGGATAACCTTCGTTTCCCGGTCGCGCTATTCTCCGCGCCGCCCGAAGTTCGCGCGGCATTTATCGCCGGTTTTATAGATGCCGATGGGACGTACCAGGCACGTGGTGGGTGGAGCATTTCGGGCATTGACCGTGCCTTTTTGGAGCAACTACAACGGCTGATACTCACACTCGGTGTCCCTTCCAAACTGCGCGTTTCGCGAACGGCTCGTGACAAGTGGCAGACGCTGTACCGGCTGCACATCATGGGGCACACGTTCAGCGAACGGCTCGTGAACCGCATTGTGCCATACTCCGCCAAGGCAATGCACAACTACATCGCGTCGCCGGGAGCCGACAAGGGCTGGGGCTATCGCCCGTCGCTCTTGCCTGCACTTGCCGCCCGCGTCGAGAAACGCGGCGGGTATCACTTGATTGAGCGGCGCGTTGGTATGAATGACACTACCGGGTACGGGGCATTAGTATCTGTCGCCGCGACGCATCCGCATGCCTCCGTCGCCGCCTACGCCGCCGAATTATCGCGTTGCGTACAGGTGACATTGGAATCCGTAACTCCTACAGAAATGGCGGAAACATACGATATTGAAGTAGAAGGGGTGCATTTACTTTGCAGTAATGGCTTGTATGCTTCGAACACCCGGCGTGCGGCAAAAATGGTGATCCTTAACTCGGATCACCCGGATATTGAGGAGTTTATCGAGTGCAAAGCCGACGCCGAAAAGAAGGCGCACGCGCTGATCGAGGCGGGCTTCTCGGGCGCGTTCAACGTGCCGAACGGCGCGTACGATTCGGTGTTCTTCCAGAACGCCAACCACTCCGTGCGCGGCACCGACGATTTCATGCGCGCCGTGGAACTGGACCGCGAGTGGTCCACCCGCGAAGTCCTTACCGGCAACGTCGCGAAGACGTTCCGTGCCCGTGACCTGATGCGCAAGATCGCCGAAGCGACCTGGGTGTGCGGCGACCCTGGCATGCAGTTCGACACCACCGCGAACCGCTGGCACACGTGCCCGAATACGGACCGAATTAACGCCTCAAATCCATGCAGCGAGTTCTTTTTTCTGGATGACACTGCTTGTAATCTCGCTTCTCTCAATTTAATGAAGTTCCGCACCGCGAATCGTGAGTTTGATGTCGAAATGTTCCGTCATGCGGTGCGCATTACGTCTACCGCGATGGAGATCATGGTCGGGAACGCCGCGTATCCGACCGATAAGATCACGATCAACTCGCACGACTACCGCCCGCTCGGACTGGGCTATGCGAACCTCGGCGCGTTGTTGATGGCGCGTGGGCTGGCGTACGATTCGGACGAAGGGCGGGCGTATGCCGCCGCGATCACCGCGATCCTTTCCGGTGAGGGGTATACCCAGTCGGCGAAGATCGCCCGGCGCGTCGGACCGTTCGCGGGGTACGAGAAGAACAAGCAGCCGATGACCCGCGTGATGCAGATGCACCGCGACCACGTCGAAGCGATTGCCAAGCAGTACGTGCCGGATGACATGATCGCCGCCGCCCGTAAAACGTGGGACAACTGCCTCGACGAAGGCGCGAAGTACGGCTACCGAAACTCGCAGATTAGCGTGCTCGCGCCGACCGGCACGATTGGTTTCATGATGGACTGCGACACGACCGGCGTCGAACCGGACATCGCTATCGTCAAGTTCAAGTCGCTGGTCGGTGGGGGATTCTTCAAGATCGTCAACCAGACGGTGCCGGAAGCGTTGGAGCGACTCGGCTACTCGGCGTCCGAGCGCAAGGCAATTTTGGAGTACATCGAGGAGCAGGACACCATCGAGGGCGCACCGGGCTTGTCGGACGATCACCTGTCGATCTTCGACTGCGCTTTCCGTGCCAAGAACGGCGTCCGTTCGATTCATTACATGGGGCATATCAAGATGATGTCCGCCGTGCAACCGTTCATCTCGGGGGCGATTTCGAAGACCTGTAATCTGCCGCACGAGGCGAACCCGGACGACATCGCGGAGGCGTATCTGGAAGCGTGGAAACTCGGCGTGAAGGCAATCGCCATCTACCGAGACGGCTCCAAGAAAACGCAACCGCTGTCGACCGGAAAAGCCGAAACTCCGACGGCGAAGCAAGCCGAAGTCGCGAAGGTCGAGTTCAAACCGTTCCGCCGGAAACTGCCGGATGAGCGGGCGGCACTGACGCACAAGTTCAGCGTCGGCGGGCACGAGGGGTATATCACCATCGGGACGTACCCGGACGGTCAGGTCGGCGAGATCTTCGTCACCATGAGCAAGGAAGGGTCGGTCGTTTCCGGTTTGATGGACTCGTTCGCGACGGCGATCTCGCTCTCGCTCCAGTACGGCGTCCCGCTCAAAACGCTGGTCGATAAGTTCATGCACACCCGTTTCGAGCCGTCGGGCTTCACCGGTAACCCGGACATTCCGATGGCGAAGAGCATCATGGACTACCTGTTCCGCTACCTCGCGCTCAAGTTCCTCGACAAGGACGAACGCGCGAACGTCGGCTTGATCGCGGATCAGGACGACGACGAATACGGCGAAACGTCGGCGACCGAGCAACCGAAAGCGTCGTTAGGATCGGGACCGGTGAAATTGGCGACCGCGAAGCTGGTGCGTACCGGCACACCGGGACAACAGGGACCGGTCGGTGCCCCCGCCCCGGCGAGCGAGAACCGCGCGGGTGCGGCAGAGCGTCAGGTATTCGTCACACAAGCGGACGCCCCGCCCTGCCCCGAATGCGGATCGATCACGACCCGAAACGGCGCGTGCTACCGATGCGCGAACTGCGGGACGAGTATCGGCTGTTCGTAAGCATCAAATGAAAAGCGGGCGAATTATTCGCCCGCTTTTTATTCTCGCGAGTTATTGTTATTTTTACACGTATGGTGTATCATGATTGTTTTGAATATACACAAAGATACTGGGGCGAAAAATGAGTCAAGATTACGATGAGCTACACATCCCATTCATGAATGTCCATGAAGAAATACTTAAGAGCGTTGAGGCAATTCTTCGCCAGGTTAGAACCAATCAAGTACCCGACTGGGAAGATTTGGTGGTTTATCACTATTGTGATGCGGGTGCCCTACTGAGCATCTTGAGAAATCATACCCTCTGGGCTACCGATATGGCTTTTATGAATGACGCGCAAGAAATTGCGTATGGCTTATCGCTTTTTCAATGTCTTCAGATGAAACCCATCAAAGAGGACTGGATAACAAAAATCTTCGCCGACTTTTTTGATGAATTGCGTGGGCAGGATTTGGATAGCTTCACAGAACATTGGTATTGTTGTTGCTTCACAAGGGGGAGTGACAAGTTGAGCCAATGGCGTGGCTATGCGGATAATGGAAGGGGGTATGCAGTTGGAATCAAAGTCCGCGATCTCATTCCTTCCTTCAAAGTTGATGGTAAGTTTCTTGGGTTTCCTGCCAGCATAATATATGACAAGGATACACAAGAAAAATTGGTAGTTTCTATTGTGCAAACAATTCAGAATATAATTGTTAGGAACGTACCGACCGACAGTCGCCTACTAGCCGATTACGAGGAGATGACAAAAGACGCGATACGGCACGTGATAAACATAACTTCTCCAATGATGAAAAATCCTGGCTTCGCCGAAGAGGAGGAGTTCCGGTATTTAGTACCCCCTTTACTCGTTGAGAACTCTACGTTAAAGTTTCGCACTCGAAACGGGATTATCATTCCATATTTCGAGTTGAAGCCGAATTCAGGACAAAAGTTACCAATCTCCGAGATTGTTGTCGGACCATGTGTCGACTTTGACAAGGCATCATACAGCATCAAAAAGATTCTTGAGCAAGTAGATCACCAAGAAATGATGATAAAAAAATCGTCAGTCCCGTACTTGCCATGAATGGGGTATTTGATCTCTAAACTGCTTGAAAAAGAGAAAGGTGTTATCCACACTCTTCGTTGGACTTGTGCGATTCGCGCCATTCGCGCCCGTATTGTTCAGCGCGTTCAAACTCTGGGCTGTCCGCGAAAATGCCGAACGCACGGTCGAGCCAATCGGCAGACGTTTTACCGGACACCGCCCGCTCTCGTGGCACGGGGTTTTCTGCCTGCTGACGTTGCATTTCCGCGATGCGCCCTTTTAGCCACTCGAAGCGTTCCGCTTCGGTCAGTTTTGCTATCTCTTCGTCGGTGAGTGGCATTGGATATTCTCCTTCATATCGCGAATTGCCCAGTCATTGCAGGGACCGTTGCAAGAACGGGAAACGGAGTCGTTAAACCCAACCATTCTCTACGTATTCCGCGTTGCGCCACGCCTCGCCGTGCCGGACGGATTCTTCAAACGTTTCGCTTCCGGCGAACATGCCAAACGCCTCCGTCAGCCATTCCGGCGACGTGCGACCGCTCACGGCACGCTCGCGCGGCACGGGGTTCTGGCGAATCTTCTCCAAAATCGGTGCGAGGGCTTTCGCGGCTAACTCTTTGCGCTCCTCGTCGGTCAATTTGTCCAACTCTTCGTCGGTGAGTGTCATCAGAGATTCTCCTTTCGCACGACCATTGTATCGGGTTTCGCGTTTGCGGGGATTTTCAATCCTCCGGTGGAAGCCTTCGGCTTGGGTTTCCTTCGGAAACGGGATAGCCTGACGAGATCGGCTAGCCTCGTTTCCGAAGGAAACCCAAGCCGAAGGCTTCCACCGGAGGATTGAAAATCCCCGCAAACGCGAAACCCGATAGTCTGAATCGGCAGGTTAAAGGTGGAGCGGGTTGTCCGTTAGTTGCAGGAAGCCATACCGGGCATAGAACGCGGCGGGGAACCTGCGGCGGCATTTTGTCGCTCGCCGTGGTTCCCGTCGGGATTACACCGTGCCGCGAACGCTTCGCGCCCCCGCCCACCGTTCTCGCTTAACGGTTGAGGAACCGCTCCAACTTTGCGATTTCCGCGCCGTAGGCGTCCGCGTCATTCGGTAAAAGTGCCGCCCGTGCGAGCGGCAGTGCCGCGCTTGCCCCGGCTCTGTCGCCGAGCGCGGCACACGCTTGCGCCCGTGTCAGTTCCCACAAACCGGGCAGAAAACCGCGCGTATCCTGGTATGGTTCGTACCTCTCCAGCACCGCGAGTGCCGCCGCCGGTTCGCCCATTTCTAGCAAATGGTTCGCCCGGTTGCCCATGCGAATCGGAAACTCTTGCGGGACGCACGCGCTCACTTCCGTGATTTCGTCCAGCAAGCGCAACGTGTACGCTTTGTCCACGGTTCGTGCGACTTTCGCCACGCCGTTCAGGAAAAAAGCGCGGGCGGCCGGCTCCGTGAAGCGCGGTATCCATTCCTGCATTTCGGCGAGGCGGACGGCGGGGTCGTCGCCCGTGTCAAAGGACTGCAACGCGGGCGCGACATACCCCCATCCGAAGTCGCCGACGAAGGTACGAAGCAATTCCCGTGTCCGCGTCACGAACGGCGCGGACAAAGGCCGACCGGGGGCTTTGTCCTGCGCTATCCGCATCTGCTCCGCCCAGATCGGCAACATCTCGAACTTTTCCGCCGCTCCACGTCGTACCAATCGCCCCATTTGCGCCGCGTATGCGATAAGAGCGGTTTCGGTTTCGTGAGGCGGTACGTTGCAACGCAGGACGTGAAACCGCCCGATAAGCGACATAAAATCGCCGGGGAGCGGGTCTTCGGCGCATGGTTGCGTGATGAGTGCGACGGCTTCGTCGACGGACGCTCCGAGGGCGAAGCAGACCATGTGCCGCTCAGCGTCCGAGGGAAGCGACGCCCCCCGTTCCCAGCGCGAAAGGAGCGTCTGCCCGATGCCCGCCCGTCGCGCCGCATCCGCCTGCGACAGTCCCGCCCGGAGCCGGAGCGCATAGAGGAGTTCGCCGACCGAGGGCAGAAGCGCGGTAGCGAGTGAGGATTTCAACACCGGGGCGATGGCGAGCGGCGCGTACCGGCTTAGATGCCGCGCCCGCTTTGCGCCTGTGACGCCCAAAACATCTAACACCGCGCACAGTTCGGTGGGGCGCGGCGTGTGTGTTCCCGCCTCCCAGCGCGAGATCGTTGCTTTACCGATCCCGGCGCGTTTCGCCAGTTTGCCGAGCGATAATGCGGAATCGGTGCGCCATGCCCGCAGGTCGCCGGAAATCGTATTTACCATCAGTAGACTCTCTGATAGCAAGTTCCGTGCGATGATAGCGAAATCTTGCCCCTGCGCGAAAAAACGTTCCACTTTCGGGCTAAAGTCCCAAACCCTTCGGGATGTCGCTATGATGCGACCGTAGCCAACGCGCTACATACAGTAAATCACTCACAGTTGCGGCGGGGTTCGTGCCCCACGCGAACCCGCCGCATCAAAGAAAGTCATATCCCTATGAAACTCCCTATCAACCTGCACCGCCTTGCTCTCGCCGCCGCGCTCTCCGCCTCGTCGCTCGCCCTTGCCAACCTGCCCGCGAACGCACAAACGGTGGTGTTCAACAACGGAGTCGCAAACCTCGCAGCAACCGGGTGGCGTAGCGACTTTCAGGCTCCTCAGCAATTCGCCGCCGACACGTTCACGTTCGCCGGTACGACGACGTTCGACACTGTGCGCTGGTTCGGTACTCACAATGTCGTCGCCGCGCCGACGTTCCCGGACATTTTCACGATTTCGTTTCACGACACGACAACGGGAATCCCCAATGCGACCGCCCGCATCGGCGAAACCTTCGCAATCGGTAACGCCGCCACCCGCACCAATGTCGGTTTAGATTCGTTCGGTGATCCCGTTTACCGTTATGAAGCCACGCTGTCATCGCCGGTGACGATGGTTGCAGGAGCCTACGGCATACAGATTGCGAACGACACCAGAGCGGACGTTGACGACACCTGGATATGGGCAGCTACATCGTTTACGGGAACTTCCTACACCCGATTCAGCCCGGCTGGCTCGTTCACGACACAAGGTCGTAATCTGGCGTTTCAACTTGTCAACAACCCGGCCGTCGTGCCGGAGCCGGGAACGCTCGCGCTCCTGCTCCCCGCACTTGGCGTTCTTGGCGCGGTCGTCGTGCGCCGCCGTCGTGCCGCGTAGCCACTTCATCGTCATGGCGGGTTTGCGTTTGACGCCGACCCGCCGCGTCCAGGAAAACAAAAATGCTACGAGACTGTCTCTCAACCCGAGCCGCCTCGCACTCGCCGTCTCCCTTTCCGCCGCGTCGCTCGTCCTTGCCAACCTGACTGTAAACGCATAGACCGTGGTCTTCAACAATGGCAACCCAACATAAAACGCGGAGACAATATCGTCATGCCCCATCGCTTGATGGGTGGAAGATGTGCCGGGTGGGTATGAGTTGCAACAGTGATGCTGTTCCGAACCCTTCCGGGAGCGGCGTCAAGAAAGAGAACCACCATGAACCGAACCCACTCGTATCTGACCGCGACCGTCGTAGCACTGTTCGCACTCTCTCTGGGACTTACCGCCCATGCACAGGACAAAATGGGCGACAAGTCGCAAGCCAAAATGAGCGACAAGCGGGACAAGATGAACGCCAAGATGGATGCCAAAATGGGCGATAAGAAAGGGCAGGAAAAGGGCGTCTACGTTGACCCCGATGAGAAAGAGTTTTACACGCCCGCGCAAGCCATCCTGTGCGGCTACCTGAACGAATCGGGCAAGAAACTCGTCCACAAAATGAGTACCCCCGCCGGATACAAGGCAACCGATGACATTGGCAAGATGTATATCGATCCCGACGAGAAGGAGTATTACAGCCCGACTCAGGCGAAGATGTGCAAATACGTCAACGAGACGGGCAAGAAACTGGTCAAGATGGAGAAGATGCCAACCGGTTATAAGCCCACCGACGATATGGGCAAGAGGAATAAGATGAAGAATTCGGGCAAGATGTAGCGTTCCTTTTTCTTCTTTTTCGTCCTGCGCGGACGGCGCCAACCGGACGTTGGATCGTTGTTACCTGCGGTGCTCGTTATTGTTTGGTGGTGCTGGTTCGGTCCTTCCCCGCGAATGCGCGGTTTCCCTTTTCAAACTCCGTGTGAAAAGGGAAACCGCGCATTCGCGGGGAAACAGCAAAGGGCAGGTGTAGCGAGAAACAGCACCGCAGGTAACAACGATCCAACGTCCGGTTGGCGCCGTCCGCGCAGGACGAAAAAGAAGAAAAAGGAAACAAAGTTGAAAGTTCTCCCGCTGGGACAGACCGTCGATTGTGAATGTGACCCGAGGCTTGCCCTCCCGATCCTGCATTATAACTATGGTAGTGAGACCCGTGCGGGTGCCTGTATGCGTTGTGGGCACGTTTCCTGTTACTACACGATGGGCGACGAGCCGCGTGGCGCGGGCGAGGCTGGGGGCGCGAATTTTGTTGTGACTGTGCCGGAGGAGGTGAACGTATGGCTTGGTTCGTTGCCGCGACTCCTGACGCTCGGACCGACCTCGGACGACCCGGTCTGGGTGGATGCGATAACCCGGTGCCGGGACTGGGATGAACTGACGCGCCTGACCGACGAACAGAGCCGGGCTACCGCGTCGATGCCGCCGGGGCGTCGGCTCATGCAAGCTCGGGTTCCTGATGCGCCGTTTCCCGCTCAGGCGGGTGGGAAGTGGGCGAGGGAGTTATGGTGGTATATCGCCGTCCACGAACTGCTCAAAGCACCGGATGATATTCCGGTCGAAACACTGGTTCAGCAGGCGAAGGTGGGATCGGCGACGCACTACCTCGCCGTGGATCGGCTGCTGCGTCGCCCCGACATCCCGGCGTTATTGAGTGAGGGGTTACGTGCGTCCTACTCCGGCGATTGGGGCACATGGCTCACCGTCCTGCGCTGGGACTGCCCGCCGCGCCGCGACGTGATCGCGGCACTGGGGGAAGGGTTGGCACGCTTCCCGATCACGCCGCAGGAAGGATTGGCGAGTCAAATGCGCGGACACATCGCCTTGCAGGACCTACTCGAAAGTTTGGTCGCGCTCCGTGTCCCTTCGGCGTGGTGCGAGGACAGTTTGCTTGCGTTCCAGGGGCGCATAGGCGACCATGACCGGGATCTGGTGGCGGCAATATCTCGCACCCGGCGAACTCTCACAGAACTCAAGTGAAATGGTTCCCGTTCGGCGGAAAAACTGGCGGTCGTCCTGCGATTAGCGGCGATCATCCTACCGATAGTCTGTTTCGTTACCCTCAATAGTGCCCGGCGTCAGGCAGAAGATCGCGCCGCTCGCAAAGCCGCTTCGTAGAAGACTGTCGGGGTTAAACCTTTCAGAGGGAACCCACAAAAATAATGTATCGAAATGGTATCCTGTTGCATACGATCCTGTGTCTGAGAAAGGATACCGATTTGAGCCGACTTTTCCCTGTTTTGTTGGGTGCCGTGGTAGTCAGTATTGCGTCACCGGTTCACGCGCAAAAGCAACCGCTCCCGTCCGGGAAATCGTTGCTACAGAGCGCGTATAGCACCTACGACAAACCCAAAACGATCCAGCTCCGCATTACAATGCTTTCCAAAGAGAGCAACGGTACAGCGTCCACCGCCGAGATTACGGCAACCGTCGAGAACGACGGTACGGGTAAGATGACGCGTGGATTGCTGTCGATAAACGACACCACTACGCCCGTCGGGGTAGCGGCGAAAAACTCCGAACAGCGGTTGCTCAATATCGGCGGGGAATCGTTTATGATACTGCCGCAGGAGAAGAAATACGCCACGCGAAAGCGTGAGGCACAACGGTTCTCCGATTTTTTCCGCTCCATGATCGGGTCGTTCGTTGACGATAAAGCCACGTACACGGTCTCCGAAGCGAAACTGAATGGAAAGCCAGTCTACCAGGTAACGTCGAGCGCAAAGGATGGGAAACGAGCGCGGATCACGATAGACGGGGAAACCCGGATGCTCCGCCGTGTGCTGGTCCTTTTCCGCGACACGGATACGATCACCGACATAAAGATCGAATCGCAGGAACAAGGCATGGTGATTCCCGAGGAAACGTTCGCGAAACCGGGCGCGGATTACACCCTGGACCCCGAACTTACGAAACCGGCATCGGAGGCTCCACCGCCCCAACCGGCTCCAGCACCGGAGACTCCCGAGGCTCCGGCACTCCCGCCGACTCCGGAGGCTCCGCCGCCGCCCCAGCCGAACCCTGCGCCGAAGGAGCAGTGATGGACGGGGTTCGCATCAGATAAACGCCGAGCGCGGCGAGCGCGGGCATGACGACGCAGACCGGGAACCAGACCGGACCGTACCAGGTGATCGGGATCAGAAAGTAAACGTCCACCGATGCGAGACTGCGCGGGAAGCCGATGAACCATACCAGGTACAGATAATAGGTCAGGTCCCAGAACGCGAACGTGTACCAGAAGATTCCCCACCGCTCCCGTGCAGTCCGCCCTGCCGCCATCGCCGCGCCGAAGAGCAGAATCATCGTGCCCGCCTCCCGCGCGATTTCGACCGGGTACAACCCCCGGTCGTACAACTCGCGCGACATGGCGTTGTAAGAGAGCGACTCTCCCCGTGCCGCCCAGATTTCGGCGTAGTCCATCCCCGGCGGGTACCCGAGGAGTTTCCGGACGTACACGACGAGCGCGGCTTCGGTGACGCCGAACGCGGCGGCGTACACCGTCCACCAGAAAAGTCGCCACGGGAACGTATTCGGATCTTGCGAATAACTTTGCACTTCAAAGTCGATTACGATACTGCGGAAGGTATAGTGCCCGCAGCGACACAACGGAACAGATTTTCTTTAGCGTCTGTCTCCTCGCAAACGAGAGCCGGAATCGAAATCACGGCTCGGTTTGTTCGCCGATTCTGGTCTGCGCGATGGTTTTCAGTCGGGTTAAAACGTCGTCCCCGTACAGGGTTCCAACTTCGTTATCGGCGTCGCCACGCACGATCTGCGCGAACGAGTACTGAGTCGCGCGCTCCCGGTCACTGTTAAGATAGGAAATTACCCCGGTCCCGGTCACTTCCACATACATCATTTCGGAGGAAGAGTATCGTATCTCCCATTTCATAAAAAACGCTCTCCTGTTCCACTGAATTCCCTATTCGAGTTCGCAGGAATCGGTCGGTATTCCTTTGTTACTTCCTCCCCATGCGGTTACTTTTCGATCCAATTGCGCTATAACGTAGTTGCGGCGACGACTGCCGCGAACAACCCATGAAAATCCAAACAGAAGATTTCCGCGTCCCCGGAGGCAAGAAACTCTCCCTCGACGCCCGGGCGACCGAAACCGAACCGGCGTACGGTTCCAAAGACGAGTATATACAACTCCTGCGCGAGTCCGTGGAGCAGATGAGCGACCTGCAGGAAAAACTGTACGCGCACAACCACTACTCGCTCCTGCTGATCTTTCAGGCGATGGACGCCGCCGGGAAGGATGGCGCGATCCAGCACGTAATGTCCGGCGTCAACCCGAGCGGTTGTCAGGTGTTTTCGTTCAAACAGCCGAGCAGTATCGAACTCGATCACGATTTCCTGTGGCGCACGTATCTGTGTCTGCCGGAGCGCGGGCGCATCGGGATTTTCAACCGCTCCTATTACGAAGAGGTGTTGATCGTGCGTGTGCACCCCGAACTGCTCACCTATCAGAATCTGCCCGCCGAAGTTTCCGACCCCGACACGATATGGGCAGGGCGGTTCCGCTCGATCCGCGATATGGAAAGTCACCTGTCCCGGAGCGGGACGCGGGTGGTGAAGTTTTTCCTGCACCTATCGAAGGAGGAGCAGCGCAAGCGGTTCCTCGCGCGTATCGATGAGCCGGAAAAGAACTGGAAGTTCAATACAGGCGACGTGAAAGAGCGCGAGCACTGGGACGAGTACCAAGCCGCGTACGCCGAGTGCCTTTCCGAAACGAGTACGAATGAGTCGCCGTGGTACGTGGTGCCCGCTGACGATAAGGAGAACGCCCGCCTGATTATTTCACAGGTGATTGTGGACACGCTGGAGTCACTCAAAGTGGACTATCCCGCTGTGACCGAAGCCCAGCGGAGCGAGTTGCAGTCGATGCGGGCGATGCTGACAAAGTAGTGTTGCTTCCCCCCCCCGCCCCTCCGGGGAGCACTTCCCGTGGGGGGCAACGCAGCGGAAACGCAGTTTCCGCGAGGGCGTTGCATCGTTGTTACCTGCGGTGCTGCTTGTTCGTAAAATGTAACGGGGTTCTGGTTCGGTCCTTTCCCGCGAATCCGTCGTTTCCGGTTTCCCCACTCCGTGGGGAAAC
>JAYULM010000004.1:0-1600 GCA_043763605.1 Armatimonadota bacterium | reverse complement strand
GCTCGGTGGCGGAGCCACCTATAGACGTCGGTGAAACCGATGGACCGCGACCGACGGGCACCACCCACGGACGCGATTAACACCCAACACCCAATCACGCAACGACCATCTTTCTCGCCATCTCCTCAGCCCCTTCCTTATCGTCCGGCGCGAGTTCGCCCGCGACGACCGCGTCGGTGAGGGCGTTTTTGATCGTGCCGACTAGCCGACCCGCCGGGAGCGCGAGACGCTTCATGATCTCCTCCCCGGAGAGTGGCGACGTTGCCGTGGTAATGTGCGCGACGGCTTCGATCTGCTCCATGCGCGCGGATAGTCCCGAAAGGTCGGCGGTCGGGAACGGTGCGCCGGTTTCGTCGGTGAGGGCGCAGGCGGACATGTCGGCACGCGCAATCGTGAACAGGTCGCGCCGGTGCTCGCCGACCGCGCGGATCAACCGACGTACGCTGGCGTCGGTCCATTCCGCCCCGTTGTACGCGCCGTAGCGCATGTGCAAACCAACCAGCGCGACCACGCGGTCGGTTTCGTCGCCGGAAAACTTCAGCCGGGTCATTACCGCGCGGGCGATTTCCGCGCCGACTTTCTCGTGCTCGTAAAAGTGAACGTCGCCGGAAACCGGGTCCGCCGTGCGCGTCGCGGGCTTGCCGACATCGTGAAGTAGCACCGCGAGACGAATAAAGGCGTCGGCGTCCGGGGGCAGGTTCGCGAGCGCGACCAGTGTGTGCGTCCAAACGTCGTAGAGATGAAAGCGGTTCTGAGTCACGCCGTGCATCGCGGCGAGTTCCGGCGCGAACTGCGCCAACAGCCCGGTTTCGCGCATCATCTCCAAGCCCTGCGCCGCACCCGCCGTAGGGAGCGTTTTCATCAGTTCGTCGCGCACCCGCTCGAACGAAATTCCGTGTTCCGGCGACAGGCGGAACGCATTGGCGTAGATCGCGGCGAGCGTGTTCTCCTCGACGACGAAACCCAACTTCGCGGCGAACCGCGCGGCGCGGAGCATCCGGAGCGGGTCGTCCGAGAAGGTGATTACCGGGTCCAGCGGCGTCCGCAGGATTTTCGATTCGAGGTCGGCATAGCCGCGCCCGGTCGGGTCCGTGATCTCGCTGGTGTGTAGATTCTCCAGAAACGTGTTGATGGTGAAGTCGCGGCGCAAGGCGTCGGAGGCAATCGTCCCCGGCGTCACTACCGGCTTGCGCGACCCTTCCCGGTACGTTTCTTCCCGCGCCGTGACCAGTTCAACCTGCGCACCGGGGTTCTCCGGTCCGGTCCCGCCGACGCGCACCATCGCGGTGCCGAATGTCGGAAACTCGACCGGCTTGTGCCACGCGACGCGCTTCTTCCACAGCAAGTGAGCGACACCGGACGCGTCGCCCTCCAGAACCAGGTCAATATCGTCCAGCGTCGCCGAACCCGGGCGATTCATGAGTTTGTCGCGGACATAGCCGCCGACGAGAAATAACCGTCCGTCGTATTCGGTGCCACGCAGGGCGTCGCGCAAAATCTGTAATACCGGGTTTTCCATACGCATTTGTCGATGATTGTACCGTTAGATGTGATCATCGGTTTCACCGACGCCTGTAGGTGGCTCCGCCACCGAGCGTCC
>JAYULM010000003.1:0-5587 GCA_043763605.1 Armatimonadota bacterium | reverse complement strand
CCCCCGCCCCCTCTCTCATCGGAATGAAAGAGGGGGAGTCCGGAGGAGGGAGCGTCGCCGCGTTTCTCGGACCACCCGACGAACGGGGTCACGTTCCGCCTCCGGACTCCCCCTCTTTCATTCCGATGAGAGAGGGGGCGGGGGGGTGAGAGAGAAACGGGCGGTGAGAGAAAAAGGGCGCGCCACCGAAACATCGGTGACGCGCCCTTTGATTTTCAGCCCAACCGACTACCGAATTACTTCGGAAGCAGAACCGTGTCGATGGCATGGATCACGCCATTGTCGGCTGCCACATCGGGTGTCACCACGGTCGCGTTGTTGATCATCACGCCGTTGGCGGCGTCGATCATCACGTCCTGCCCGTTCACCGTGGTCGCGGACTTCATGCCCATCACGTCCGCCGCCATGACTTTGCCGGAAACGACGTGGTAGGTGAGTACCACCGCCAGTTTTTCCTTGTTCTCCGGCTTCAGGAGGTCTTCCACGGTGCCCGCCGGGAGTGCCGCGAACGCCGCGTCGGTCGGGGCGAACACGGTGAACGGTCCCGCGCCCTTGAGAGTTTCCACGAGTCCGGCCGCTTTCACTGCCGCAACGAGGGTTCCGAACGAACCGTTAGCAACTGCCACATCTACGATATCAGCCATAAGAATGTCTGCTTTCTAAGCGTCGCGCCGACAAGATAGCCGGGCGCACCGATAGTGTAGCCGATATTGTGTTAAGACAGTGTTAAGAAATGGGCAGGAAGGGCATTTATTTCGCGGGTTCGCGGCGCGGCAAAAGAACGGGCGCGCCACCGGATCGGTGACGCGCCCGCATTCTACGACACGTGCTCTCGCTTACGGGCAGTTGTCTTCCTGAATGGTCCACTGGCAGGGTGTAGTCGAACCCCACTTTTTCCAGCCCGAGTGACCATCTCCGTAGAGGATCACGAAGCCATCGCTGTGGCGGTAGTCTACCTTGCTGGCAGTCTCGTCAGGGTACATATCCGTACGAGTATCCTGTTGAATTCCTCGGATAGAACTTCCCAAATTATGTGGCTGAGAGAAAATGGATGCCGAAACAGTCGTTCCTGTCATTGCGTCCATAAAATGGATCGTGCCTGCGGGTTCCGGAACATCTGCCTCGGTAATTTCTGACGTAGTGCTCGTGCCAACCCATCCTGATTTTCTCTTGTTGGTGTTGTTGGCAAAAGGGTTCGCCGAAGACCCGTAAGCCTTACCGTTGTTGGTAACACGCCCACCATTGATCGCGCTCCAGGGGGGCGAACTGGCACCCGTATTGCTCGGGATAACATTACGCCCATAAGACAAGCGTGGAACCTGCGACAACCCGCCGTCACTCCCGTCGCCCGGCGGAATGGCACCCACAGGATATGTCAAGGAGGGTGTTGCTTTTGTCGGATCAGTTACGCCGACATATTGCCTGGTGCCAGCCGTAATACGCTTATCAGGTCTGAATAACGCATCGTTAGCACTGGGGCATACAAAAATACCGGCACTCTTTACATAGGGATAAACAAGGGTCGGCCAAGAGACTATGCTACTTGAGGGTGGAGCGTAAGATATTTGTGCAGGTACAATCACACCATCATAGTCCTGCGTATATTGCATAACAGCAAGACCGAGTTGCTTCATGTTCGACAAACAGGCGGCTTGCCGGGCTTTGGCGCGGGCTTGGGCGAAGACGGGAAAAAGGATCGCGGCGAGGATGGCGATGATCGCGATCACGACGAGCAGTTCGATCAGCGTGAAGCCGTTGCGCACGGCGGGGCGGTTGGTAAGGTTAGACACGTTCGGGTAGCTTCGTTCTTTCATTTCGGTCCGGTTGCCTCTCAAACTTTTCCGTATCGGCTACCGGTATCGGGAACGTTTCGATGGTCTCAGGGTTTTCCCGGTCGCCTCCTGCACGGGGAAGCGACTTCCATCAAAAGACGGGCACGTTCTAAATGACTCTATATAAGGTGCGTCCCCTATCCTATGGATAGGTTAGGGGTTGGAAACGATTCAGAATACCACGGGTTCCCCGTGGCAATGTTAAGCCAATATTAAGAAATCATCAAATTTCTATCCGCGTATGTCGGGGCGGATGCTTCCCGGAGGCTCCCGCCACCGCGCAGGGAGCCTCCGGGAAGCATCCGCCCCACAGTGTTCGTCAGGGGCAGGGTAGTGACGGGACGCGGCAGTGCTTCAGGAAGTAGATGTGTAACCCTTCTTGTTTCCACCGCACCGCGTCCGCGCCCGCCGCGACCACGCGCGCCCGCGTGATCGGCTTGCGCGATTTGACATGTCCGTCCGCGAACAGGTAGTTATTCCGCTCGTCGCCGTGGAACGGTTTCAGACCGCGCGGCGCGCACTGCGTGTTGCCGAACGTCGGGAACATCGCGGACTTACACGTCACGGCGTCCGGGTAGTACCCGGCGGTCGTCGCGTAATCGCCGACCCGCGCGGTCGAGCCGTTGAACTGACCGTTCCCCGCGCCGCTGGTGACTTGCGGGATGCCCTCGTGGATCATCACGGTGTCGGCGGGTTCGACGATGTCCGCGAGGGTAGCACCGTCCGTCAGCCGGTTCAGGAACTGGTACCGCGTCGCGCCGTAATAGTTGGAAAAGTTATCGACATCGTCCACGGGACCATAGCCCCCGTCGTTGATATATTGCCCGTTGAAGATGTTCATCGTTTCGCCCGGCGACCGTAGCAGGGCGTTCATGGAGTAGTTGCGCGGGAAGTTCAAATAAAACTGGTTCGACCCCGGCGCGGGCGGTGTGCCGCGCAGCTCCTCGGTATGGTTCGGGCAGTTCCAGACCGACGTTAGCGACTTGCCCCGATTTTTGAGGTACACATCCAGTGCCGAACTGACGCCATATCTATCGACGTTGTCCCACGCCGGGAAGTCGGTCATGCCGCCCGGCACGGGGAGCATCTCGTCGTGATCCTGCGCGTACATCAGGATCGCCGTGCCGAGTTGCTTCAGATTCGAGGAGCAGGAGGTCTGCCGGGCTTTCTCGCGCGCCTGGGCGAAGACCGGAAAGAGGATCGCGGCGAGTATCGCTATTATCGCGATCACGACTAACAGTTCGATCAGCGTAAAGCCGTTGCGTTTTGCGGGCGTGGAGCCGTTGCGCACGGCGAAGCGGTTGCGGATAAACACGGGCAGGCACCTTCGTTTTCTTCCCGGCCGCCTCTCAAACTTTCCGTATCGGCTGCCGGTATCGGGAACGTTTCGACGGTCTCAGGGTTCTCCCGGTCGCTTCGTTGCAGCGAAGCGACTTCCATCGAAAACGGGCACGTTCCAAATTAAAACGACGGATTGACCGCGCACGACCATGACATTATGGTCGCGGGCAATCAACAGACCATAGAATACCACACAGGCGTTCCGAAAACGCAAGGGGGAAATAATTTTTTTACAACGCAATTTGTAACGCACATAATGGCAACGCGGGTTGAAACCCACGTCTGTGGGCGACTGCGTCGCCGAACGTCCTCCGGACGTGGTTAAAACGCTTCCGCCCACTGACAAAATCGGCAACCACCTTTTCGTCCGGAGGACGTTCGGCGACGCAGTCGCCCACAGACGTGGGTTTCAACCCGCGTTGCTATACGTGTAGTTTCCCCACCCCGCGCCAGACACCGGAGGCGCGATATAATCTCCCCTATACCGTTCGCAAAGGAGCCAGCCGTTTCGATGTCCTATAACTCGACCGCCGTTTACGCCTCGTCCGACATTACACGCAACAACCCGTCGTGCTTCCTGTTTCTCGTGGACCAATCGTCCTCGATGGCAGAGCCGTTCGGCGAGGACCGCGTCAACGGACAGACGAAAGCGGAAGGTGTCGCCCTCGCGCTCAACAACCTGCTCCGCAACCTGATCATTACTTGCTCGAAGTCGGACGGCATCCGCAACTATTTCGACGTTTGCGTGATCGGCTATGGGCAGACCGTGCAACCGATCTGGGGCGGCGCACTCGCCGGACACGAGATGGTCTCGATCCGTGAGGTGGCGAACAACTATGCGGGCATGGTCGAAAAGGTAGACATGGTAGACGACGGCTTCGGCTTCGGGCAACTCGTCCCGAAGAAAACGAAACTGCCTATCTGGGTGCAGCCGACCGCGAAAGGCTCCACGCTGATGTGTACCGCGCTCCGCTACAGTTATCAGGTTCTGTCCGACTGGCTTTTGCGCTCCGCGACCGCGTTCCCCCCGGTAATCGTCCACATCACCGACGGCGAGGCGACCGACGGCGACCCGACGCCGTATTTGGCGGCACTCGCGGGATTGGGCAACCACAACGGGCGCGTGACGCTGTTCAATGTCCACCTTTCCAGCCGCCGCCAGGCGGAACCGCTCCGCTTCCCCGACTCCGCCGACGCCCTGCCGAAAGTGGGCGGGCGCACCGACCCGTATGCCAAAATGCTCTGGGAAAGTTCGACGTACCTGACGCCGTACATGCGCAATGTCGCCTGGGAAAACGGCTTGATGCTTTCCGACCGCTCCCGCGCTTTCGTGCTCAACGCCGACCCGTCGCTCCTCGTACTCGCGCTGGAGATCGGGACGCGACCGGGGAAGATGTGGTGAGGTCAGTGGTCAGTGGTCAGTGGACAGTGGACAGTGGACAGAGAAGAAGCGTGGGTACGCGCGGCAACTGGACGACTGGTACTGCCGACTCACCACTGTCCACTGTCCACTATCCACTGACCACTGACCTCACCACTACCGGGGGCGCACGATGACCTTCTCAATCACCACCTGGTGGAGTCCGAAGGGGGGCTATGACGCCAGCGAGTACGAGGACGCGCACAGTGTCGGCGAAAACGCCCCCGGTGTTCCGCTCCGGGTCGCGGTGGCGGACGGGGCGACCGGGGCGACGTTTTCGGGACTGTGGGCGAACCTGCTGGCGACTGACTACACGAGCGGGCGGCTGACGACCGAAACGCTACCGGTGCGGGTCGCGTTTCTGGCGCGCGACTGGGAAAAGCGGGTGCAGTCGCAACCACTACCCTGGTATGCGCAAGCGAAGGTGAGTAATGAAGGCTCGCACGCCGCGCTGATCGGAGTCACGCTGTTACCCGACACCGGATTCTACCAGGTACTCGCAGTCGGCGACTGCGCGCTGTTCCACCTTCGCCCCGCTGAACCCGGGGCGGACACGTTCCGCGTCGTGCGTGCGTTCCCGTTCGCACGGTGGGAGGATTTCTCCGGGACGCCGACGTTAATCGGGACCAAGCCGACGACGCGGGCAAACATATCCGCGCACACCGTCGTACAAACAGGAACCGTGCAAGCAGGTGACGTGTTATACCTGATGTCGGACGCGCTCGCGGCATGGTTCCTGCGCGAAACCGAGAAGGGGCGGTCTCCTTGGCACTGGCTGGCACCGCTCGATCTGCCGGACGGAGACGCGACGCTGACCGCGATGGCGCGCGACCTGCGCGACAGCAAACGCCTGAAGAACGACGACGTGACGGTGATTCGGATTCGGGTGGTTGGGTGTTAGGTGTTGGGTGTTGGGTGTTGGGTGTTGGGTGTTGGGTGTTGGGTGTTGGGTGTTGGGTGTTGGGTGTTGGGTGTTGGGTGTTGGGTGTTGGGT
>JAYULM010000002.1:0-5614 GCA_043763605.1 Armatimonadota bacterium | reverse complement strand
CCAAGTGCTTCACTTCCACCGGAGGAACGAAGTTCCCCGAAGCCGCCGATGAGCAGATAATCAACGTTCCGGGCGTTCAGATATTGTAAAAACTCGTGTAACTCTTCAGGCTGTTGAAAAGTCGGGCATTTTGGTATCCCCGACAAAAATCGAGCACAAACAATCGAGCAATCGCATCCCTTGCTTCTGACAGGTCAAGATGTAACTGCGAAGGCGACAGAAGACATCTGCTCCCGTTTCCGTCCGAAAACAGCCAATTATCTTTCCCTTGACCTTTAGCATCCGAAGATCACGCTCCGCCTCATTATTGGTAAATGGCAAAGACAAATCGAACAGAAACGCGAGATACTCCGAACGGAAAGCACGTAACCGTTCCAGAAGGCAACGCACCTTCCCTCTGGCAGGACGCCCCCGACTTTTCTGCTGGGGGGTAGGTAGTGGATTACTCGCTAATCCTTGCTCCACACAATTATCGAACGCGGAGCAAAGAACCCCGGCGTTCTTGACCACGGCCGCCCCCTCTGCGCGGGCACGGTGACAGCAAGATACCATCTGCTCTATTACGGATTTGAGAGAACCTGCCCAACTCTGCCCTAATACCTCATCGACGAACGTCAACTCCCGCAGAATGCGGAAATGGCGAAGCCATTTCGCGTGGTGCGCCCCACAGAACTGGTGAGAGCAACCAAGCCGCACATAACTGCTATAAAAGTCCCTCATCAAAGTACCGCCATATCGGGTCAGATCATCGACACGCGAAACACTTTTCGCAGGCTACACCACCACGATTATTATACCTCCGTCAAAAGTCGTTTTGTGAACAGGTGCCCCCTCTGAAAACGTTGTCGCCAAAAGGCACTTTTGACGGAGGTATATTGTGGCGGAAAAGGCGGCACAGGGTGTTGGTGCAACGCACATGAACCCACTGCAACTTCCCAGCGATTCGGCTCCCCGTCTCGTCGGCATGCTTATGACCGACTTGAGCCAGTGTTTGGTCGAGTCGCGCGTCAAAGGATTCCAATCCGGTGAAAGCCATCGCCAGTGCCTGAGATAGCCTACCGACATAGAACGGAGCCAGCGTAATGCCCTGGAGGATCTGGGCACAGCGAGCAAAGGGGAGCAAATGGACGCTGTGGAGATAGGTAGCAAACCCTGAAAGACGCGGACCGTACCGGACCGGATGATCTATCCCTACAGGAAAAGTACCATCACTTTTTTCGCTACAGCAGGGGCATCTTACGATTCCCCTTCGGGCTTCCTCTTCGGTCATGACTTTAGATAAGACTTTATCGCGAAAGCGGAAAGTTTCGCAATGCCTGAATAGTTACCATCAAAGTACAAGGCAAGGAGTTGAGTGTTGCAAGTCGTCATCAAGTTACATCAAGTGGAACAAACTATCACAGCGTACGGTGAGGTAGTAGCTTATTTTCCATGAATCAGTTCGCATTGCCCGGCGTGTGTAAGAAGATGACCAGACCGAACAAGAGGAAGAACGACGACACTTTAGACTTGCAAAGCATGGCGCAGATCGGCAATGGTCGTTCTTTCGATAGGCGGGACGGGTGTCGCGGCTTTTTGGCGTAACCGTATCGCTTCCGTCAGAGCAGACTTCGCCGACGCGCTTTGTCCGAAGGCATGTTGCGCCTGCACGAGAGCCTCCAAACCTTCGGCGACGAGGCGCGGGTTGCCGTTCTCCCGGCGCAGACGTAGCGATTCCGTAAGAAGATCAAGGGCGGTTCGTTTACGATCACGGAGTGCCAGCCTGCCCTGCACGAGTAGGGGACCCGCCTTTGCTACCGTGCTGTTCGATCCCTCGATCAACCGCAAACTCTCCCCGGCGAGACGCAGTGCTTCATCGTTCCTCCCCAGATAGTAGGCGACGCGGGCGTGACGTAACTGGAACTGCCCCATCCAGAATCGCTGGTTGACCCCCTCCCAGACGGATAACCCCTCCGAATAGAGTGGGGTCGCCTTGGACGTGTCTTTTTCCCATAGAAAGACATCGCCCAGATTGCCGAGGACCGCCGCCCGCGTCTGGCGTTGGGTCGGGATTGTCGCGTACCTTTCGATACTTCGTGTGAGGTACCGTTTTGCCGCCGGATAATCGCCAGTTTCCGCCGCGATTACACCGAGGAAGCGATCTATCGATGGCAAGCCCGCCTTCTGCTCCGCGACCGGGTGCCGCTGGTAGGAGAGTCGAATATAGCCCTGTGCCTTCCTATACTCGCCCAACGAAATCAACGTCTCGCCGATGAGCATCAGCACATCCTTGTCTACGTCTGCGGAGGGAAGCGAGTCCGCGATACGCTCCACCCGTGCCATGTTATCCAACGCGGCGGACCGCACCCCCTGTAACAAGTAGGCTTGCGCTAACAGGAGTCGTGCCGTCAACAGATTCGTCAGCATCCGATGCGCCTGGAACACCTCAATCGCTTTGCCCACTGCGGCAATCGTTATTTCTCCGCGTCCTTTCCCCTGCATGTGCGCGGAATAGCCGAGCGTGTATAATCGCAAAGCCGTTTCCTGGCGGTGTGTATGGTTTCCAGTTCTGTCCTCTAACTGAATCATGTAATACCCCAACGCCCCTTCGTAATCGATCTCGGTCATGCCCTGCGCCGAGGGGGATTCGAAGGCGTTGATTTCCATGAGGTCGCCCGGCACGCGTTTCTTGGGCAGAGGATGCGGTGAGGGCGCGGGAACCGGCGGACGTAGCAAGTACCCGATGCCCACGCCGAGAATACCCGCCGCCGCGAACCCGACTCCTGGAGGGACCGCCGTACGCCCGGTGCTACGCGTCGGTTCCGTTTTCACCGGCTCCGGCGAAGCAACATCGACTATCGTAACGGTCAACAACTCCTCGGATATTTGCGGGGAAGGCGACATATTACGGAGCGAATCGACTAACACCGCTTGCTCCCGTTTCTGTATCAAGTCCGTGAGTCGTGCGACGGTCTCCTGGCGGGCGGCGTCGCTACGATCCCGGTCGGCGAAGCGACGGGCGAACTCCAACGCCTTTTGTGGATTCCCCGAATCCGCATACCGCGCCGCGAGGCAGGAAAGTATGTCCTCCTCATGTTCGACGTAATCGCAACGTATTGCCGCGAGCCATTCTTTCGCCCCGTCCACATCGTTCATACCGGCGAGGAGTGGTCCACGATAGAGAGACAGCGCGGTTTCCAGTGCGTCGATCTTGTCCGAAACGAGCGGCGATTTTTCGGCGGTGGCGAGACAGGCATCGAAAGCCCCAGCATCGGTGGTGATGTACCGCGTATGAACTCCCAGCATTTTACCGTCGATGCGAAGCAGATCCTCGGGCAAACCCGCCGACTTCAGCCCGTTCCGCAGATAATTCAAATCGGTGCGTAGTGACGCGAGCATCGATTTCTCCCCGACACTGGGCCAGAGAAACGCCCCGACCTGCTCGCGGGAGTAGGCACGATTCGGGTGCAGAAGCAAAAAGGCAAGCAGTAAACTTGCCTTCTGGGTTTTCATACGCACCGGAACGGCGGGGGCATCCGGCGACGACTGGACGGAAAACTCCCCGAACAGTTGGAAGTGACACACAGAGATGGCGTGGACGGCACTGTCCTCGACAGTCAACGCCGAAAATCCATCATTATCGTTCGAGAAGGAGTCATTTGTGGTCACGGTAGTATCCTTTTCCGGGAAGTGTGTTCAACGCGGCAAACCGTCAAAAAAGCGCAATCAAACGAGACGATGCTTTTGATGATAATTTTACACCAGATATTTCAGCAGTCGCCCGCTTTGACGTCATATTTGACAATCCTTTAACGCTTATTTTACACCCGGTCGCTACAGTAGTCTCGACACGCTCGAATCGGCGAGCAGTTCACGCTACAGCACGAAGGAATCATTTATCATCATGCGACTATCTCTTTTAGTTCTTGCCCTTGCTGGTGGTTTGCTAATGATCTCGGCACCGACGAATGCACAGATCATTTTCAACCCCGCGAACGGTCACTATTACGAACAGGTGAGTGCCCCCGGCTTAAACCTTAACTGGCATCAGGCACTGGAGTCGGCGACTGCCCGGACCTTCGCGGGTGGGACCGGGTATCTCGCGACGATCACCTCCGCCGAGGAGCAGGCGTTTATCCATAACAACTTCGCTTTCGACACCGGGGGCGCGAACGGCTTCGGTACATGGATCGGTGCATTCCAACCCGCCGGAAGCCCGGAGGCATCCGGGGGTGGGAGTGGATCACGAATGAATCGTTTGGTTATACGTTCAACGCGAACTTCGCTAACAACTCCGGCGGGGTAGAGAATGCTCTCGAAATCGCCAATGTATCTCCGTTTAACTGGAATGATCTCGCGGATACTTCTACCCGCAACAGTTACATCATCGAGTACGTGCCTGGCATCGCTACCGACGTGACGATGTTTACGCAACGTGCTCTGTTTCCCGGATCGTTCGACGGCGTGTGGACCAGTTCCAGTGATGGTGGCTTCCGCACATACGATAGTTTTTCGGTACGCTTCGACACACTGTTGAGACAAGTAACGTGGCAAGCGATGATTGTGGGTCAGACCAGTTTGGAGACCCCCATAACCACCGACTTTCAGTTGGGTTTTTACTCGGATGCCTTGGGCCAACCAGGAACAGAATTAGATCAACAGACTCTTTCTGCCGCAGATGTCGCCCGTGTCTTTGTCGGTACCAGAGAACTGTTTGGGAGATCGCACAACGTTTATAACTACACTGCAACCTTATCAAATCCTGTGCTCGTGAACGCAGGAGCAAACTACTGGTTTTCTCCCTTTTCCAAGCAAGCCACATTTAATCCCACTCATTCATGGATGGGGGGAGAAGGTGTGGATAATCTCTCTTATCAAGATAATTTGTTTAACGGAGATAGGTCCACGCGCTTTAGTGACCGCGCATTTTCAGTACGCGGGCTTAACGCCGCCGTTACTGTGCCGGAACCGGGAACGCTCGCCCTCTTCGCTCTGCCTCTCATCGGGTTCGCCGTCTATCGCAAACGTCACGCGTGACGCTTAGAGCGACACGTGCACACGAAAGCCGGACGCGTCAGTCGCGTCCACATTCCCATCCGCCCGAATCACCGGGCTTACCACACTAAAGCACGAAGGAATCTCTATCATCATGCGACTATCACTGCTGAGTCTTGCCACTACGCTTAGCCTTTGTATACTTGCTTTCGGCAACACCGTTAATGCCCAGATTTTTGTCACCAGTGACACAACTGCCAATGGCACTGTTGCTTCCCAAAACGTTTTCGTAGGCAAAAACAACCGGGACGAATTTTTTACCATGCCGGGAACTATCACATACACGATAGGAAACGGTTCAAATGTACCCGGCTCCTTTTTGGAAACCGTCATACCCAGCCGCGGACGGTACAAAGGAATCAACGTGTTCGGTTTCCACAGGCTCAACATGACCGGGGGGGCGGCCGGGCAGTATGACAGCGGTGTTTACGGCTATGACTCCAGTACTATTAATATTTCCGGGGGGAATGTTTACACTCGTGAGCCTCTTGCAAAAATAAAGCGACAGGGGGCAAATCGTTGTCGTCCAGCAAATTTGCGCAACGAACATCGTACGAAATCGATATGTCAGTGCCACTTT
>JAYULM010000001.1:0-5621 GCA_043763605.1 Armatimonadota bacterium | reverse complement strand
CCAACCTGTCCGCGCAGGTCGCCGGTCCGGTGCGCTGGATCGAGACGATTCAGCGGCTGACGGCGGACGGCTACACGACGTTCATCGAGTGCGGCTCCGGGACGGTGCTGGCGGGGCTGATCAAGCGGATCGCGCCGGACGCCGTGACGTATAGTGTGGGCGACAGAGCGGGGTTGACGAAGGCGAGGGAAGCGTTAGTCGGGTAGTTGTTGTTGGGGCGGGGGGGGTGTAAACCCTCCGGTCGGTTCGGGGATGTACCATCCTCCGGTGGAAGCGTTCCGCTTGGGTTTCCTTCGGAAACGGGCTTGCCGAACTCGTCAGGCGGTCCCATTGGACCTTCCTGTTTCCGAAGGAAACCCAAGCGGAACGCTTCCACCGGAGGATGGTACATCCCCGCCCACAGGCGCACTAAATTTATGAACTTGGACTTAACAGGAAAAACCGCCATTGTCACGGGAGCCGGGCGCGGCGGGCGAGGGATCGGCGGCGCGATTGCCGTCGCGCTCGCGCAGGCGGGCGCGGATGTAGTCATCACCGCCCGCACGAACATCGCGGACGCCGAAGCAGTCGCAGACGCCGTGAACGCGCTCGGGCGCAAGGGCTACGCGGTGACGTGCGACGTGGCAAGCGCGGAATCGGTCGAGGAGATGATGCGAAAGTCTCAGGAACTTCTCGGCAGGGTTGATATACTGGTAAATAATGCCGGGGTGACGAAAGACACGCTACTCCTGCGTATGGACGAGGCGGCGTGGGATCTGGTGCTGGATACGAACCTGAAGGGAACGTTTCTGTGTACTCGTGCCGCCGCCAAGATCATGCTGAAGCAGAAATCGGGGCGTATCATCAACATAACGTCGGTGATGGGCCTGATCGGGAATCCCGGTCAGGCGAATTACTCGGCGTCGAAAGCGGGTATCATTGGTTTTACGCGTACCGTCGCCCGCGAACTCGGTTCTCGCGGCATCACCGTGAACGCGGTCGCGCCGGGGTTTATCGAAACGCAGATGACCGACGCGATGCCGGAATCGAGCCGTGACGATATACTGAAGAAAGTGCCGCTTGCCCGCCTCGGGACACCCGAGGATGTGGGCGCCGCAGTAACGTTTCTCGCGTCCGATGCGGCAAGTTACATCACCGGACAGGTGCTGACCGTGGACGGTGGAATGACAGTTTAGTGAGCAGTGGTTAGTGGTTAGTGATCAGAGTGGATACTTCTGGCACTGGTCACTGGTCACTGGTCACTGATCACTAATCAAACAGGAGTGTGTAGACAAGCAATTATGGCTTCATCATTTGAACGGGTAAAGAAAGTAGTTGTTAAGCAACTCGAAGTAAGCGAAGACCAGATCACCGAGACGGCTTCGTTCGTAGACGACCTCGGCGCGGACTCGCTCGACGTGGTCGAACTGGTCATGGGACTGGAAGAGGAGTTCGACATCGAAATCCCCGACGAAGACGCGGAAAAGATCGCGACCGTCGGCAACGCGGTAGATTACATCGACAGCAAGACAGCGGGTTAGTGGTCAGTGGTCAGTGGTCAGTGGATAGTGCCGGAGGGGAAGCGGTAAACGTGTACTCTCTCCCGGCATCTTCTCGGACCACTGACCACTAACCACTGACCACTAACCACTATGAGTAGCAGTAACAACAACAAGCGGATCGTTGTTACCGGGGTCGGCGCGGTAACTCCGGTCGGGATCGGTAAGGAATCGTACTGGAACGCGCTGGCGTCCGGTACGTCCGGCGTCGGCAGGATCACCCTGTTCGATCCCTCGGGGTTCGATGTGCAGATCGCGGGCGAGGTGAAAAACTTCGACCCGAGCAGTTTTATGGACCGCAAGGACGCCAAGCGCGCCGACCGGTTCACCCAGTTCGCCGTCGCGGCGGCGCGGGAAGCGGTCGAGGATTCCGGTCTGGTGATCGACGGCACCAACGCCGAGCGGGTCGGCGTGCTGATCGGGTCCGGTATCGGCGGTCTGGCGACACTGGAAGAGCAGATCCGCATCCTGATCGAAAAGGGACCGAACCGCGTCTCCCCGTTTCTGATTCCCATGATGATCGTCAACATGGCGAGCGGCATGGTGTCGATTTTGACCGGCGCGAAGGGACCTAACTCCACCGTCGCGACGGCGTGCGCGACCGGTGCCCATGCGATTGGCGACTCCCTGGAGATCATCCGGCGCGGCGACGCCGACGCGATGATCGTCGGCGGCGCGGAGGCGGCGGTGACGCCGGTCTCGATGGCGGGCTTCGGCAACATGAAAGCCATGGCGTCGAAGTTTAACGACCGTCCCGAAAAGGCGTCCCGACCGTTCGACGCCGGACGCGAAGGGTTCGTGATCGGCGAGGGCGCGGGCATTCTGGTGATCGAGACGCTCGAATCCGCCGAACGGCGGGGCGCAAAACAGATTTATGCGGAGTTGGTCGGGTATGGCATGAGCGGGGACGCGTACCACATGTCGGCTCCCGCGCCGGAAGGCGAGGGCGTCGCTCGTGCAATCCGCGCCTGCCTTCGCAACGCCAACTTAGAACCGGAGCAGGTCGATTACGTGAACGCGCACGCGACCAGTACCCCCATCGGCGACCCGTCCGAAACAGGTGCGCTTCGCTCCGTGTTCGGCGAGCGTTTTAAGAGCCTCCCGGTGTCGGCGACCAAATCGATGACCGGGCACCTTTTAGGCGGCGCGGGCGGGATCGAAGCAATCGCCACAGTTCTCGCGATGCAAAAAGAACTGCTCCCACCAACCATCAACTACGAAACGCCAGACCCCGAATGCGAAGTGGACTGCGTCCCGAACGTCGCCCGCAAAGCCCGCGTCGATGTCGCGCTATCGAACAACTTCGGCTTCGGTGGACACAACGCCGTCGTCGCGTTCAAGAGGTTCTAACCGCCAAGACGCCAAGTTCGCCAAGGCAAGAGAAAGAGGAGAAGGGTTTTGAGATGTGTCTCGCCAGTTAGGTCGCGAACCGGATTACAGCGAAATCCAAACTTAAATCCCTTCTCCTCTTTCTCTTGCCTTGGCGAACTTGGCGTCTTGGTGGTAAAAAACTTTCCCCTTCCCGGCTTGACGATTTCGGCGTCTTGGCGGTTATAATGCCCCATGCACATACTTTTCATCGGGGGCACCGGTCTTATCTCTACCGCTACGGCGCGGAGACTCATCGCGGACGGGCATCAAGTTACCTGTTTCAATCGCGGCAAATCGGAATCGCGGTTGGAGGAAGGCTCCTACGAAGTCATTATAGGCGACCGCAAGGATTACGCGACGTTCGAGAACACTTTCTCTGACAAAACATTCGATGTCGTCGTAGACATGGTCGCGTTCTCGCCGGACGATACGGCGTCCGCGATTCGGGCGTTCAAAGGGCGGTGCGGGCAGTTTCTGCACTGCTCCACGGTCTGTGTGTATAGTGGACCGCCGACCCTGATCCCGACGCCGGAACATGAGCCGTTTCACAGCATCGGCGGCTACGGCAAAAACAAGATCAAGTGCGAGGAAGCCCTGTTCGCCGCACACGAAGCGGACGGTTTCCCGGTCACGATCCTGCGCCCGTCGCACTCCTACGGCGAGGGCGGTAATGTGATCCGCTCCTGGGGCAAGCACGAGACTTTCCTGGACCGCGTACGCAAAAACAAACCGGTGATTGTCCACGGCGACGGGACTTCGCTCTGGGCGTCGTGTCACGTGGACGATGTCGGACGCGGTTTCATCGCGACGATGGGCGTCGAAGCGTGCAAGGGGCAGGCGTATAACATCACGGCGGACGAATGGTTCACCTGGAGCGATTACCATAAGATCGTGTCGGAAGTCGCCGGAGGGACTTTCGATCCCTGCTATATCCCCACCGACATTCTGCGCGCGGTCGCGCCCGCGCTGACCGGCGGCACCTACGAGATTTTCGCGTACCCGAGCGTGTTCGATAACGGCAAGATCAAGCGCGACACTGCGGGCGGTCCCGCGCCATACACCGGGCAGACCGTCTCGTTCCGCGAGGGCGTCGCCCGTAACACCGCGTGGCTGGACGCGAACGGTAAAGTCGCCGATACGGACGCCTCGCCCGCCGGTCCGTACGAGGATAGCCTCGTCGCGGCGTGGCGCGGGCTTGCGGCGGGCCTTCCCGCGTACGCCGGATAAAGAAAACGGTGGCGGACGCGGGAGTAAACGGCATACTCCCTTCTCCGTTTCGTTGAGTGGTTTAATTCTATGATAGGTGGGTATATCTCTGGCAGAAAGCAGTGTGCGGGTTCTTGATCGATGGTTGCGAATGCCATCGGCAAGCGATTCGACTTTGCAAGAAGGTGGCTTTAGTGCTCACCCTTCGGAAAAATACCTTCAGTGATCGCTTCACTGGGAAAGAACACAGTAATATCATGGCAAATGACAACATTCAACACGGAATTGACGACAACCCGAGCGGCGACGCCGAAAAGGGCGCGGCTCTCGGCGGCGTCGGTGGCGCAGTGACCGGGGCACTGGCAGGATCGGCGGCGGGCCCCATCGGAACTGTCGTCGGCGCGATCATCGGTGGCGTCGCGGGAGCGGGTGCGAGTGGCGCGGCGGTTGCCGCCGTGGACCGTATGGATAACGACAACACGGTAAGCGGCATCGGCGACGGTGTCCATGTCGAAGGCGACGCGACGCGTACCAACACGCACTCCGGTCATTAAGAGAAGGCTCTCGTAGCCGTGGCATAGAAATATGCCAGAAAGCGGGTAGTTCGCCAAACGCGAACTACCCGCTTTTCGGTTTTTTGACAGCGATTTACTCGTGACTAGAACCGGATCACGGAGCGATGGAGGCTCGCCGACGTATACGCCGCGCCCTCCCACTCCACACGCCGCGCTTCGATGACAAGGTGGCCGTTTTCGACGCGGACGCTGTCGGAACGGCCGGGGTAGAACTGCGCCTCGTTGTTGCGGATCAGTTCGCGCTCGTATGCCCATTTTCCGGAGGCGGACAACCCGTCGCAGTCGGACTCGTCGCACCAGATGAGTGTCCTGCCGTCGGAGAAGTGCGGTGGTTTCTGTGGCATGACAGAGTAGCTCGCGGCGGCATCGGCAAACCATGCCGTTTCGGCAGAGTGGAAATGAAGCGAGTTGACACGGATAGGTAGTCATAGTATAATCAGATGGGTGTCATTCGCCCCAATCCATCCCCGCGATCCCGCCGATCATGAGGCAAGATGCGTAAATTAACCCCTCCGGAAATAGACTCTGTAACCCTGTTGGTATCCCACGGCGCGATGGAACTCCAATTAGACGACGCCGACTTCTTACAGGATTTTGCCGACTACGTCCGCCGCACGAAGACATTACCGGAGGCGGAGACACAAGGGCATCACGACAGTGAATCCGCGTTTATTGATAGCCATATCGCACTCGGCATAGGGGTCGGGTTGTTGGGAAGTCTCTCGTTAAAGCTGTTGGATTGGGCAGCCAATCGCGCCTTCGACCATGGAGCGGCTACTTTGGGCGTGTGGGTTCGTGAGCGCAAAGCCGCACACTCCAATTCACAGAACCCGGAGGACAAGACAACTCAGGAACTGCTTGCTGGTTTCTACAGTCAACTACCGACGGACGACAAGAACGTCTCACCCGAACAGTGGCAACGGGCGGCATT